>JAQTXD010000022.1 GCA_028688955.1 Desulfuromonadaceae bacterium
TTGTCGGTGGTGGTAATACTGCGATCGACTGTGTCCGTGTCGCTCTGCGCGAAGGCGCCGAGGAGTCCGTCCTGCTGTATCGCCGCTCCCGCAAGGAGATGCCGGCCGACGTATGGGAGGTTGACGGTGCTGATGAGGAAGGGGTCCGCTTTGAATTCCAGGTTCTGCCGACCAGAGTCGTTGTTGACGCGAATGATCAAGTGACCGGTGTTGAATGTGTCCGAATGGCCATGGGAGAGCCTGATGCCTCCGGTCGTCGCCGTCCGGAGCCGGTACCGGGCAGTGAATTTATTGTTGAATGTGACACCATTATCCCGACAATCGGCCAGGATCCGGATCTTGGCTTTATCCCGCCCGATATGGGAATTGACATCACCAAGTGGAATACGGTTGTTACCAAATATCTGCCCCTGAAAGACGCAGCCGGCAAGGACCTGAAAGATGGCATGGGCAATATGCTTTCCCGCTCGCTGATTACCGACTGCGACGGCGTGTTTGCCGGCGGAGATGCTGAAATCGGACCTCTGACCGTGGTTGCGTGCATCGGAAACGCCCACCGGGCCGCACTAGTCATTCAGCGCTGGCTTGAAGAGGGAAAGGCATATCTCTCCGAGCAGGATATATTCGATGACCTGCTGACCTACCTGGGCGTTTACGACAAGGGTGAAAGCGTCCCCTGGCTTGACTCCGCTGACCGTGCCAATCAGAAAGAGGTTCATGGTCGGGAGCGCGCCGCAAAAGGTAACTACAATGAGGTCGAGCTCGGTTTCAGCGACACGACTGCACAGATCGAGGCGGATCGGTGTTTGCGGTGTTACCGCATGGCGATGGTGGCAGTCTAGTTTTGCTCATTTGCATTTAAGAACGTATTGGAGATAGATGGCATGGCACATACAGAGTCCAGCGAGAAGAAAACAACGGCATCAGTGACAATTGACGGAGCACAGGTAACGGTGCCTGTCGGCACCACAATTCTGGAAGCGGCAGCGGAGCTGGGCATTAAGATCCCGACGCTGTGCTGGTTAAAAAAGGTTTCCACCACCGGTGCCTGCCGCATCTGCGTGGTCAAGGTTGAAGGTGTCGAGAGATTTATGACCGCCTGCAACACCCCGGTAAAAGACGGCATCACTGTTACAACGACATCGCCGGAGCTTGAGGCCGCCCGTAAGAAAACTCTTGAATTGATGCTGGTAAATCACCCGCTGGACTGTCCGATCTGTGATGCCGCAGGTGAGTGTGACCTTCAGGATACGTGCTATACGCTTAAGGTTGATAAAAACAACTACGGTGCCGATCTGGAGCGGTTGCCGATACGATATGACTGGAAACTGCTGGAAAGCGATCCTAACCGCTGCATTCTCTGCGAAAAATGCGTCAAGGTCTGCCGCGAGGTTGTCGGACGCGAAGCGATCGAGGTCGTTGACCGCGGAGACAACACGATAATTGACACTACTTCCGGTGAGCCGCTGAACTGCGATTTCTGCGGCAATTGCATTGGTGCCTGTCCTACCGGCACTCTTATCAGTAAACCATTCAAGTTCAAGGGCCGCCCCTGGACGTTTAACGTGACCAGGAGTGTCTGTGCATTCTGTTCATCCGGGTGCGAGATTGAATATCACGTCAGCAATAGTGGACGTGTTGAGCGCGTTACGAGCTCGGATGACGGCTATAACAAAGGGAACCTCTGTATTAACGGCCGATTTGGCTATGCCGCTTTTAATTCTCCGCAACGTATACTGTCACCATTGATGAGGGATACTTCAGGCCAGTTGAAAAAAACATCCTGGGACGATGCACTCGGGACCGTTGCCGCACGACTGAAAGAAGTTGTGAGCGTGTCCGGTGGGTCCGCCTGTGCCGGCATCGGTTCACCCCGTGTCACGAACGAAGAGAGTTATCTCTTTCAGAAATTAATGAGGGGTGCGCTCGGAAGCAACAATATAGACTCTGAAGCCCGTCTCGGCTTTTTTCCTGCACAGGTAATTCAGTGGGAGATGCTGGGCTATAGCGGCGGTACATTCGGAATGGAAGCTTTAGAAAAGGCTACGGCAATCGTGGTGATTGGGGCTGATCTCAAAGCTGAATCCGCCGGGTTTGCCTATCGCATGATTCAGGCGTCGATAAAAAATGATGCAAAGATTGTGCTGGCGGGCAGTCGTGCAAGCTCACTTAACAAATACGCCAATGCGTTTCTGCAATGCCGTCCCGGCAGTGAGGCCTGGCTGGTTGCGGGTCTTAACAAAGCCGTGCTTGCTGAAGGGGGTGCTGATACGGCGAATCTTTCACAGGTGGAACAGCTGAAATCGTCACTGGAGGCTCTTTCGTTCGAGCGCATCACTGAGGTTTCCGGAATCACCGAGACCCAGTTTCGTGCCGCTGCTGCCATGATTCCTTCAGGCGGTCGTACGGCGGTGATCTATGGCGCCGACGTCGTCCGTTCCGCTGATGCCAGGAATGCCGTTGCCGGAACAGTGAATCTGGCACTGCTTACCGGTGCCGTGAGCGAGTCAGGGGCGGGTATTTATCCGTTGGACGAGAAAAATAATACTCAGGGTATGCTGGATATGGGTGTCTGCCCGGAGTACCTGCCCGGCTACCATACCTATGAACACGCTGCCGCGGCGTTTGCTGAGTCGTGGAAAACCACCGTTCCGACGGTTTCGGGCAAAAATCTCTTTCAGATAGTGGATGCGATTGAATCCGGACAAATCAAGGCACTGTACGTCATGGGGAGTGACCCGCTCCATTTCATCCCCAACCGCACCCGCGTTATTAAGGCGCTGCAAAAGTTGGAACTGTTGATAGTACAGGATCTTTTCATGACTGAGACTGCCAGGATGGCTCATGTAGTGCTTCCGGCTGCCACAGGTGCCGAAAAATCAGGATCGTTCACCTCGGTCGACAATAGAGTTCAATGCTTCAACGCAGCAGTCAAGCCGGCGGGTGGATGCCGAACGGACAGCGACATTCTGCAGACGTTGTATGCCTTGATCACCTCTGGTTCTGTCAATGTTGCACAGAATGCTGACGCATTGCATCACGAGATAACACAGCTGACGGCCCTTTACAGTGAGGTCTGCGATCATGACGGGTGCCGTATGGGGCGGGTCAAAAATCGCACGACTACAGCTGTCTGCCAGCCGCTTTCACCAGTAGCTCCGCCTCATGCCGCACGTCCGTTTGCCCTTACTATCGGGCCGGTGCTGCACCATAACGGTTCAATGACAACCATGTCGGAAAACAATCTGTTGATAGTCCGCGAAGCCTACGTTGAAATGACTTCACAGGATGCAGCTTCCTTGGGAATCAGTGCGGGAGATGCTGTTTCAATAACCTCTGATGCGGGCTCAGTATCACTGAAAGCCCGGTTGTCAGATCACGTGCAGAACGGTGCCCTGTATGTACCGGCGCATTTCAGGGATGCATCACTCAGCACGCTGACGGTTTCTGCCGACTTTCCACAGAACGTCTCGCTTGCAAAAATCTAGGGTATGCCGATCCACGTTGATATTTGTTTACAAACGCCGCTTCTGCGGCGTTTGTCTTTTGAAACCACTTCCACTTCGACGGTTGCTCAAAAATGAACAGGGATATCCGTTCCCATCACCGGGCATTACTCCAGGCGGAAACGCATCTCAGCCGATACGCGCGAGTAGGACAGCTTTCAATCTGTCTGGTCTCTCCGACTCGCTACCAAACCGGCATGAGCAGTCTTGGATTTCAGACTGTCTATGCGTTACTTTCCGGATCGAGCGATATTCGTTGTGAACGGGCGTTCCTGCCTGATCGCGAAGAACTGGACGAATACAGCCGGAGTGGGAACTCGCTGCTCTCACTGGAAACTTCAACTCCCCTGTCTGCTTTTGATGTACTCGCTTTTTCCACATCATTTGAGCCGGATTATCTGAATATTCCCCGCATTCTCACACTGGCACGGCTTCCTCACTACTCTCGAACAAGAAGCCAGTCCGACCCGCTGGTTATTGCCGGGGGGGCCGCATTCTTTATTAATCCTGAACCGGTCGCTGAATTTATAGATGCCATCTGTATCGGGGAAGGAGAGGATATCATCCCCGAACTGGTCGCTGTGCTACTATCTCCCGTTGATAACGGAAGGTTCGGCCTGCTCCAGGCGCTTGCAAAGGTCTCCGGGGTGTATGTCCCTGCGTTATACCAGCCGACGTATGACGAAGGTGTGCTAACAGGCTTTACTGCCGATGCCGGTGCTCCATTGCCGGTATCACGCGTACCGGTCTGCCTGGATAAACATAAACCCTCTTCATCACAAATTCTGACAGAGAATACCGAATTTGGAGATATGTTCCTGGTTGAAGTCAGTCGGGGATGCCCGCGAGGCTGCCGCTTTTGCAGCTCCGGGTTTATCTACGGAGCGTTCCGGCAACAGCCATTCGATCATGTTGTTACCCTGATCGACCGGGGGCTTGAACATCGGGGTAAAGTGGGGTTGGTTGGGGCAGCCGTCTCTGATTACTCCGGTATTGGGCAACTCTGCCGCTATATAGTTGACAGGGGTGCCAAAGTGTCAGTTTCATCGCTGCGCATTGATCGAATTGATCCCGACATGCTCGCTGCGCTGATCGCCAGCGGGCACAAAACAATCTCGCTGGCTCCCGAGGGAGGTTCACAGCGCATGCGCGACAGAATGCGTAAAAATCTGACCGAGAAGCAGATTCTTGATGCCTGTGAAATGCTGATTGCCCACGATATTCTTAATCTGAAACTTTATTTCATCATCGGTCTGCCGGGGGAAACTGATGCCGACCTTGATGAGATGGTACAATTGATTGAGACGATCCGCGAACGGGTAATTGAGCGTGGCCGTGCCAACAAACGACTGGGTGAAATAACAGTATCAGTCAACCCCTTTATTCCTAAACCATTTACCCCATTCCAGTGGTGCGGTATGGAACAGCTCCCATCTCTGGAGCGGAAGGTGAAACTGCTGGAAAGTCGCGTGAGACGTCTATCCAATGTTAAACTAAAGGTCGAAAGCCTGCGTGAGTCGTATCTGCAGGCTCTCCTGTCCCGCGGTGACCGTCGCCTGTCAGGTCTGTTGATAGAAATGGCAGAAGGTTCCAACCTTAAAAAGGCGGCAAAATCCTGTGGTATTGATACCGACTTGTATGTTCAGCGAACGATTGGCGTGGCGGAGGTTCTGCCGTGGAGCATAATCGGTACGGCGGATCATAAAATGCTGCGCCGGGAGTACGAGCGATCGCTGGCGGGGGAGGGGGAAATACTGTGAAAACCTGTACCATGTGCGGCAAGGAGTATGATGAGAACGCGGCGCAATCCGAATATGCCCAGGCTGGTGAATGGTTGGCCGGAGAGGTGTGGAAGGATTCCGGGAAGTTATGTCAACTCTGTCTGGAGAATCGAACCAGATTGGTGATGATGTACGATCATGAACTTAATAGGTAGCGTCATCCGTTTTTTTAAAAAAAAAGAGGCGAGCTTGATGCTCGCCCCATCTGTCTGTCCGCGGTTTAAGTCTGAACTTTACCGAGCTGCAACCGCATCAGCCGCTGCCCGGCCAAGCGCTTCACACTGCTCAAGCACTTCCGGTTTCGGTGAAAACGTTGTCCGTACCGTGTCGGCAACAAGTTTGAAACCGAGGGTTTTGAGACGGTCTTCTGCCATCTTGCATGCCTCTCCACTCCAGCCGTAGCTGCCGAATATTCCTGCCAGATTAGTTTTCAGTTTTACCGTGCTGAGATACGCCAGCACATCCCACATCGGTTTTGCAATGTCACGGTTAAATGTCGGAATGCCGAAGAGCAGGGCATCCGCCTCTTCCATCAGATTGCGCAGTTCACTGGCATTAAGACTGTTGATATGATAACTGGCAACTTCAATCCCGTGTTGATGTGCGCCAGCGGCAACGGCATGGGCCATTTTTTCAGTACTTCCGTGGGGCGACAGGAACAGGAGAACAATTTTCTTGTTCTGCGATGTCGGCTTGCTCCAGCTTTCAAACTGCTGGATTACCTTCCATGGATCTTTGCGGATGACCGGGCCATGGCTGGGGCAGATGATATCGATGACATCGTGACGAATTTTTTCAACTGCAGCGAGAACCTTGTCCTTGAAAGGGCGGAAAATGCAATCAAAGTAGAAATGACGGGCAGAGGTGAAGTCATCAACTTCATCGTTGAAGATATAGCCGGTTTTCCAGTAGTGGGCAGCGAATGCATCGCAGGAAAAGAGGACGTTATCTTCCTCAAGCCTGGTAAACATTGTGTCAGGCCAGTGGAGAAAGGGAGCGGTGATGAAACGGAGTGTCCGTCCCCCCAAATCAAGTGTCTCTCCGTCCTTTATTGTATGGCAGGTGATCTGTCTGTGCAGAATGTTGCCGAGAAAATTCTTGGCTGCCGTTGTGCAGTAGACCATTGCCTGCGGAGCCTGTTCAAGAAGGTATGACAATGAACCGGAGTGGTCGTGCTCCGTATGGTTTACAATGATATAGTCGATGGTTTTGGGGTCAACCAGAGACCTGACCTTATCCATGTATTCGTCAACGTCTTTCTCTTCTACGGTGTCAATAAGAACGGTTTTCTCTGTCCCTTTGAGCAGGTAGGCATTGTAGCTGGTACCATGCTCTGTTGGAAAAAGGTCATCAAAAACTCTCAGGTCCGGATCCTCAGATCCGATCCAGTAGAGTCCCGGTTTAATTTCTATCGGTCCCAACATAAGATACATCTCCTTTGTTGCGTGCAGCATCCGCAGCGTTGAGGCACCTGCATACGCTATCTTTACTCAACTTGTAGTGAAACGGTTCGACAATATATCAGAAACACGATGTTATGTACAAGTCACAAATAATAAAACATGATAACTTTGTAATTGTCTCGACACCACGTTTCTGGTACATACAAAGACATGAAAGAAATCGCCCGATCACGCATAGGTCTGTTGCGGCCGCTGCTGAAAGACCCGGTCCCGGGTGTCCGAATCGCCGCTGCCGCTGCAATCGAGACACTGGAGGCGGCCAGCAGTATTGAAGGCGTACTTGCCACACTTAAAACCGGGAACATGGGAGCAAAAATTGGTGCCATTTATGCCCTTGGCGAGATTGGCGGGGAGAAGGTTATTCCGCCGCTTGTGTATTGTGCCCGGCGCGTTGAAGTGGATATTCGCTCAGCAGCTGTGGCGGTACTGGGGAAGTTGGCATTGCCGGCAACTCTGGGGACTCTGGTAGAGATTCTTGATGATGAATGTGCGGCAGTTGCGGCCCGGGCGATTGCAGCCCTTTCTCGTTTCGCAGTTCCCGCAGACGTCATCAAGAAGTTGCGTACATTTCTCAATGCAAGTGACGGTGTGCTGGAGGCAGAGGCAGCGTTGACCCTGGCAGGACTCAATGATGTCTCTTCATCAGATCAAATTGCCGCACTCCTTGCTTCTCCTCACGCTTCAACACGACAGGCTGCGGCAACCGCACTCAGTCGAATGCCCCTTCTGAATTAACCGACTAATACTCAGAGAGTCGCGCTGGTAACTAATTTTCCGATATCGATGTTTTTCAATAATGGATCAACAACTGCAACTATCTCGGCATAGCGCGATCCATCCGGCTCAATCAGTGCCTGTTCAAACGGAACAGGGAGCCTATTGCCCTCATCGTCAAACAGGATTCTCACAAGAGGGGCATTTTCATTAAGCGGGTTCGGGCGATACACAATCGCAACTTCATTCGTATCAAGCCGCACAAGGGTTCCCACTGGATAATTACCCATCATTTCTATAAAGCATCCAACAATTTTCCCGTCGAGAATGGTATTCGTCATATTCTGCATCTGGTTAAGCGCGGTATTCGGATTAACCGGATGCTGGTAGACGCGCAGGGTTGTAATGGCATCATACGTGTCTGCGATGGCTACAATGTCGATCATCTGGCTAAACGGAAGATTACTTGCCCATTCAGGGTACCCGCTTCGGTTGTAGTGGATGTGGTGGCCAAGCACCACCGAGGAGATATGCGGAGCCAGTCCCTTCATTTCGCGGATGATTTTTGACCCGAGTTCCGGATGTCGCTTCATCTCATCAAATTCTGTACTGGACAGTTTGCCCGGTTTATTAAGAATTCCTTTTGGAATCATGGTCTTGCCGATGTCATGCAAGAGCCCTGCAATGCCGAGATCCTTTATTGCCTTTTCATCCATGCCAAGAGACGTTCCTAATGCCATCGAGAGAACACCAACGTTCACGCAGTGATTAAACGTATAATTATCGTAGTCATTGATCATGGTTAACCCAAGCATCGCCCATGGTTCCTGCATGGTGATCTGGACCATCCGGTCGACAATAGATATCAGCGGACCACTGTTAGGAATACGGCCGCGTTCAATATCGCGGCAGATCGTCCGCACTGCGGAAAGTGCCTGGTTATACGTTTTTGCGTGGTCATCAGTTGCGTCGTCCTCTAGAGGCTTATTGGCCTGATCGAAGCTTTCATCTCCGTGGCGAACAAGCGTCAGCCCCGCAATTCCCTTCTCCTTCATTTGACGGGAAAGAACATCACAGTGAATACCCTTAACGGCGAACAATTTTATGAATGCTTCCAGCTCTTCAAGCGAGCATGCCGAAGTCGCTACAATCCGGCCAATCTCCTTTTCCGTCATCTGATTTGTCAGGTCGGCGATTGCGGAGGAAGGTATCGTAAAGAGGTGATCTTCGAAGAACATCATGCCGTCGATAAGCCCCCATGAAACCTGCTCTTTAAGGCGTAGAGCCGCTTCCAGAATGCCATACAGTTCTGCCAGCGGCTGCTTGATTGCCGGGTGAGATGCCGGATAAAAAGATATTCCCTTTACCGCCCCGGAAAAAAGCGTGATCAGCCGAAGCGCATTTGTTTTATCGAGAGATTCCATCACTGTTTCCCCTGCTTTTCAATAAGTAATAGCGCGTTAGAACAAGCTGCCCCAAATTCTCCGCCACTTGAAACGTGTGCGTTAAGGCGTGGTACGGCCCTTTCGTCACCAAGTTTGCCAAGGCAGAGTGCAACGGCTGTTTTTAGCTGCCGTCCACGGGTTGGGGCCAGTAAAAAACGTTCATCAAGGAGAGTGACAAGGTACGGCGTTACCTGTGTATCACCGATTGCAGCGATAGATGCCAGCGCCTCGATTTTGAGCGAAAGTGATTTCAGGAAGAGGTCTCTTGAAAACACGAATATCATAAGTTCGGCCAATGCTCTTCTGCTTTTCATTCCGCCAAGCGACGCGATGGCCTGAGGATACAGAGGGGCGTCAGTATCGCGCAGAATGGCGAGGATTGCATCCTCTGCCTTATGTCCTCCCAGGTTTGCAAGCCCGCGAACAGCCTCCTTGCGCACGCGGAGGTCGGGGTGGCGCAGGCATGAAATCAATGCTGCCCGCGCATTGTGACTGCCGATAACGCCGAGAATAGCGCAAATATTCCGTATGATAAACCACCGTGAATCATCCATGAATTTCAGAAGCGGAGGTACGGCAGCTTCACCCATGGTACCCAGGAGTGTTGAAAGCGCCTTTCGTACGGCAAGGCTTTCTGTCTGTCCCAGTAGTTCGGCAGCCTGCGTGATGGCAGCGTCCCCGCCGGCTTTTAAAAGCGCATGGAGGGCTTTGTGCGAGAGCTCATGTTCCCTTCCTGCCCGCTCAAGGGCAATCTGAAGAAAATCACCTGATGCGATAACCTGTTCGAGGGCAAACTGCGCACACTCTCCCTTGCGTACACTGCGCCATTCGTCGCTGGCGTGGCTGGCGAGCAGTTCAACAAGTGGAAACAGACAGTCATATTTTTGCTGGGACTTGAGGCTTTCAGCGCAGGCAACAGACTGTCGAACCAGAATCAGGTAAATGTCGTCATCAGTGCAGGTAAGCAAGCGGCCAAGCAGCGTTTGAAGTTCGTGTTCCGGGTCGGATATTTCCGTTTGGTAGGTAAATTGCTCCGCTTCGGGAAACGCTTCATCTCCGATTTCATCCTCATCAACTCCCTGGGGGAAAATGCCGGACTGTTCAATCTTTTCAATCTTGCCGCGAATAGCTGCCAGGTCAAACTCGTTTACCCAGATGGTGCGAATACCGCGTGCCGCCATGACGGAGTCAAAACCGCCGGATTCGTGGATTACCTCCGGAGACAGGCATACCGCTTTAATAAACTCCAGAAGATCTTCCCGGAGCAGGTCGTGACAGAAGGTGATTTTTAGTACTCGCCGCACGAAAAGCTCGTGTGCGAGGGCTGCCGATTGGCCGGTACTGTCTTTAATAACGTCGCCATTCGGGAAACTGAATCCGGTGCGTCCGGAAGAAAGTAACAGCGAATTGCCGTCCAATAGCTGAAGTAGAGCAGAATACGCCTGGTCCAGGCTATTGCGCCGGGTCGGATGTCCCTTCGGGTAAAATTTCCATGCCCGTACGGCGCGATTCATGCTGCTGAGCGCCTCAAGCGTAGCCTGAGTTGATGCCGGTCGATAGAAATCCATTGGCACTCCTTGTATTAGGGGGCAAAATTATGCCATAGTGCACGAAAAATGTCTTTTGAAAATACGTGCTTTCAGTGAGCCAGACGCAGTTTTTACCACAGAGAGAGGGGTGTATGAAGCAGAAAACCGTTTTTACCTGCCAAAAATGCGGCAGCCAATCACCCAAATGGCTCGGCAAATGCCCGGACTGCGGGGCGTGGAACAGTATTGTGGAAGAGGCTGTTGTCAAGGCTTCGCTTGGGGTGCGACCAGCGGGAGGAACCCTCCCCATTCCAATATGTGATGTTCCGCCCCAGTCTGAGACCCGCCGGCCAACCGGCATCGGAGAGCTTGACCGGGTGTTGGGAGGAGGGATTGTCCCTGGCTCGCTGGTGTTGATTGGCGGGGATCCGGGAATCGGAAAATCTACGCTCTTACTGCAGGCCATGCATACACTGGCTGAAGAGGCCGGAAAGGTTCTCTATGTCTCCGGTGAAGAGTCTGCTTCCCAGACGCGTTTGCGTGGAGAGCGCCTTGGGGCATCCAGTAAAAATCTTCTTATACTCGCAGAAAATTCCCTTGAGGCAATTCTGAGCCAGGCCGCGACGCTCAGGCCTGCCGCAATGGTCGTTGACTCGATTCAGACCGTCTGGACTTCAACGCTTGAGTCTGCTCCCGGAAGCGTCAGTCAGGTACGGGAATCTGCCGGCAAGCTGATGCTGTTGGCAAAAGGAAGCGACATCCCGATTTTTATCGTCGGCCATGTAACCAAAGATGGATCAATAGCCGGTCCGCGCGTTTTAGAGCATATGGTGGACACCGTCCTTTATTTTGAAGGCGACGGCAGTCATCCGTTCCGAATCCTGAGAGCGGTCAAAAACCGTTTCGGCAGTACGAATGAAATCGGTGTTTTCGAAATGAAACAGGAGGGTTTGTGCGGTGTCGCAAACCCTTCGGAACTGTTTCTTTCCGAACGTCCGCTCGGGGTGTCCGGTTCTGTTGTCACCACGTCGCTGGAAGGAAGCCGGCCACTGCTGGTCGAACTACAGGCACTGGTGACATCATCCTCCTACGGTGTCCCCCGGAGAACAACCATCGGGGTTGACCATAATCGTCTGGCTTTGCTGGTCGCTGTTCTGGAGAAGAAAGTCGGTTTACACATGGCCGGGCAGGATATTTTTTTGAACGCGGCCGGCGGGGCGCGACTCAACGAACCGGCCGCCGATCTGGCCATGATTGTGGCGGTCGCTTCCAGCCATCTTGATAAAGCGATTCCACCGGATACGGTCGTTTTTGGTGAAGTCGGCCTGGCAGGAGAGGTTCGTGCGGTCACTCAACCCGAGCTGCGAATTGCAGAAGCCGAAAAGCTCGGCTTTAAACGCTGTGTTATCCCGGCCGGCAGTCTGAAACGGCTTAAAAAACGGGGTATTCGTCTTGAAGGTGTTTCAACGGTTCAGGATGCTTTGGATATTGTATTTGGATTGTAAAAGTAAATAAGTGCAGGTTTGAAACAATAAACATCTCAACGAGGAGACATAATACCTATGCCCGATCACACTATTGCCCGTACCCCATCTGCCTATGATTTCCAGTTACTGATCAAAAATCTGCTCCTGTGCCCGGTGGTGGATGCCCCGGAGCAGGAGATCGTGTACCGGAACACCCTTCGCTATACCTACCGCGGGCTGCATGAACGCGTCAAACGCCTGGCCAATGCTCTGACGTCACTTGGCATCAAGCGGGGAGATACGGTAGCGGTCATGGACTACGATTCACACCGCTATCTGGAATGTTTTTTTGCCGTGCCGATGATCGGCGCGGTGCTGCACACCATCAATGTGCGTCTCTCTCCGGAGCAGATCCTCTATACAATCGACCACGCCGAAGATGACATCCTGCTGGTAAACGCCGAATTTGTGCCGATTCTTGAGCAGATCCGCGGCCGTATTGATACGGTCAAGCGCTATGTCCTGCTGAATGATGAAGCAACGCCGCCTGCTACGACCATCCCGTTTGCGGGCGAATATGAAGCCATGCTCCAGTCGTCTCTCCCGGAGTTTGATTTTGCCGATTTCGATGAAAACACCCGTGCCACAACATTTTATTCCACCGGCACAACCGGTATGCCCAAGGGTGTCTATTTCAGCCACCGCCAGTTGGTCCTCCACACAATGGGTGCGCTGGGTGTGCTGGGATCAATCAGGGGGCATGGCTGTTTTCATCGTCAGGATGTCTATATGCCTATTACTCCCATGTTTCATGTCCATGCCTGGGGCTTGCCCTATGCGGCAACCATGCTGGGAGTCAAGCAGGTCTATCCTGGGCGCTATGTTCCTGACCTGTTGCTGGAGTTGATTGAAAAAGAGGGAGTGACGTTTTCCCACTGTGTGCCGACTATTCTGCATATGCTCCTCAAGCATCCCCATGCCCAGCGCATAGATCTTTCCAAATGGAAACTCATAATCGGCGGTGCCGCCATGTCGCGCGCTCTCTGTCTCGACGCAATGAAACGCGGGATTGACGTTTTTACCGGATACGGCATGTCTGAAACCTGCCCGCTCCTTACCCTGTCACACCTGACCCCGGAAATGCTGGCACTGCCACCCGAAGAACAGGCAGCAATCCGGTGCCGAACCGGGAGTTCTCTGCCGCTGGTCGATCTGAAAGTCGTCGATGTCGCACTGAACGAACAGCCCCGGGATAACGTTACTCCGGGTGAAATTGTCGTGCGGGCACCCTGGCTGACACAGGGATATCTTAAGGATAACAAGGCCTCGGAGCGGTTGTGGGAAGGTGGATGGCTGCATACCGGTGATGTGGCGGTACGTGACGAGCGCGGATATGTCCGCATTACGGATCGGAGCAAGGATATTATCAAAGTTGCCGGAGAGTGGGTTTCATCGCTGGAGCTGGAGGATATTATCGCGCATCACCCCGGAGTATCAGAAGTGGCTGTAATTGGTACGGCTGATGAGAAATGGGGTGAGCGTCCATTGGCGCTGGTTGTCCCGCGTCCTGACAGCCGGGTGACAGAAAAAGACATCAGCCATCTTGTCAAGGAATACGCAGACAGGGGACTGGTCAACAAGCAGGTGGTGCTTTTAAAAGTGCGCTTTGTAGATGCCATCGACAAGACCACTGTTGGTAAAGTCAGTAAAGTTACCTTACGGGAAAAATATTCAGTGTGATCACGGCGGCAGAATATATTCTTGCCATCTATTTCTATCATATGATATATCAAGAAAAGTTGATTTAAAATAATCATGGATATTGATATATCATGCTGGAGCTGTTTAAATCACTTGCTGACCCCTCGCGTCTGCGTCTTGTCGCCATCCTTCAGCGCGGTGAGTTTACCGTTCAGGAACTGACCCGCATCATGGGTATGGGGCAGTCGCGCGTTTCCCGCCACCTTAAAATCCTTATGGAGGCCGGAGTCCTCGACGTAAAACGCCAGGGGACCTGGGGTTATTATCGGGTGGGCGATGCCAATGCGTTTTTTTGTGCCATCCGTCCGGCCTTTGAACGAGAGCTGGAGTCGTTGCCGGGGCGGGATGCGGATATAACTGCTGTGGCGCAGGTGCTGGACGAACGGCGCAGGCGCAGTTTGGAGTTTTTTGATAATCATGCCCGTCAATGGGATGACCTGGCGCGGGCGCTGCTTCCGGTGCCTGGATACCGGGACCAGTTGCTGCGGCAGGTACCAGTCAATGCAGTTGTCGTCGAGATTGGCGTTGGAACAGGTGGACTGCTGGCAGAGTTGGCGGCACGGGCATCATCAGTAATTGGCATCGATCACTCACCGGCCATGCTGGAAGAAGCCCGCCATCGACTGTCAGCCAACGGAGTCAACGAAGTTGATCTCCGGTTGGGTGAAATGAGTCACCTTCCGCTTCCGGATATGTCTGTCGAGTGTGTCATCGCAAATATGGTGCTGCACCATGCTGCCGATCCGGTGGACGTTCTGCGGGAGGTGTGCCGTGTGCTGCGGTCGGGTGGGACGCTGCTTCTGGCCGATCTTGCGAAGCATGAGCGGGAATGGGCGCGCGAACAGCTGGCAGATCAGTGGCTGGGTTTTGACGAAACGGAGTTGCATACGTGGTTGACGGCTGCCTGCTTTGACGTTGTGGAGTTGACGCGGATTCATGGCGGGGCGGGTGAAGAAAGTGTCCTGCTTGTTCGCGGTGCAAAACGAATGGTGGTTAAATAGAAATTAACATACAGAAAAAGGAGAAATTCATGTCACAAGATTTTATCGTCGCAGACCTGTCCCTGGCCGATTGGGGCCGCAAGGAAATAAAAATAGCCGAGACCGAGATGCCGGGATTGATGGCCATTCGCGAAGAATTTGCCCCCGGCAAGTCGTTGAAGGGCGCCCGCATCACCGGTTCGCTGCACATGACCATTCAGACCGCCGTACTGATTGAAACTTTGACAGCCCTGGGTGCCGAAGTGCGCTGGGCGTCATGCAACATATTTTCAACTCAGGATCACGCCGCTGCCGCAATAGCCGCCGGAGGTGTTCCGGTCTTTGCGGTGAAGGGCGAGACTCTGGAACAATATTGGGACTATACGCATCGCATTTTTGAGTGGAGCGATGGGGGGTTCTCCAACATGATTCTTGATGACGGCGGCGACGCAACGCTGCTGCTGCATCTGGGAGCACGGGCAGAAAAGGACCTTTCCGTTCTTGCCAATCCCGGTTCCGAGGAGGAAACGATTCTCTTTGCCGCAATCAAAGCCAAGCTGGCCGTCGATCCGCTCTGGTATTCAACCCGCCTCGTTCACATCAAAGGTGTCACCGAGGAGACCACTACCGGTGTGCATAGGCTGTATCAGATGCATGAGCGCGGTGACCTGAAATTTCCGGCTATCAATGTCAACGATTCGGTTACCAAGTCAAAATTTGATAACCTTTACGGCTGCCGTGAATCGCTGGTGGACGGCATAAAGCGCGCGACTGATGTCATGATTGCCGGCAAGGTTGCCCTGATCTGCGGTTACGGTGATGTGGGCAAGGGCTCTGCTCAGGCCATGCGCGCTCTTTCAGCCCAGGTCTGGGTAACCGAGATTGATCCGATCTGTGCCCTGCAGGCCGCCATGGAGGGGTACCGCGTTGTGACTATGGAGTATGCCGCCGACAAGGCTGATATTTTTGTTACCTGTACCGGAAACTACCACGTCATAACCCATGATCACATGATCAAAATGAAGGACCAGGCCATTGTCTGCAACATCGGCCATTTCGATAACGAAATCGAAGTTGCGGCACTCGAGAAATATCAATGGGAGGAGATCAAGCCGCAGGTAGATCATATCATCTTTCCGGATGGCAGACGCATCATCCTGCTGGCCAAGGGACGTCTGGTAAATCTGGGTTGCGGAACCGGCCACCCGAGCTATGTTATGTCATCTTCCTTTGCGAACCAGACTATCGCCCAGATCGAGCTGTTCTGCAATCCGGGCAAGTATCCGGTTGGCGTTTATGTCCTTCCTAAACACCTGGATGAGAAGGTCGCCCGCTTGCAGCTGAAGAAACTGAATGCTCAGCTGAGTGTGTTGACGGACGAGCAGGCCGCCTATATCGGTGTGCCGAAAGAGGGCCCATACAAAGCCGAGCAGTACCGGTACTAAATTTAAACGGATGCTTGCCACAGACGACACAGAGTAAAGTAACCATGTACATTACCGGAGAGCACGTCGTAACAGAGATGCATTTGTGACCTGCGTTATGTTCTCCGGGGCTCTGAGCCGGCTGTGAGTAAATACGTATGCATAGATAACGGAAACAGTATGGAGTGTCGTGTCGGGTGCGCTGCCTGCTGCATCGCCCCCTCAATTTCTTCACCTCTGCCCGGAATGCCGGGCGGCAAAGCAGCGGGGGTACGTTGTGCCCATTTGACGGATGATGATCGCTGCCGCCTTTTCGGAACGGCAGATCGCCCGCCTGTCTGCAGCAGTCTGCAGCCGAGCGAAGAGATGTGCGGCGACACTGCAGCAGAAGCACTGCAGCGGTTAACCTGCTGGGAACGTGCGACATGTCCGGAAACGGCTCATACATCAGAAATCGGTACGTAAGTTGAGTGGTCTCTATCGAATATGAATAATTTCTCCCCTGAAAACCTGACACTGCTCCTCTTTATCCTGAATATTTTCCTGATACTGCTGGACGTTTCATTGGGCTACCACCTCGCCCCGCGGTTGCTGCGCCTGTCCGATGGGGCTGATGCGGAAATGCGTGAAATCGGCATTCGAACGGTGCGCCGTTTGCTGACTGCACTGGTGGTGCTGTACATGTTTTTCAACTGTCTTGGCTATTTTAACGACAACAACTCCCTGCTGGTTATTGTCACCGCTCTTGTGGTCTGTGATCTTATCGGTCAGTTGTATCTGAGGCGGCGCTCCAAGCGGCGTGGAGAAGAGTCATGAATGCCGTGCTGGAGCGAAGTTTCGATATCCGTCACCACGAGCTCACCACACGCGGTCTGCTTCGCCCCGTCACCCTGCTTTCCTATCTGCAGGTGGTTGCTTCGGAACATGCCCTCATACTGGGATTGTCCGTCAGGGATCTGCATAAACTGGGACTGACCTGGGTGGTCTCGCGTTTACATCTTGCCGTGCAGAGCTATCCGCGAGGCGGAGAACTTTTGACGATCCGCACGTGGCCGGTTAGCCGTGCCGGTCTCTTTGCGGTGCGGGATTTTGAATTACTGGACAGTGCCGGTGTGCGGATTGGTGCGGCCAGTACATCATGGGCGGTGCTTGATCTGAAAAGCAGGCGGCCGGTCAGGATTAGCGACCGCCTGCCGGATTACCCTCTTTGTCCTGCGCGTGCGTTGGACGATCCGTTCGCGTCGCTGCCGTCGCTGGAAACGCCGGAAACCAGTTTCAGCATGCCGGTGCCGCGGGATGATCTGGACGAGAACAAGCATGTAAATAATACGGTGTATGGAACATGGGGGTTGGAGGCCGCACCAGGTGAACTGGTTGAGGGGTGTCTGCCGGTCGAAATAGAAATCGGGTTCCGGACTGAAGTCTTTTACGGAGATTCGATAGTGTCGCTGTGCGGGGTTGATCCGAACGATCCGCACTGTCTGCTGCACCGCATCGAACACGCCGTCAGTCGTCGTGAACTGGCCCGCCTGCGTACACGCTGGCAGCCGCTCCCCTGACGGCGTGCTGGAATGCCGGCAGCTATTTTTTCTGGCCGGCTTCGTTCACAGCCTTGATAAGGGCGTCGGTGATATCCTGCGCGTCAACAGCGGGGGCGACGTAGAGTAGTTCACGTTTGACAACGACGACGGCAAGTTTATTGGCGGTCCCGTGGGCGATGGCCGCCTTTTCGATTTCGTCATAGAGGCCTTTGGTCTCCTTGTCCTGCAGTTTTAAGAGATCCTCTTCTGATGATCGGGCAAGTTTTTGCAACTCTTCCATTTTTTTCTGGAATTCTTTCGCTTTGGCGTCGCGCTGCTGTGGCGTCATCTGTGCAATTTTGGCCTCAATGGATGCTTTTAGCTTCTCGAGCTGTTTCTTTTTTACATCGAGCTTGCTCTGGAGCTTGTCCTTCTGGGCTGTCAGCTGTACCTTCAGGGCTTTACCGCGCTCAGATTCACTGCCGACACGGTTGATGTCAACATACCCCATGCGGATGGATTGTGCGGCTGATGTTGATTCCGGCTTTTTATCAGCAGCGACGGCAGTTGTCAGGGCAGGGACCGGTGGCGGAGTCAGCGACAGAGATTTTGATTCGGAGACCGGTGCGACGTCTGCGGCGGCAGCCAGAGTCGGAAGAGCAATTAAAAGTGCAATCAGAAGTTTTTTTGCAATGATGTTCATGGAAATCTCTCTTTATGAAGTGGGATGTTGAAACGGGAACAGCATAAAGGGAATAAGTGTGAGTGGCAATAAAATCCTTTAGCCGCAGAGGAGTCAGCCAAGGAGGCAAACATGAAATACGTGGAGATATTCTATAACCTGGCAATTGCGTTTTGGGTGGGGGGAAATGCACTTTTTACGTTTGTACTGACGCCACTGCTGTTCAAAACGGAGGGGCGTGATGTTGCCGGACGGATTGTCGGGACGTTGTTCCCTGCCTATTTTCGCTGGGGACTGGCCTGCGGCGCGGTGGCGCTGATCTGCCGTCTGCTGCTGCGGGGTGGAAAGCTGGAACTGGCAGCGGTTCTGCTGATTGTCATGCTGGCAACAACATCGTTTCAGGCGTTTTATGTCGCACCCAAGGCGGCAGAACTGAAAGCAGGGATCGTTTCCTTTGAAACGACCCCCAAAGATCATCCGCTTCGCCAGCAGTTTTCGCGTCTCCACGGAGTTTCAGCCATCTGTAATCTTGTCGTGCTGGCCGGTGGTGTCGTGTTGGTGGTGCTGCTTTAGCACCGTTCACCGGCAGTGACCCGCTGCTGATAACGGTGTCGCAGGGAGAAACAGAGTATGCCACCTGCGAACAGTGCCGCAGCAGTTGAAGCGAGCGGATATACGATGATGGTGAAAAGCGGGGTCAGAGCCAGTCTCGTCATTCCACGCAGGAGCGGGTGACGGGCAATGAAATCAGCCAGCGGTGGGCTGAAGCGGTAGTAAGACGCCACAAATGCCCGACCGGGAGCGTTCGTCAACAGATGCTCATCGCGGAAATTCCGCAGCAGTCGCACCTGTGGGTGCAGATAACTGCCGTAGGCGGCGGTGGCGATGAAGCAGCCGTGGCTGGTGGAAGATGATGAAGGCGATGTTGGTGTTGCCACAGATGCAAGGGAACCGTCAGTGCTGAAGTTTGCATTTTCACCATCACCACTGGTAGTGTTGGCAATGAGCAGTGCCACTTCATCAGAACTGTTGAGATTGGTGACGGTATATGGACCACCGGTGAAATCGGCTGCAATCTCACCGGAGCTCTTTCGGAAAAGAGCTGTCTGGATGCCGCCACTTTTGGCGATATAGATCTTGAATGACATTGCGCTTGGTGTGGTGAGTTTGTAAAACGCAAACGAGTAGTGCGGAAGCGTCACTGAAGGTGTTGGACTACTGTTGCCGTTGATCGGTTGTACCGTGTACGTGGCGACAGGCGAGTATGGATGTATCGAGCCAACGTCAGATGTATGGGTTGTCCAGTCCCGAGTGTAGACACGTTTGGTAAACCCAAAGAAATCATTGCCAAGTGAACTGCCGTAGGAAGAAGAGAGCAGGCTGTCCAGTACCGGAGCCATGGAAATGTCGTTACCATTTGGACTTGTAATTCTGGCAACGTTTTCCCAGGCACTACGAACCACGGACGCTCCATGTTTTTCCGCCAGGTAGCGATTAAATATCCAGCGACCGTAGCCGCCTCCTGTCGAAGTACTAGCTGCTATATCAAGTGATAATCCGCTTTGACTGAACCAGCCGGGGATATAGCTATACAGCTGGTTGACAGGGTCATATAGTTCATCTTCCATCCAGGTGGAGGTAGCTTCAGCGTACCAGACGTCAAAGTAGTATGTGTAGCCATACTGCACCGCGTGGTGATATTCGTGGGCTGCGGTTATCTGCAGACTCTGAATGGGCGTATAGGTGCCGGGTCTGTAGATGGAATCGGTGAAGTTGTTGTCCAGTTCCATCCAGCTGGTATAGGCGTTGGGGTAGCTTGCCGATGAGGCAGGAACATTACCGGTGGTTGTTCCGTAGTATCCTTGTGGAGCAAGGTCGAGAAGATAGATGTCGTATGGAACTCCGGATGTGGTTGGTGCGGGGCGATACCCCAAAGATGCGTAGCTTGCATAAACGTACTCAAACGTGGTGCCCACTGTTTCCACCCAATCCGGGATTCCGTTGGCATTTGCGTCCAATAGAGGTGGGGCATCCGACCCTGTTGTGGCGTAATGAACCTTGAAATGTCCCCCGTTGGAAGTGTAGACCGCTTCAGATGCCAACGCTGGCAGTGCCAATTGTTTTGCCAGCACTTTCTGAGTTGTCTGTTCCAGCAGGTTCCAGTCGCGGCGCAGACCATGTTTAAGCGGCATGCCGCAAATTGCGGGTTCCTGTACATCCATTGTTGCTGACAGCACCGCTTTTTGAAGCTGAATGTTCTTTGCTTCACCGAACTGCTGCAGATAATAATCATCCAGTGTTCCGGCAAAGGCAGAGACAGAGAAATGAAGTAGTGCACCTGTGGTAAATATAAGTCGTACGTGAAATCGGTTCATCAATCTACCATCCTTTTTCCGCCACGGAGTGGAATAAGTGTTGTCGTGCCGCGTTCGACCGTGACCGCGGTTTTTGAGGGACCGTAGGCTACTGAATAAGTTCCTTCAGGCAGAACCACAACAAAGTAGCCATGATCATCAGTCTGTACGGTAACACGCTGTGTACCGCCTGATGATACCAGTACCGGCACATGGGGGTAGGGGGCAACAGTGCTGCCTCCGCCAAGTTTGCCCCCGGAGCTGTGCTGGTAGCAGATTCCTGCAATGGCTCCTGAACCGGCGGGAAGCGCGGTTTGCTCGGGAGACGATGTCAGAGCAGTCAGAACCACAGGCCGGAGTGAATGCCGTACCGCTATGAAGGCACCTCCATCACTGGGAGGGCCGGGTGAAAAGGCAGTGCCGTCAAAATGGTAAAAGTTCCAGACGTCGGATGGACGAGTTCCGAATGCACATGCCGACAGTGGAAGAACTGTGCAGCAGAAAACAACGAGAAAACATATAAACGTTTTGTTCATGGCGATGCCTCACGTGAAGCAATTTATGTGACATACTGCCTAATTAAAAGCCGTGAAGTCAAACGGAATATACGGAGCGCCCGTCTCCGCTTGACAAATCTGTACCCTGAAGATATTTTTACCGATCTCAAAATTAACATCACGATCGGAAATACATACCAATACAAGGAGTTCACCGTCATGGCAGAAAAATTCATCTTTACCTCTGAATCCGTATCCGAAGGGCATCCAGACAAGGTTGCCGACCAGATTTCCGATGCCATTCTTGATGCAATACTCGCTCAGGATCCGAAAGCACGCGTCGCCTGCGAAACCCTTGTGACTACCGGTATGGCCGTCATTGCCGGTGAGATTACGACAACCGCCTATGCTGATATGCCGTCAATTGTTCGTGAAACTATCAAGGAAATCGGTTACACCGATTCCGCCATGGGCTTTGATTATGAGACCTGTGCAGTGCTGGTTTCCATCGACAAACAGTCACCTGATATTTCTCAGGGGGTTTCGGAAGGAGAGGGGTTGCACAAGGAGCAGGGTGCCGGTGACCAGGGCCTGATGTTCGGCTATGCCTGCAACGAAACCCCCGAACTGATGCCGATGCCGATTCAGTTGGCTCATCAGCTTGTCGCCAAACTGGCTGAAGTTCGCAAATCCGGCAAGCTCGACTTTCTTCGCCCCGATTCGAAGTCCCAGGTATCGGTTGAGTATGTGGATGGCAAACCGACCCGCATTGATACGGTTGTTATCTCGACCCAGCACACGCCAGATGTAACCCATAAACGAATTGAAGAAGAGGTTATCGCAGAGGTTGTCAAAAAAGTAATTCCTGCCCACCTGCTGGATGCCGAAACCCGTTATTTCATCAACCCGACAGGCCGCTTCGTTGTCGGCGGACCGATGGGTGACTGCGGTCTGACCGGTCGCAAGATCATTGTAGATACATACGGCGGCATGGGGCGTCACGGCGGCGGTGCTTTCTCCGGCAAGGATCCTTCAAAAGTTGACCGTTCGGCAGCCTACATGGGTCGGTATGTCGCAAAGAATCTGGTTGCCGCCGGCCTCTGTGATCGCTGCGAAGTTCAGGTGGCCTATGCTATCGGCGTTGCCCAGCCGGTTTCAATCATGGTTCATACCTTTGGCACCGGCAAGCTGCCTGAAGATCGTCTATCCGCTCTGGTTCGTGAAACATTCGACATGCGCCCGGCTGCAATCATCGAACAGCTGGATCTGCTTCGCCCGATTTATCGCAAGACTGCGGCGTACGGACATTTCGGCCGTGAACTGCCGGAATTTACCTGGGAGCGGACCGACAAGGCCGCCCTGCTGAAGGAAAAGGCGGGATTGTAAACAATAGATAAAACATGGGGCGGCGTAAAATGCCGCCCTTTTTTTAGTCTGAAAAACAATTGAAACTCGGAGCAACAGGTAAACAGAGAAACATTTGATGCGTCATCCGTTTAGATTTCTCCGTTTCTCAGTTGCTCTGTGTTATTTGAGAATACGATTTTTTGGATAGCTACATGCCAACCAGCGCGATTGAACAAAACCCGTTGCTTTTCGGACGCGATCAGCGAGCCGGCATCATTGCCGTGGAATCGGTTGGACATTTTATCAGGCTCTTTTATAGAAGTGGGGGACGCGTCCATTTTCATGATGAGCCGTTTCAGCCATTCATACTGGTCAATGACCCCGGGCTGATAACGGGATGCAACGTGCCGTGTGCTGTACGGCAATTGAGTGGTGACGATTTTTTTCGCTGTCAGCTGCAATTTGATTCGTGGGGCGAGTGCCTGACAGCCCGGGATTTTCTGGCGGCAAAAAGCAGTAAAAGTTATTCCTCCCCGGATGCACCCTATCTTTTTCTGCCGGACCTATCACATCAGTACATGCTGTCCAGCGGTACCACCCTTTTCAAAGGCCTCGAATTTTCCACTGTACGCTGCCTGGCACTCGATATTGAAACGGCGTGTGCCGAAGGGTACGGCTTTTCAAACCCGGAACGTCCGGAAGACCGGATTGTTTCTATTGCGCTTAAGGATTCCTTCGGTGAGGAAATCGTGCTGCGCGGTGACGAGTTGTCTGAGCCGGAATTGCTGCGGGCGCTGAACGACGTGATCCACCGCTGCGATCCTGATGTAATTACCGGGCACAATATTTTCCGTTTTGATCTTGACTACATCGGTCGCCGCGCACTGATGCATGGTATTCGCCTGAATTGGGGGCGTAACGGATCAACGCCGCATATTACCCCCCATGCCCGCTGGAGTCTGGCGGAAAAAACGGTTGAATATCCCCGCTGGGATATTTACGGACGTCACATAATTGATACGTACTTTCTCGTGCAGCTCTATGACATCGCCGGCCGCAATCTGGAAAGCCATGGACTCAAGTATGTTGCCCGCCATTTTGGAATTGCTGCGGAGAAGAGAACGTATCTGGAAGGTGCCGATATATCGGCAACATTCCAGAACGACCCGGAACAGCTCTATCGCTATAACCTTGATGACAGCCGCGAGACGCTCTCACTGTATCATCTGCTCGGGTATCCCTGGTTTCTGCAGAGCCGTATATTCCCGTATTCTTTCCAGAATTGCGTCATCCGCGGTAATGCCACCCGTATAAACTCTCTTTTTCTCCGTGAGTATTTGTACAGGGGTCACGCTATCCCTGCTCGTACGTTAACCGTCTCCCCTTTCGAAGGGGGCTACACGGAGTCGTCCATCTCAGGCATTGTCGGCCCGATTGTTCATTGTGACGTGGCATCGCTCTACCCCTCACTGATGCTGACGTATCGTCTGGCTCCCGCCAAAGACAGCCTGGGACTGTTCCTTCCGATGCTGAGTGATCTGCGACGATTTCGACTGACCGCCAAACAGTCAGCCCGGGATGCGGCTGAGGATGCGGAGCGTCACTACTATGATGCTCTTCAGCAGGTGTTCAAGGTGCTGATCAATTCTTTCTACGGTTATCTGGGGGCGGCTCAGCACAATTTTTCCGATCCGGCAACTGCAGCTGAAGTAACTCGATTGGGGCGGGTTACAATCAGGAATATGATCGACCTGCTTGTGGCTGAAGGAGCCAGACCGGTGGAGGTGGATACGGATGGTATCTACTTTCAGCCGCCTGCCGCGTGCATGACTGAACGGGCGGAGCGGGAAATTGTGGAACGAATTTCTCGCCGTCTGCCGGAAGGAATCGAGGTTGATCTTGATGGACGGTACCGCTCGATGTTTGCCTATAAAACCAAAAACTATGCGCTGCTGGAGTACGACGGCAGAATCATAATCAAGGGGAGCGGGCTTCGTTCCCGTGGGGTCGAGCCCTATCTGCGTGAGTTCATGCACGATATAATCGAACTATTGCTCTCAGGAAAAGCTGCGGCTGTGGAACTGCTTTATGGCGACTATCTATCCCGACTGCGCTCGCGTAGCCTGGATGCCGCCTGGATTGCCCGGAGCGAGACTCTTAACGATTCACCGGACGCGTACCGGGATAAATTGCGAACAGGAAAACGCAACCGCTCTGCCGTTTTTGAGATTGCCCTTGCATCCGGGAGGCACTACCGGGCCGGTGACCGTCTCAGTTATTATGTCAGCGGCTCCGGCAAGGATGCAACGGCATACGAACACTGCCGGCCGTTGTCGGCATTTGATCCGTTGCATCCGGATATCAATGTTCTGTACTATATTGAAAAGCTGCGCCACGTGAAGAAGCGCTTTGAATCTTTTCTTCCTCAGGAACCGACTCTTTTTGACCTGTGAACTTGCGCGACGGTTTTCTTTGTGATAAGAGTCTGAAAACAAGTAGAAAAACCATTGTTTTATGCTCTGCCTAAAAGGAGATTCTATGAAAAAGATTCTGTTGTTGTCAGCGTTGTTTTTTGCGTGTGCTGTGCTGGTACCGGCTTTTGCCTCTGCTGACCAGCAACCGGAAATGATTGCAGAAAAAATGGCTATCAAGTTGACACGGGGCGTTACAAACGCGGTTACCAGCGTTGTCGAGATCCCGAAGCAGACTATCCTGACAGGACGGGATATGGGAGCCGTCGGCTATGTCATCGGACCGATAAAAGGTGTCGGCATGTTCTTTTATCGGGGCGTGATCGGGGTTGTAGAAACCATTTTCTGCATGGTTCCGCAGCCGGGGTACTATGACCCGATGATGGAACCGGAATTTGTCTGGCAGGGATGGGAACCGAAGCGGGACACATCCAAAACGATAGCAGAGGAAAAATAACTGCACATGATGAATACGAAAGGCGGCCCGTGTGTGGGTCGCCTTTCGTTATTCATCATGCCTTGTTCGTCCTACCTTATGATAACCGCTGGCGCAGATACGCTTCAAACTCAGTACTGAATTCCTTCCGCTTGAGCGCCATATCAACGGTGGCTTTAAGAAAACCAAGCTTGTCACCGCAGTCGTGACGCATTCCCTCAAACAAACAGCCGTACACATGTTCCTCTTTGGATAATTTAAGAATGGCATCAGTCAATTGAATCGCTCCCCCTTTGCCCGGTTCCTGGTTTTGAAGGAGCTCGAAAATGCGGGGGGTGAGAACATAGCGACCAATGATTGCCATGTCTGACGGTGCTTCATTCCGGGCAGGTTTTTCCACCATGTCGGTTACGCGGAAAGTCCGGTCATTGATCCGGTCTGCTGCGACGCATCCGTATGAAGAGATGTTTTCCATCGGTACTTTTTCCAGCGCCAGCACAGAGCCGCCCTGTTGTTCAAAAACGCTGAGAAGTTGGCCAAGGCAGGGGCGTTCGCTGTCCACTATGTCATCTCCGAGGAGGACGGCAAAAGGTTCATTGCCGACAAAATCCCTGGCACAGAGGATGGCATGACCAAGTCCGAGGGCCTGCCGCTGCCGCACATAAAAAATATCTACCATCTCTGCTATCTCACGAACACGTGAGAGTTCCCGATCCTTCCCTTTGTCGTACAGATGTGCTTCCAGTTCGACTGAAATATCGAAGTGATCTTCAATATTATGTTTGCCGCGGCCGGTAACAAAAAGAATCTGCTCAATACCGGAAGCAACGGCCTCCTCAACGACGTACTGCACCAACGGCTTGTCAATCAGTGGCAGCATTTCCTTGGGGGACGACTTAGTAGCAGGGAGGAAGCGGGTGCCAAGACCGGCAACCGGGAAAACAGCTTTTTTGACTTTCATATGGGGCTCCAGAGTTACAAGGAAATTTAAGCATCAAAGAGAAAATTGTACCACTGAGGCACGGAGAAAATCATACAGAGGAATACTTTTCGCATTTGGTTGAACTATAAATAAATCAGGTTTGACTTTCTCAGTGCCATCGTAATGATTCAGTAATAACTGTTCAAAGACCCATGCGTCTCAACTCATCTTCTAAAACCTGCACATTGAAATTAAACATCAATCCCGTTCTCTATCCGGAAAGTTTCAGATATGTTAGTAATTGTGCTTCATGTATCGGTAAAATTCTATCAATTGATTTCAGCACTACAACTCGATTTTCAACTACGACATCCATGCGATAACCACAATCTAACTTCAAACCCTTGTACGATAAAGATAAAGGCCTTTGGCGATCACAAAAAATACCCCCGCAAAGTCAACTCATGACAAAAGCATTCCTCGTAAGCTGACTCTGGAAGGCCTGGTCCCAAGGCTTTATGCACATCAATTGCTGCTCCGATGATTATTTCTGTTAGATCTGAATCTCTCAAGGCTTACTCCGTGTCTCCGTGTCTCCGTGCCTCCGTGGTAGATTATATCCGTTAGATTTTTATTCCCCTGAACAGGCGCAGCCGCTACATGCTGCAGGTTTTGGAGCTTCAGTTTTCGGGCAATAGCCGGTATTGAACCATCCGTCTCCTTTCAGGGAAAACGCGGTGGAAGAGATCATCTTTTCGACGGGAGCCCCGCATTGCGGACACTGGCTGGCAGGTGGATCGGAAAATTTCTGGCGTAATTCGAATTGGTGACTACAACTGGTGCAACGATATTCGTACATCGGCATAACGTGTAAACTCCTCTTTAGGGGTTAAATGTATGTTTGCACTATAGTAATTCAGTGGTGCTTTTGTCAATGATGGAGCAGAAAATCGGGCCCGGTGGATGACTCCGATTCAAACATTAAAATCTGGGCTTGATTTATGCGTGTATTGGCCAGTGCACCGATGGTTGTCCGCCATTTACCGGTGTCTTGCAGGTATTTGCAGAGACGTGAATTTTCATAAAAGTAAAAGAGACTTGTGATTCAGCTATGTTGCGGGTCGGTACCCGTAAGTGTTGCGTCTGTTTGGGGTGTGTACCGTGTAGATCAAGGACTACGTTAAATCACGAAGTAGCAGAAAAATGTTTGTAATATCATGTATATGGATTATTGAATAAAAGAAGATTTATTTGCTTTGGACGCTTGACATCGCGAATTTTGAGTGTAAAAGGCAGAGTGCTTTTATAGGTATCAATGAACATTTTAAGAGGTTAAATATTCCCCGTTATGTTGTTTTCCCAGGGAAACAATTTGTAAGACATATCATGGTTTAGCAGAACGTATCTTCCGGAAAGGAGGGAATATTTTGAAACGTAACTATTCGAGAAAAAGTTGTCTGGCCCTTGGAACTGGGATAGCAGTGATGGCTTCAGCGCTGCTCTGGTCGACGCCGCTCATCGCGTCTGACTATTCTTTCTCAGGTGAGTCCAACACAATCTTCCGCATGCGGAAAACGATCGACAAGAAAAATCTTTTCCCCGCCTATGAGTACCTTCGCCTCAACATGACCGACAACCGCAGTGACGGCTCGGGGGTGTCATTTTATTTTGGTGCCTGGGGGCGTGCCGACTTGAGAGACAAGTCTAGTGACAGCAGCACCGATGCAGAGCTTCAGTACGCGTACCTCACCTACAGAGCGCCAAAAAACAACACTGTCGTCTCCATAGGTCGTCAATTTATCAGTGAGGGTGTTGCCGCCGAGCAGGTTGACGGTCTGTATCTGCGTAATGATTTTGCCTACGGCATCGGGACGGCAGCATTCTTCGGCAATTCTGTTATTACGGAGCCAACCTATCAGGGAGGAACCACAGTTTATGGCACCCGGGTTTCCCAGACAGATAAAAAATATTACACGGTTGGTTTAAGCGCCCTCAAGAGTGAGTACGATAACAACAGCCGCTACCGTGAAGAGGAAGGGCTTGACCTCTGGGTCCGGCCGCTGCAGCAGGTTGATCTGACCGGCCGCTCTTCCTACAACTCCATTACCAATGGCTGGATGGAGCACAGTTATGCCGTATCCTACGCTCCGTTCTCAACGCTGCGCTTTGGCACTGACTTTTCACGAATTAATTTTAAAGATTATATGGCCACTGTTACTACAGCGGCACTCAGCGTCTACAATCCGGTACTGACCCCGTTCCTGACCAGTAAGCAAGAGCAGACTGCCGTCGGTGTCAAAGCTTCGTATACCGGCATTAAAAACCTTGCCGTAGCTGCAGACTACAAATTCTACAGCTATAACCAGACCGGTGATGCTTCCTACTTTGGCGGCAAAGCCTCTTATACTTTCCCTGAAGAACTTTTGATCGGTGCCGGGTTCCATCGTATGGATGGTGAAACTGACAAGCTGCGCTACCTTGAGCTCCGCGCATTTGCCTCCAAAAAAATCGGCCATGCTGATCTGACCGTTGATGGGCTTATGGTGAGTTACGACAAGGATATCAACGGCATTAAAAACAGCTACTCAATTACCGGAGCAGCCGGATATGAAGTAAATCAAAAACTGAAAATCGGGGCTGACATCGAATATTCGAAAAACCCAGATTTTGACAACGAACTTCGGGCTCTTGTCAAAGCGATCTACACATTTGACACAAAGTTTGCTGCTGAAGGAGGGTCAAAGAGTGAAAAATAAAATTGGTATCATGTCGATTCTCCTGCTGATGACTCTGCTGTATGCCTGTGCCAACACTAACAGCCTGCCGCGTACACACCCCGAAGATATCAGTAAACAAGGAATCCCCGATTGTACGTCATGCCACACCGACTCATGGGGTGCCCTGAATCACCGCGCCCCTGACTTTATGAGCAAGCATCGTTTTTACGCCGCTTCGTCACGCCAGGCATGCAACTCGTGCCATTACGAGTCATTCTGTACGGACTGTCATACCAACAAGGATGAGATCAAGCCGAGTGATAAATTCAGTGATTCTCCTGAGCGCAATCTACCGCACCGTGGCGATTATATGAATCAGCACAAAATCGACGGCAGAGTAAATCCGGTCTCCTGTGTCAAATGCCACGGCCGCCAGAACAATGCGAGGTGTGCGTCATGTCACATATAAAACTATCGCATCTTTTCATCACATCAACATTGGCCCTGGTCTTGGGTGGCTGCGGCGATAAAAACGACAAGGCGGTGTTCAGCCCGGAGGGTGGGCATCCATCTGATTGGATAATTACTCACAAAACTTCTGCCAGAGCTGATGTCGCATCATGTACGGAATGCCATGGGGAAAAATATACCGGTGGAATTGCAAAAGTCGGTTGTATGGAGCCTTCAGCTGTCAAAGGTTTTACATGTCATTTCAGCAGCCCGGTCGAGAATATGACCGGCTGTATTTCCTGTCATGGAAACGGTCCGTATGGTCCTTATGGGGTAACTGCACCGAACCGTCAATTTGCTCATGCCAGGCATACTGCATTGGCAGGAGTCGATTGTGATACGTGTCATGAAAAAGCCGGAACAGGTACAGCCGGTCACGCCAAAGCGACTGGAACCGGTGTGTCTCGGGCTACAGTTGTATTGGCGTCAAAGTATAATGCCTACAAGGCTTCAGTACCGTTTGGATACGCTGACGGAAAATGTTCAAATGTCAGTTGCCATGGTGGCACATTAACTCCGGCTTGGACCGGCACGCTGGTAGTGGTTTCTGGTGACAAGAATATCTGTCTTAAATGCCATGAACAGCGGGGCACTTCCGGTATACAGCCATACAACAGTTATTACTCAGGTGATTATTCCGGAACCAATTTACACGAGTATCACTTGGGTGCTGCTGTCAACGCCACCTGTACCGATTGCCATAGAATCAGCACTCTGACAAACTACCAGCAACACTATGGCGGTATTTCTGCAAATACATTTACGGCACCACAGCAGACGATTGGTGAATCACCAACGAAAATTGGCTCATATTCTTCTGGAAGATGTCTTAATACAGCGGTGGGCTGTCATCCCTCCGGTTTTAATCCATCTTGGAGATAGTCACGAAGTATCAGTTCTTCCGTTTTAGTGAAAGGGTGCACAACAGCTATGAACTCACCTCAGTCATTTTATCGTTGTAGGAATGTTGTACATGTCTTGATGACATTCATGGCTTTGGTACTGATGAGTGGCTGCGGTGGCGGGGCCAGCGCCGACGGAGCAGGTGATGGAGGGTTCACCTTTACGGGAAAAATTAGTACTGCTGGAAACCCAGTACAGGGTGTTTCTGTAAAACTTTTTCAGTCAAGTTTCTCGATATATTCGACATCGGTGAATGGTGTTGTTTATTACGGTACAAGGGATACGGCTGGTGTGGAAAGTGTTGCCAGTGGTTCTCTGCTAAAAACCGTAACGACGAATGAACAGGGTGTGTACAGTTTTACCGGGCTGCAAAGCGGAAAATATACGATTCTGCCGGTAGCAGGGACGTATGTATACAATTGGCCGATTGTACCTTCAAAAAGCGATATTGGCGTCATCACCGTCACACAGAGCGGGATGGTCTATCTCTACAATCCTGATGGAGAGAACAACATACTCTCATCAGATGGATCAGCCATCTATAATACAGGTGTACCCTTTATGATCACAGATAATGTGCTCATGGGACTTGATTTTGAGGCAACGTTGTCAGGCGGCGTTGGCATACAGTTTTAAAGCAACTATCAGAAATAAGAATCAGAAGGAGGAGTTCAGTATGTGTACCAACTGGAAGAGGTTCACTTTTAAAGCGATATTACTCGCCTCTCTGTCATTATTCCTTTACGGGTGTGGAGGCGGTGGAACGTCGGGTGCCAGTACTCCTACGCTGAATGAAGTTAAAGGTATTGTCACAGGCAGCACGGGCCAACGTGTCGCGAATTCGTCTGTGACTGCGTACGCAGTTAATACATCGGGAGGCGTATCAACCACCCCCCTGAGTACACCGGCTACTACTAAGAGTAATGGTCAGGGCGAATTTGTTCTGAATATTCCTGCTTCTTACACCGGTGCAGTGATGTTTACGGCAGCACTTAATGACGGAGGGGTGGCCACCGTCAGGGCCGTTTTGTCTAATATACTGCCGAACCAAACGGTTGTTCCAAGCCTCGCTACAGAAATGATGGTTCAGTACATCGAAAAGAATGCGGCAGGGATCTTTAGCGTTGCTAACATCCAGAAGAGTATTCAAGTACTGGAGCCTTTCTTTGGAACAAACTTTACTCAGATTGTTCCACCGGCAATCGGAGTGGCTCCAACGCAACTGCAACAGCAATTGCTCGTTATGTCGCAGGCAGTAGAATCGCTGTTATCGAGTGGTGGGTACACAATAGCAGATCTTGTAACAATGAATCCGATCACAAAAATAATTGCTATGGGAGAAGGTGCGGTCTTTTCTCAATTGAACACTGCGACCAACACCGTTTCCAATCAGTTGATTAATCAGGGATCTGTTCCTGGTTCCTACACGCCGCCAACAGTCACTCCGATTCCGGAACCACCACCCCAGTCAGATTCTACACCGCCTTCAGCACCACAAAGCCTCGCTGCATCCGCTTCTGCCGGTTCTGTAACATTATCATGGGGCGCATCTACGGACACGGTTGGAGTGACTGCATACTACGTGTATCGAAATAACATATTCATTGCTTCGGTGACATCTTCGACTCTGACATTTACTGATACAACTGTCAGCGCGGCCACTGCGTATGCATTCGAGGTCAAAGCGCGTGACGCTGCAGGAAACATTTCTGCCGGAAGCACGGTGAATATTACTACGAGCCCAATTGTGACATATACATTATCCGGTCGGGTGACCAAGGTCAGTGACGGCACCGGATTGCCGTCTGTATTTGTAGCGATATCCGGATCGGGAACCGGCGTCTTTTTCACCGATGCACAGGGTAACTATACCATTACAGGTGTTCGTCAAGGAACGTACACAATCACCCCGTCCTTAAGTGGCTATGCATTCTCTCCACAATCCAGAACAATTAATGTAACCAGCTCAAATATCAATGGTTTAGATTTTACGGCTGATTCAGTTGTTACGGGCGGGGTAACCGGAATTGTTACGTATCCCCCAGGAACCATAATTGGTGGTATTTCCTATCCATCCGGAATGGTAATCGGTGGTGTAACCTATCCAACGGCTACGGTAATCGGTGGGGTTATCTATCCGACCGGTACGGTGATCGGCGGGGTCCTGTATCCTAACGGAGTCATAATCGGTGGAGTAAGTTATCCGGCAGGTACAATAGTTGGTGGTGTGGCATTTCCTGTTGGTGCTGTTACAACTGGAGTGACCTATCCGAGCGGGACAGTCATTGGTAGTATTACGTATCCGAGTGGAACGGTGAACGGGGGAATTACCTATCCAAACGGGACGGTACTTGGAACAGTAGGCTATCCATCAGGAACCATCATTGGAGGTGTAACCTATCCATCTGGGACAGTAGTCGGCGGAGTTGTCTATCCAGGTGGAGTCATAATCGGTGGCGTTACTTTTTCTGCCGGGACTGTTGTCGGAGGGGTGTCTTTCCCGGTTGGTACAATAGTGTCGGGAACTTCCTACCCGGGCGGAAGTGTTACATCAGGGATTGTCTATCCGAACGGTTCAATAATAACCGTGTTGTCGTGGTTGGGCGATATTTCCGGAAAAATAACGCTTTCAGGTGCCGGTCTTGCCGATGTGACGGTAACCATCTCAGGTGCCGCGACTGATACACTTACTACCGATAGCACGGGGAACTATGCTCTTTACAGCGTTCCGAACGGTACGTACACGATTACGCCATCTTTGCCGGGGTATACTTTTACACCTCCAAGTATCACCGTTACTGTTACGGATACAGTTAAAAGCTTCTCGAGTAATGATTTTACGGCGGTTACGTCGCCATAATGTATTTGATGACTGTTTGGTTGCGGCAGAACATCACTTAGTTAACACTGTGGGAGGGATAACTTAGATTCATAGGCTTTGTTTACGCAACAGTTTCAAGGTGAAACGAACATGTGTTCGTATTTTCTGAGGGAAAGGAGGAGATGCAAAAAAAATATATGAGGTAATGGTAAGTGCGTGGGTTCACTGTTTTTTAACTTATGGAGTAGAAACGGACTTCGGTTCGGAAACTAAAACAGGTAAAGGAGAAAACAAGATGAGAAACATTGGACAAAGTACGTTACAAAATCTGTTGTTTGTCCTGTTTTTGTTTGCATTGACAGGGTGCGGCGCAAGTAGCAGTAATCTTGCCGCAACTGATGGTGCTGCAAGCGCTAAGGTAACCGCCAAATTTGTTTGGGCCGCTGATGGAAAGAGCACAGCTAAAACAGTGGCATCAGTTCCAACAGGAGTTCTCACCGTTCGCCTCAAAGTTACTGGACCGTATCAGATTCCAGGTAATTCTACTACGGCTTCCCGCTATACGACGACCAAGGCAAGTTTTCCCGCAGCAGCTGGCGGTGGGACTGTTGCGGTTTCCCCGGGAACGAAGCTGACTGTCAACGCAGAAGCATTGGGCGCTGGCGATGTCCTTCTGTACGAAGGTTTCGTGCGTAATGTAGACGTTGTTGCAGGCGTTACGAAGGATCTGGGAACCATTACAATGACGGCTCCTTATTTCAAACAGGCCGAAGTGACATGCCTCGGTTGCCATGAGAATTCCCGTTCTGTCTCCGGTGACAGCCTTGTCGCGGAATATAAAGGAAGCCGTCACTATGCAAGAACTGTAAGCCCGGTTCCTAACTATGGCGTAAACAGCACCGGTTGTGCCGGTTGCCACGGTATGAATCATGAGAATCCGAACCCAGCAGCGGGTGTTTGGGACGGAACCGCTACTGGTAACAGATGTTTCGAATGCCATAACGCTGGTCCTAATCTGATTACTGCTCTTGGTCACAAACAGTCTTACAAAGACAATAATACCGCTTGTACTGCCTGTCATCAGGCACACTCCCTGGCTTTCCAGCAGGCGCTCGACCTCCCTGCTTCCGGCCATGGTACGCCGACCCAACCGGCTTGGAATGATCGTGATTTCTCCGCTAGTGCAGATTGCAACGCATGCCATACGCCAAGCGGCTTCAAACAGGCAGTTGCCAGCACTTGGACAAATACTGCCGCAACGAACACAGGTAAATCTGCACTAACTTGTGATACCTGCCACAGTAGTGCTACATTCTATCAGAACAATATCCGAGCAATTGGCGCCTACACAGCTGGTATGGGCGGTTTCGGAACTGCTGCCAAAGCTACTGTCCAGTATCAGGATGTTAATCAATCAAATGTCTGCGTACCGTGCCATGCTACCCGCGAAAACGGTAAATCACTTACTCTCGGTGTAGCTGATTTCAGCAATGCCAGTTTCAAAAATCCGCACTACCTTGGTGCAGCTGCCGTATTCTACGGTCAGGCCGGTTTCCAGTATTACTCATCAGCAAGCCAGACACCGTATGCTGCACAGGCATACACATCAAAGTATGGCGTAGTTGTTGACGGTACCGTTATAAAAGCTGCCGCCGCCAGCACAAGTAATAGTACCCCTGCCATCTCAGTTGGAGATGTTCTTGTTGGCGAAAAAGCTCCTTGGTCACATGGCAAGCTTGGTATGAACAATTTCCAGACAACAAAAACCACTTCAGTTATTGATGTTAAAGGTAATCTGGTATATTCCGGTACATCAGGACAGTGTGTTGCCTGTCACCTCGGACCTGAGCAAACCCACTCTTTCGATGCTTTCAAAGGTGCTGAAGCTACTTGGGCTGGTACACTGAAAGGCTGCTACGGCTGCCATACAAGCGAAGACATGAAAGAAGTTGCAGAGCTTGATGAAAAACCAAAATATGATGCAGCAATGGCATTCTTCCAGTGGCAGCTCGCTCAGAATGGTGCAGTATATTCAGAGGTCTATCCATACTTCTACAAAATTGATGGCGTAACTGCACTCAAAAACTGGGTAGCAACTTCTACCGCAAATGGTATGGTCGTCCCTGGCGCAAATGGCCCGGCAAACATGGGTGCTGCCATGAACTTCAAAGTGCTCAAAGCAGAAAAAGGTGCTCATGTTCACAACCGTACCTTCATGAAACAGCTGATCTTTGACTCCATCCAGTATCTGCAGACCGGTGTCAATACCTTCTCGAACCGCAACATTGCCAGTGGTTCTACAGATCCGAACGGTCTCATTAACTTCAGCAATTACTCGACATCGCTGATTTCTAGCGGGAAAGCTGGCGCTACAACAGCAATTGTCAGAGGTTATATCGTAAGAAAGAACACCGCAGCACCTACAGCTGGTTATTACACCCGTCCGTAATAGCTTGACTGAATTAGGTGAAGTGTAATAGAAAGCCCCGCCTCATAGAGGTGGGGCTTTTTTACGTTTATAAACGTTAGCCAGCTAATCTGGAGGAGAGGTGCTTTGTATCAAGGGAGTTGCTTCTGAGGAAACAAGCTCGACAGTAATCGTACCAAGTGTAACTGACGTAACTATTTTTACCGGAACTTTGAACTCATCATCGGTTATCCAGATCAGAATATCACCGGTCCTTCGAAAAATGCCTTTCGTTTTCTGAAGTGGCTTTATGACCAGAGTGTCAACATGTGTAAGGTTTGGCAGACGCACTGTTTCCTGGCGGAGAATTTCAACCGGCACCTCTGCATAGACTTCACTATCAAAAATATGGAGAGTTTCTGTTTTGCCAATGTGCAGTTGACGGTTACGCAGGTAATAGATGCCTGACAGGGTATCGAGTACCTGGTCTGAAGGGATGTAAGTAGTCAGGCTGCGATTATGCATATTGTCAAACCAGGAGACCCTTTTTTTTATCAAATTTACGGTGAACCCCTCATCACTCTTGAATGATCCTTCGTGCTGCTTAATTGATGACATGATAAATCTGCCATCAATATGGCGGGACTCAACAATATCATCAACTGGGTATAGGCTCGATATCGCGGCATTTGATTTGACCCTCAGGGTGATCCATACTTCGCCATCCTTGTATTTTGATTCCAGTTCGGCGCTTCCGACCGGAATTCCCAGCATACTTACAAGATAGGTCAGTTTTTCATGCTGAGCAGTCAAAAAATCTCCTGCCTTCAGACGTATACCGGACGCTATTGGAGAACGATGTTCATTTGTGACTGTAGTCGTGGAATTATTTTCATGCAGCGTTGCGGGGAGTGAATCTGTCGAGAATTCTGCTTCAGTTGGAAGTTCTGGTACTGCAGTGGACTCCGCGAGAGCATTCTGGGAGTTGTCTTCAATATGTGCTGCAGGCTCTGGGTTTTCTGCCGGACCCCGTGGCGATTTGTTTGGCTCGTTTTGAGAGTAGGTGGCTCTTCTATGACGAGACACCGGGCGAATATTCGTTTCTGACTGCTGAGATAGCTCTGCAATTAATGGTGGCGGCAGGTTTACTGGTACGGCAAACTGAATTGACCCGCACATTCTGACTAGATACAGAAAGGCAACATGTGTACACAAAGATACTGCGAGACAGGTAATGATAAAACGCGGATTTGTGAACTTAATAATCATAACATGTCACATTTAACCAAACTTATGGTATGTTTCGCGCGATTACGTTTCTGCAAAGAGAGCGATGTCTGCCCGATAGTTATGTACCACAAAAGCCGGTGTGCCACAAGAAACCCCGGACCTGCTGCAGGGATGAGATGATAAAGGTGAGGTGCCCTGGTTACCGATGAAACATTATGCAAAATTCAAATGGGTTGTTATTGATATGGTTACCGTCGCTGTGCTACTCAAAGCGTTCTCTTGTGAGTCAATGGTGTACATGTGGAAAGATACATCGGGAACTCGCCATTACACGAACTGCGAATATGAAATTCCGGGTCGATACAGAGAAAAAGCGAAGCGCCTCTATCCGGAAACCGGGGATTCAGGGCAAAGCAGGTCGTCTGAGAACAGAACCGGACAAACTAATCCGGTTGTTCAGGTATCGCCGCCAGCAACTCCACAATTGAGCCACGATGGTCAGCAGCTGGAGCATGTGGAGCGTTCCGTTTCACGATCGAGAAGGGTACGTGAGTTGTCACCAGAAAGGAGAAGGAGTAGAAATCAAGTAAGAAGAGTCGAGGAGGAAGAGTAATATCCTGATGTCGAATGTTACCGTGTCATGGAGCTATTCAAGCATTATATGAAAAAAATATTTTTGTATGGGGACTGGAATAAAATCAGCGTGGATATTCAACCCCGTGACTTAAAGGAGCGGGGTTTTTCTTTGGCAAAGAGAGCGCCGTCGCTTGGTGGTTGAGCTGAAAAACCATACCTGGATGTTTTAGATGAGGAGTTCGTTTGGGAGAAGAGTCTTATAGAATTTACAAATTGTAAAATCAATTGACAATTTGTAAGGCTGCTGTATGGTATTGCCATGATAAGGCGTGAGGCACAAGATACCGTATTGAAATTGGCTGAATGTTTCCCGTTTGTTGCGGTTACGGGACCTCGTCAGTCCGGCAAAACAACTCTCGTTCGTGACACATTTCCTGATAAGCCATATATATCATTGGAAGATCCAGATGCGCGTGAGTTTGCGGATTCAGACCCACGTGGTTTTTTGGCACGCTATACTGATGGAGCAATTCTTGATGAGGTTCAGCGTTGCCCGCAGCTTTTTTCCTACCTTCAGACACGTTCCGACCTTGACGGCAGGCAGGGTCTCTATATTTTAACCGGATCACAGCAGTTTGGTCTTCTTTCCGGCATTACCCAGTCCCTTGCCGGCAGGGTTGGCATGGTGCAACTGTTGCCATTTTCGGCTGGTGAACTGAAATTGGCAGGATTGCTCGGGGCTTCGAATGATGCTGTGCTGTTTCGGGGAATGTACCCGCCACTGTACGACCGCCCGTTGACAACAGAGCAATGGTTTCCGGGGTATGTGGCTACATTTCTTGAACGGGACGTGCGGCAGATGGTTAATATTCGGGATTTGTCGGCATTTCAGCGTTTTTTACGCCTCTGCGCCGGTCGTACCGGTCAGTTACTCAACCTCTCCTCCCTTTCCAATGATTGCGGGATAACGCATAACACCGCAAAATCCTGGATTTCAATACTGGAAGCGGGTTATATAGTGCATTTGCTGCAACCGCACTATAAGAATTTTAACAAACGCCTGGTCAAGACCCCTAAACTTTTTTTTTATGATACGGGACTCGTTGCCTGGCTCCTTGGAATTCAGAACGAATCTCAGTTGGCTCTGCATCCCCAGAGAGGTGCTGTTTTTGAAACATGGGTTGTGGCGGAGTTGCTTAAAACCAGGTTTAATAGCGGTTTGCCGTCAAACCTGTATTTCTGGCGGGATAATACCGGCAACGAAGTTGACGTGCTTATAGACAAGGGACTCATTCTGGAACCGGTGGAAATTAAATCTGGCCAAACCGTTACAGCAGATTCTTTTGCAGGGTTGCGCAAATTTAGTACGTTGGCCGGTAAAACAGCAGGTCGCGCCAAGCTCTTGTATGGTGGCAATGAGCGGCAAGAACGCCTGGATGTGGATGTCTTGCCATGGTCAGCTGCTGCAGGTATTTTAAATAATGAGAGCGATTGAGAATGAATAAAATTATCCGATACCTGCTGCTTGCACTATCCGCGTATCTGGCATATATCGGGATTTCTATGGCAGTAATGCCACCGGTTTCCGATCTGGCTGACAGGAAATTCTCTACAACTATTCAGGTAAAGGACTGGCAGGGGGAATATCACCCCTTTGTCGTCGGCCCGAAGAACCGTACCTGGACGCCTTCCGGGCGCATTCCGGCCGAGATGAAGTGGGCGGTGATTCTGGCGGAAGACTCTAACTTTTACAAACATGAAGGCTTTGATGTCAAAGCCATCAAAAATGCCATCAAGTATGATCTGGAGAAGAAAAGCCTCAAGCGTGGTGCTTCGACAATTACCCAGCAGACTGCGAAGAACCTTTTTCTTTCACGAGAAAAGTCAATCACCCGCAAGCTGAAGGAAATATATCTGGCGTACCGGATGGAGCAGGAGTTGACAAAAGGGCGCATTATTGAGCTGTACCTGAACGTGGTCGAACTGGGGCCGATGGTGTACGGTATCGGTCACGGAGCGCAGTACTATTTCGGCAAGCAGGCGTCGGCGCTGACGCCGCGAGAGTGCGCGTTTCTGGCCGCGATGCTTCCCGGTCCGCGTATTGCGTATAACCCCTACAAGAACCTCGATAAAGTGCTGAAACGTTCGGACATGATTTTGCGGTTGCTGCGCCAGAAGGGTGTCCTTGGTGAAGGCGAATATCAGGCTGCCCTTGCACAGTCTCCAAATGTGGGGCGCATGCAGCAGCAGGTCGATGAACTCATCAGTACTCCGCCAGTGTTCTCATCGCCGTCGACAGCCCGGAAGGATGATGGAGTAAAAGAGACAGAACCGGTGGGTGAAAAACCGGTAGAAGCGGGGGGCACAGCACCGGAACCGTCGAAAGAAAATTCTCCATCTTCTTCACAACCTAATGAAAGTACTGAAAAAAAATGATGCCTAAAACCGACCTTAAAAACTTCCCGCTTCCTGTTCTGGAGCAGTTCCTGAAAGGACAGGGGAAAGAACGTTTTCGTGCTCTCCAGGTGTTCAAGTGGATTTATCAACAGGATGCTCACGGCTTTGATGAGATGACCAATATCTCGAAGGCGCTTCGTCTGGAACTGTCCGAAACGGCGACTATCAGCAACCTTGAACCGGAAGCGGTGGAACAGGGAAGTGATGGTACCCGTAAGTATCTCTTCCCACTGGCGGATGGCAACAGCGTCGAATCGGTACTGATCCCGATAGAAGGACGCAATACCCTCTGCATCTCTTCTCAGGTCGGCTGTGCGATGGCCTGTGAATTCTGTCTTACCGGCACCTTCAAACTCACCCGAAACCTGACCACTGCCGAAATTGTCAATCAGATAATGGCCGTCAAGCGGGACTTGATTGCCAATCCGCCGGCGTTGAAGGCAAATGCGGGACACGCTGCAGACCTGATTGATGACTGTGAGGATGGCGAAGACGATGAACCGGTATCACCGGCAACCATCCGTAACATTGTGATGATGGGGATGGGTGAGCCGCTGCATAATCTGGATAATGTCATCCCTGCCATCCAGATTATGATTGACGGCAACGGTCTGCAGCTTTCAAACCGTCGGGTTACTGTTTCTACCTGTGGTCTGGTGCCGGAAATGGAGCGGTTGGGGCGTGAGATTCCCAATGTCAATCTGGCGGTGTCATTGAATGCCACAACTGACGAACTGCGCAACCGCATCATGCCGGTCAACCGCTCATTTCCGCTGAAAGAACTTTTGAACGCCTGTCGGAAGTTTCCGCTGCCCGGTCGCCGTAAAGTCACTTTCGAGTATGTCATGATGGGTGGTGTTAACGATTCGCCTGAGGACGCCAAGCGGCTACTGCGGCTGATCAGTGACATTCCCAACAAGGTGAACCTGATCCCGTTTAATGAACATGAGGGGTGTGGATTTAAGGCGCCGACACAGGCAGCTATCGATGCCTTCCATACCTATCTGATCGATCGACATGTGACGGTCATTACGCGAGACAGTCGGGGCGGGGATATCTCTGCGGCGTGCGGTCAGTTGAAGGGAAAGCTGGAGAATAAAAGGGCAGGGGAAAAATCATAAACGTATCTGAAACACAGAGCAACCGAGCGACGGAGCAATCAAAGATTCGACAAAAAAAGGAAGGCCCCTGATAATTTAAAATCATCAGGGGCCTCTTGTTGTGCTGATAACAGCATTTTTATTGTGTACTTCTCAGTTGCTCCGTTGCTCAGTGTTTCCAGTAAGCATTACGCCTGCGGACGACGAGAACGGTATTCAATTACCGGTTCGTGCCGGGCTGCGGGAGCAGTGCGTGGTTTTTGTCCCGCCGGCTTGGCTGACTTGTTCCATGGTTTTGCCTGTCCGTCACGCCCTGTTGCTGGCTTGCCAAAGCGTCCGGTCGGTCCACCAGGGCCGCTTTTGCGGGGTCCGCCGCTCCGTCCGGCTGGCTTCCTGATTGAGGTAGATGGCTCGAAGCCGGCAATCTGCAGTTCCGGCAGACGTTTGCCGATGAAGCGCTCAATGCGTTCCAGATAATTGCGCTCGCCGGCAGAGGCAAACGAAATAGCAATTCCGGTTGCGCCGGCACGACCGGTACGTCCGATACGGTGGACATAATCTTCGGCAAAACGTGGCAGGTCAAAGTTGATAACATGGCTGATGCCGTTTACGTCCAGGCCACGAGCTGCAACATCAGTGGCGACAAGCAGGCGGATACCGCCGCGACGCATGCGATCAATGGTCTTGTTGCGGGCCATCTGGGTCATATCGCCGTGCAGTGCCGCCGCGGGGTAGCCGTTGCGGGAAAGTTCACGGGATAACTCATCGGCATCGCGCTTGGTAGCGGAAAAGATAATTGCGCGGGTCAGTTCGGAATCGCTGACGAGATGATTAAGCAGTTCTTTTTTGTGATTGAGGTTGTCGGTGACATGAAGACGCTGCTCAATCAGTGCGTGTGATGAGGTGCTGACGGCCAGTTGAATCCGTTTCGGCTCCCGCATCATTTTTTCTGCCAGCCGGGCGATGTCGCCTTCCATGGTTGCGGTGAACATGAGGGTCTGGCGCTCGGAAGGAGTGCGCTCAACGATCTTGTTGATGTCTTCGCTGAAACCCATGTCCAGCATACGGTCGGCCTCATCAAGGACCAGCATTTCCAGACGATCTAGGCGGATACTGCCGCGTTCGATATGATCGACAAGGCGTCCGGGTGTGGCGACGATGATGTCAACAGGTGCTGAAAGCAGGCGCAGCTGTTCACGATAGGGCATGCCGCCCAGCAGTGTGCCGCAACGGGGACGGATACCGCGACCGTAGTTACGGGCAGATTCCATTACCTGGCCGGCAAGTTCGCGTGTTGGTGCCAATACAAGAATGCGTGGCCCTTTGCCTGGTTTGGTTGATTTTTTTGTCAGCAATTCAAGTGCCGGCAATACGAATGCAGCGGTCTTGCCGGTACCGGTCTGAGCAGTAGCAATTACATCGTGCCCTGAGAGCACGAGAGGGATTGATTGTTCCTGAATGGGGGTTGGGGTTGTGTAACCACAGGCGGTAATCGCCGAGAGGATGGCCGGATTAAGGCCCAGTTCTTCAAACGTCATGATGATTCCTTTTCTGGGAGCGGTGTAAAGACAGAAGCGCACACGAACCGGGGAATCAAACAGATGACTCCAGGAAGGCAAAAGGCAGTTACGTGCGGGCAGACAATAAATCTTCGCCTGCCGAACGGTCTGCTTGTTTCAATCGAGGATTGAAGATACAGGGGGGGCAGAATGCGATGATCAAAAGAGAAACAACGGACACCATACCGCTGCTTCTTGCAGGTTCAACAGTCCGACACTATAGATGCGTTATTTCTCAAATGCAAGTATTAATTTCATTGTGATGTCACCAGACCCCGTATACATCAGATTCTGCCCTTGTGCATTACTCCTTCGTCGTGATACTTTCAGCGATCTAATTCAAGCCGTATCAAGGAGAAACGCGTGGCTAAACAGTTCGTCAATCATATAAAAGATCGTGACCCGGTACATGCCGTATTTCTGGTAAAAGATAAAATTCTGGCCATGGCAAAGAACGGCAAGCCATATATGAACCTGCGCCTGATGGATAAGAGCGGCGATATTGAAGCCAAGGTCTGGGACAATACGGAGGTACTGGACAAGCAGTTTGACAAGGATGACTTCGTCAGCGTCCGTGGCAAGGCTTCGGTATATATGAACAAAATGCAGGTGGTGATTGCCGAAATTACCAAGGTTCCTGAAGAACAGGTCGTTCTGGCAGATTTTCTGCCGGAATCACCGCGCGACGGTGCTGAAATGCGTCAGGAACTGATCGATGTTGTCGCCGCTCTTACCAACCCTCATCTGAAGGGGTTGATGGACGCTTTCCTTGCTGATGAACCGTTTATGAACCTGTACTGCCAGGCTCCGGCCGCCAAGGGAATGCACCACGTATATCTGGGTGGGTTGCTGGAACATTCGCTGTCATTGGTTAAGCTGACAAAAACCATTGTGCCGTTGTACGGCGGTGGAATACATGAGGATCTGCTGGTTGTGGGATCGCTGCTGCATGATGTCGGCAAAATTTACGAGATGAGTTTCGGGAGGTCATTTGACTATACCGACGCGGGTAAACTGCTGGGGCATATCACCATCGGCGTGGAGCTGGTGGATGAAAAAATCCGTCAGGTGGATGGGTTCCCCCGCGAACTTGCTTTGCTGCTCAAACATATGCTGCTTTCCCACCATGGTCAGTACGAATACGGTTCGCCCAAACGCCCCAAGACGATAGAAGCAACTATTCTTAACTATCTGGATGATATGGATTCAAAAATAAACGGTATTCGTGCCCATATAGCAAAAGAGACCGCCTCAACGTCACGCTGGACGGCGCATCATCGCTTGTATGACCGCTATTTTTTCAAGAGTAACGGAATGGATGGGGAGATGGGCGATGGGCAGGAGGTGGAGTGCGTGGAGGATGAAACCTGTCAGCCGGCACCTCCTGAGCCATGCGTTAAGCCGAAGGAGCGACCGGAGCGGCAATCGTTTATCAACCAGCCACTGAAGGCACTGGAAAATCTGAAATTGTTTTAGCCGAAATCAGTACCGGAAAACCGGCATCACACGGAGCCACGGAGTCATATAGAACGTCAAAGCTGCAAAGAATCGAACTTTTGCCTTTGCTGTTCTCCGTGTCTTCATGCCTCCGTGTGAAACTGATTTTGAAGGTAGTAATTCAGCCCCGTTTCATTTCTATATGCAACTCGGAAATCTTCTTCCGCAATGTATTCCTGTTTATTCCCAATACGTCCGCAGCTTTTACCTGATTCCACCGGCATTTTTCCAGCACCAGGCGGATCAATGGACGCTCAACCTGCTCCAATACCATGGCATGAATGTCGCCTTTGTCCAGCCCCTCTATGCCGTTCATGCAGGATCTCAGTTTCAGATCGATCAATTCTTCCAGCGACGTTTCCTGCGGTCCGGTCTGCGGCATTTCAGTTGCGGGCAGCAATCCACCAAAATCCTGCGCCGTCAGCAGCGGATCATTTGACAGTATCACGGCTCTTTTAATGGCATTTTCGAGCTCACGTACATTGCCCGGCCAGGAGGATGCTTTCAGAAGCGCCACTGCGTCGTCAGTCAGGCGCTTCGGTGATACGGACATTTCCGTACAGGAGCGTGACAGGAAATAGTTGGCCAGATCGGGGATATCATCACGGCGCTCACGCAGCGGAGCAAGGAAAATCGGTACCACATTCAGGCGGTAGTAGAGGTCCTCGCGAAATTCCTTCTGCCGGACCTTTTCAACCAGTGCCTGGTTTGTCGCAGCAACAATCCGGACATCTACGGAGATATTCTGATTACCCCCAATCCGGGTGACCTCCTGCTCCTGAAGAACCCGTAGAATCTTGGCTTGAAGATCAAGGGGCATATCGCCGATTTCATCGAGAAAGAGGGTACCATGGTTGGCCTGTTCGAATTTCCCCTGCTTCCGTTCTCCTGCACCGGTAAAAGCCCCTTTTTCTGACCCGAACAGCTCACTTTCCAGAAGATCACGAGGTATTGCAGCGCAGTTGATTGCAATAAACGGTTTTCCGAGGCGACCGGAATTGTAGTGGACAGCCCGTGCGACCAGTTCCTTGCCGGTGCCGGATTCCCCCTGGATCAGGATTGTAACATCGCTGACCGCAACTTTCCCGATGGTTTTATACACCTCCTGCATGGCGGATGAATTACCAACGATGTTCTTTTCGACCTGATAGCGATCTTTC
>JAQTXD010000097.1 GCA_028688955.1 Desulfuromonadaceae bacterium
CATCTGTTATACTGCAGCCAAACACCCGCTCAGCCTCTTTGATCACCGGATGACGCTGAACTTCCAGCTTCAACGCTTCCAGATACTGTTCGGCGTCACTCTTTTTTTTTTCAACCAGAGACAGTGGCGCATCAACAGCCCCGGTTTCAATAGACCGGATCCTGACGACAATATCCCCTCCCCCGAATGTGCACGCCAACCTTTGTACATCTGCTATGAACTCTGCATCCTGAGCAGCAGTCAAATAATAGCTGCCGGCGGGAAAGCCGATTTCAATCAGACCGGCCTCCTGCCTGAGCGGGCTGCCGTGCTCCAGCACTGAACCAAGCTGACGGTCTTTTTCATTCACAAACGCCACAAAACGCCCCCAGTCTGCTCGGTCCGCGACAGCTTCTGAATTCTCGGAAACAGGAGTTTGCGGTGCCAGTGGCCGTGGCGATGGCGCACTCTGCAGAGCCACAGGCGCTGCCGTTACTCTGGCGGCTTCCCACGGTAGAGATGGCGTGTGAACTGCGGACGTTTCAAGGGCTTTAATTTTTTCAATCAGCTCCTGTATCGGCACCAGCGGAGCCAGTTGGGCGGCTTTCAAAAGCGCAATTTCCACTATCAGACGCGGAAAACTGGCGTATGCCATTTCAGATTCTGCCTTTATAAACAGTGTCAGACGACGCTGGACGTCCAATGCCGATACATGAAGTGACTGAGTATGGAGCTCATCAAGCTCCGAAGCCGTTATGTCAAGAATCTCTTCCGGCTTTTTAACCGAGCGTATTACCAGCAAATTTCGGAAATGTTCTATCAGTTCCTGGCAAAACTGACGCATGTTATATCCGACCAGGTCAACCTGCTTAACACTGGCAAGCACCCCCTGAGTATCGCCGCCAAAAATCGCCGACGAAATCTCTGCAAGTAGACGGCGGTCAATAGTACCCAGCAGAGTTCCTACATCTGCATCGCTAACGGAGCTGCCGCAGAAGGCCAGCACCTGATCAAACGCAGTCAGGGAGTCACGCATGCTGCCGTCACCCTTACGGGCAATAAGCGCAAGGGAGGGGTCGCTGATGGAGACATGTTCCTGTCCGGCGATGTCGCGCAGACGCCCTATAATTTTTGTCAGTGTCACGCGTTTGAAGTCAAAACGCTGGCAGCGTGACAATATTGTGACCGGGAGTTTATGTGGTTCCGTTGTGGCAAAAATGAATTTGACGTGTTCAGGCGGCTCTTCCAGTGTTTTCAGGAGCGCGTTGAAGGCGTTCGTGGAGAGCATATGAACTTCGTCAATGATAATAATGCGATACCGGCTGTGTGAAGGGAGGTACTTTATATTGTCCCGCAGGTCGCGGACATCGTCTACGCCGTTGTTTGAAGCGCCGTCGATCTCGAAAACATCAGTTGAGGTGCCTTTGGTAATCTCGATGCACTGCGGACAGATATTGCACGGTTCGTGGGTAACACCAACCGCACAGTTGAGCGTTTTTGCCATGATGCGGGCGGTGCTTGTCTTGCCGACACCCCTGGCGCCGGTGAACAGGAAGGCATGAGCAATCCGGCCCGTATCTATGGCATTTTGAAGTGTACGACTGACGTGTTCCTGGCCTACCAGTTCGGAAAATTTTTGAGGACGGTATTTTAGTGCCAGAACCTGGTATTGTGTGCCGTTGGACAAAGAATCGAACCTCGAAGGAAATCTGACACCCGCCGGTTGCATCTGGGTTGCCAATCAATACAGGAGAAGGGGTAGGGAAAAAGCTTGCAGATGCATATGATAGCCGGGTTTACCCGCGGCACACAGCAGGAGCCGCTGCCGTTGCTTCCTTCCGGACCTGGCGGAGTTCACGGCGTGCCGTTGCGCGAGGCCCGGCTATCATATTCATCTGCAAACCAAGATTACTTCGGAAGCAACACTAATTACAAAATCATGGTCACGTAACCGGATGACCTTAATATCATATGGCTGGCTTATTGGGCAAGCATAAATACGAAATGCTTGTCAGAAAGCCGGGCAGCATCTACCGGCACATGACATATTCGATGTGCTCCTAATGTACACCCACATTAGGTAGAGTGAAATTTTGAGGCTAGATCAGCCGAACTGCTATATCGGGAATTTAGTCCATCAGCTAATCCCTCCATAACAGGCGTCTTTGTGAACAATAAAAATGTAGTGTCAGGTGGCTGTATGATTGTAATCCGGTGGAACTAGGATATAAATTTTATAAAGTCCCGTCGTAGAAGGGGTCGCGCATGGCTTACTCATTTACTTCAATCAGCAGAAGTTGCTTCTCCAGAGCCATGCATAATGTTGTACATATCCTTATATTCTTGATGGTCACAAACGCGGCATCGCTCGCACTGGCATCTGCCACCCCAAACACCTACGCAGCGCAGAAATATGCGTCCTCTACCAATGAGCAAAAAACCTCACTGGTTGTAGGCAGTGAACAGGACTACCCTCCCTTTGCCACAGGTATGACAGACACCACTGCTGGCGGTTTTACCGTCGATCTTTGGAAGGCGGTAGCCGCGGAAGCAGGACTGAACTACTCTATCCGGGTGTTACCCTTTCATCAGGTACTTCATGAATTCAAAGGGAACAACATCGATGTTCTGATCAATCTCGCAATTTCTGATGAGCGACGACAGTTCGCTGATTTCAGCGTTCCCCACGTCACAGTGCACGGTGCGATCTTCACACGCAAGGGAGAGTCTGGCATTCGAACGGAAGAAGATCTTGCAGGGAAATCAATAATCGTTCTCAAAGCAGATCTTGCACACGACTATGCCCTCTCCAAAAATTGGGGGAAGCAACTTGTTTTAGTAAACACCTCGGCAGAAGGCATGAGGCTGCTGGCATCAGGAAAACACGACGCCATGCTGCTGGCCAAACTGGCCGGGATGCTGACGCTGCACGAAACAAAGTTGACCAATATTACAGTGCTGAAAACGAGGGCAGGATTCTCCCAGAAATTCGCGTTTGCTGTACCAAAAGGAAAATCAGAACTATTAGGCAAGATCAATGAAGGATTGGCACTCACCAAATCTAACGGCACATATGACGCGTTGTATGAAAAATGGTTCGGCATTTACGAAGCTAAGGAAGTTGGCCTGCGAGACACGCTCAAATATGTCATTCCTGTGGTCGTACTATTTTCCGGCTTTGCCGGGTATGCTTTCTATCGCCGAAATGTTGAACGTAAAGCTGCAGAAAGGAAATATCGCGACCTGTATGACCATGCACCTGACATGTTTCTGTCTTTCGAAGCAAAGAGTGCTGCTATCATTGACTGCAATCAGACACTGTTAAATACCACTGGCTATTCGAGAGAAGAGATTATTGGCCGTTCTATGAATGAACTGTACCATCAGGATTGTGCCGAACAGGTCCAGGCCGCGTTCAAGACATTCATGTCCTGCAAAGAAGTGCATGGTGTGGAGCTTGAATTACTATGCAAGGACGGCAGAAAAGTCGAAGTGAGCATGAATGCCACGGCGGTATGCGATGGACACGGAGTAGCACTCCATAGTCGCACGGCATTACGCGACATCTCCGAGCGCAAGCGATCTGAAGAAATCATCATCAATTCGAATAAGCTTCTCCACACAATCATCAACAATGCGCCCATGAGAATTTTCTGGAAGGATATCAACTTACGTTATCTCGGCTGTAATCAACTTTTTGCCGAGGATGCTGGAGTTGGCTGTGCGGATGAACTGATTGGCAAAGACGATTACCAGGTTGCCTGGAAGGAGCAAGCAGAGCTGTATCGAGTTGATGACTTGCGTGTCATTGAATCGGGTATTCCCAAGCTTTCCTATGAAGAACCGCAGACCACTCCAGAAGGCAGCCAGATATGGCTTCTCACCTCGAAAGTACCACTATATAACGAGGCGAATCAGGTCATCGGCGTCCTTGGTACATACGAAGACATTACCGGACGGAAGCTCGCAGAAGAAGAAAAGCTGATACTTCAGCAACAGCTTCAGCAATCTCAAAAGCTGGAAAGCCTCGGCGTACTGTCTGGTGGTATCGCCCACGATTTCAATAATATATTAGCCATAATCATAGGTTATTGCGGCCTGATAAAGATGGACAACAAAATTGCCGAAAAATATATCCCTGAGATAGAAAAAGCTGCTGAACGTGCAGCAGAATTGTGCCGGCAGATGCTGGCCTATGCCGGAAGAACCCAGCTCAACATGATTCCGATTAACATGGTACCGTTGATGGACGAAATTGTAACTATGTTGAAATCAACCCTGCCTCATAATGCCGCCATCAAAGCAGATCTTTCAGCAAAAACCCCCTTTATATGTGGTGATCCCAACCAGCTCAAACAGATTGCCATGAACCTGATTAACAACTCCTCTGAGTCGATAGGTAAAGAACAGGGTGAAATTCATGTGTCGCTGACCACGGCATCGGTATCAGCAGGACAGGCGGTCAATGACTATAACGGTACATCAATCCCCGCCGGTGAGTACGTCTGCCTTGAAGTCGCTGACACCGGCTGCGGCATGGATCCGGAAACCATTCGGCGAATTTTTGAACCGTTCTATACAACAAAATTTGCCGGGCGTGGTCTGGGGATGTCGGCCGTTCTCGGCATCATCACGGCACATAAAGGGGCGTTACAGCTTTACAGCAAACCAGGTCGGGGAACAAACGTCAAAATATTTTTCCCAATACTGAAGGAAGGGTCAATTGAGGAGGGTTTGCTCCTGAAAGGACCAGCTGCGCCATGGCGGGGATGCGGCACGATTCTACTGGTTGAAGACGATGAACAGATTCTGAAGATAACAAGCACCTTGTTGGAGGAAATGGGATTTTCGGTGATTGAATCGGCTAACGGCAGAGAAGCAATTGAACAGTATCGAAATAACCCGGCAAATATTTCCCTCGTCATAACTGACATGGGTATGCCGGTCATGGATGGCTATGAATTGTTCCGCGAACTTAAAAAAATCAATCCAAAACTGAAGATTATTGTCAGCAGTGGTTTTGGAGATGCCGAAATAACCTCACGGATTCCACCGAAAGAAATTACCGGGCTAATCAGCAAGCCATACAATTATGATCAGTTGCGGGAAGCGCTGAAGAGTGTTGTGGATGGTGCCGGTACAGAGATCATGGGGATGTAAATCAACCGAACCACCATTTAACTCGATCTGATGCAGAATCAGAGTATCTCAGCGCAGCTTGATACAGCTAGAGCTGAATCATCAGAGCAATCGGACGATAGATCCAGTACTTACCACGGGTGATTTTTGTGAGGTTTATATCTCCCTTGATCACACTTTTGTTACCGCCAACGTTTTGGTGCGCCAGCGTATAATGCTTCTTGCCGAGAATGTTGCAGATTATTGCGGTGTGGTCTGGTGCACCGAAGCTTTCGTACCGTGTGATTCCTCCAGGCAGATGTTCTGTGGTTTTAACGGAACGAAATTGAATAATATCTCCGGCTTTGATCTCATCGGTTTCAACATTAAGGAGGCGGCCGAAGGTTGTTGGCCGGGTCCAGTCTGCCAGATTCAGATCAAGTGATTCCTGAGCAAGGTCCCAACATTCGCCACGGCCAACTGTCGTACCAATGACCCTGTTGACATACTCCATTATCTTGCCGTTAAGCTCAAGGTTGATTAGGTTGGCCGGAAGCGCTTTTTTGACCGTATGGGTAAAAAAGCCCAATCCCTGATAGTTCAGTGAGCCACGTTGTCTACTGCCGGATAACCGCACGGTGTAGGTACCGATTCCGTCTTTAAAAAGATAGAGCACGTTAAATGAGCCGTCGTCTGCGATGGGGAGAGGATTGCTGCGTGCAGGCCCCTTGTCTTTTTTTACTGTCACTATCATCGATTTTTGTGAGGTAGTGCCAGCAATAACTACACTCGATACAGTGTCAAGTGGTATCGGGGCAAGGGTTAATTTAGTTTCACCGCCAGTGTACCAGGTTATTTCGGTTGTGTTGGTCTGCGCGGGAGTTGATGCCACGAGAATCGTACCAATCAGCAATGCTGCGATAATATGTCTTGAAGTACGTAGCAACATCATGGGCCTTATATATCTGGTGACGTTTCTTTATTCAGGAATGTTGCAAGTCAAAAATTATCAGCCGTGTCTGGATAGCGACTTTTGGATACGTTCCACTAATACGATCTTTCCAATCGCCACCCTTTAGACACTACTCCCCGATAATCTTGACCAGAACCCGCTTCTTGCGTTTCCCGTCGAATTCTCCATAGAAGATCTGCTCCCACGGTCCAAAGTCAAGTTTGCCGCCGGTTACCGCCACAACAACCTCTCGTCCCATGATAGTACGCTTCAGATGGGCGTCGCCGTTATCTTCATATCCGTTATGTTTGTATTGACTATGGGGTTTCTCTGGTGCCAGTCGCTCGAGCCATGTTTCAAAATCCTGATGCAATCCGGATTCATCATCATTTATAAAGATACTTGAGGTGATATGCATGGCATTGCAAAGCAATATTCCTTCCTGAATGCCACTCTCTTGCAGGCATCCCTCGACGGTGCTTGTAATATTTTGAAACTCTCGTCGTTTTTTGGTGTCAAACCATAATTCCTTGCGGTATGACTTCATAGTTATTCCTCCCGCTCATGTCTTTGGGCTTTGCGCTCTTTGCATATTCGTCATTCAGCAGAACTACTTTTTGTGGCAGATATCACCACGATTGTGTGGTACATCAGCCAAAAAGTACCACAAGAAACACCAGGTATCAAAAAAGAGATTTGGATTCAGCAAGTCACAAAACAGAAAAAGCCCCTGATTTCTCAGAGGCTTTCGGACTGTATCAGACATCGCCAGTTTGTTAAATGGCGGAGAGAGAGGGATTCGAACCCTCGGTACGCTATTAACGTACACACGCTTTCCAGGCGTGCTCCTTCAACCGCTCGGACATCTCTCCGTACAAACGAACGGGGAATATAGTCCATGATTTTCATTTTGTCCAGCTTTTCATAATATGCTTTGAAATGTCAGCGCGACCACGGTACATTCCTGCAGGGAGTTACGTGCCATGAAAATTGCAATTATAATTGCCATGCCGGAGGAGTTTCGTGCTGTGGCAGCCAACTTTGGTACCATTACTGAAATGCCGCTTGGGATATTTCGAGCCGGGCGGTATCGGACGGGAGACCTGGAATATCTGTTGGTGCAATCAGGGATGGGCTTAAGAAATGCCGCCACTGCAACAGAGGCACTGATAAAAGAATTCCGCCCGGAACTACTGATTGCAACCGGCTTTTGCGGTGCAGTGACACCGGGACTGCTGGCCGGAGATATTCTTGTGGCAGAACACGTTATCATCGCCGACGAAAGCGGCTGCGAGGAGATTCCGGTTCATCTTTCCGGTATCGGCCAGACGTTCACTGCACGCCAGAAGGCTGAAGGGAAACGGGTCATGGCAGGAACATTTATCAGCACGGCGTCCATCACTTCGAAAGCATATCTTACCAAACTATTATCAGCTGTTCCGCCCAACACGGTCGTTGATATGGAGAGCGGCGCAATTGCCATCATCGCTGCAGAACATGCCATCCCCATGCTGGTGCTCCGCGCTGTCAGCGACACAGCTGATGAGGAGCTCGGATTTTCTCTGAACGAGTTCTGTGATGAAGATTTGCGCTGTATTCGCCCTTACAAGGTACTGCTGACAATTCTACGAAAGCCGCATATCATGCCACAGCTTGTCCGCCTGGCCTTCAGCAGCCGGAAAGCGGCACAAAGCATAACAACTACATTATCCCGTTTATTTGCCGACCTTTAACACCCTTCCTGCCTTAGACCAAGGATAATCCCGCAGATGTTCCCCAAGCTCGTCTTTCGTAAAACGATTCACCCGCCGCATCGCCAGAATTACCACCATTAACATCGGCAGCACGTACATTAACCCGCTGCAGAGTGCCATAAAGCGTTCGCCGATTATCAGGGTTATGGCAATATTGAAGATCATTACAGACAGGTACAACATCGGTCCTAGCAGGGAATGAAACGGAAAGCTGGCAAGACCAGCGGTTTCTTCATCTGTTCGTTTGAAATCAATCAACTGAAATGCAGCGACCAGACAGATGCTTGTCAGCAGCCAGCCGGCATAATTAGAGAGCGGCACACCGAAATGTACACCCTGTTCACGATATCCGTAAATTTGCCCGAGAAACCAACGCCGACCCTGGAGTGCAACCGGGTCAATCACAATATCGAGACAGGTCTGCAGGAAGGCTCCCAACAGTAATGCCGAAAATGAACGTCGTATGCGCCGTGTCTCCAGTGTGACAACATTCCAGCGCCATGCTTTGAGCGGCGAAAGGATAAAGAGGGCGGTACTGTAACTGCAATACGCAAGGAAAACATATGACAGCGAATCGAAAAACGGTACTCCTGCAACCCACAGCTCGCGACTGCTGGTTGTATCGATATAATAGTACCAGCCATAGGGGAAGCCGGTGTTGATGGAGAGCCACTCTGATGAGAAGGCAATCAGATACCCGGCAAACGTGAAGGTCAGGCACCGTTTCCAACCAATATGAGGTACGCAAACAAAAAGAAATGCCGCGAAAAATGCGAATACATAGGGGCGCAAGGCAACGGTACCGATAGCGATGTCAATAAAGTGTGGCATAGGGGCTGTCTCAGAAAAGTTTTTCGGACGTTTCATCAGGATTTAAAACGATGGCACTATAGACAAAACGCTCTCATAACGCAAGGCCGCACCCAGACAGGATGCGGCCATTGTATCGCCGCCGCACTTTTGAAAGACCTTGGAAAATTACCCTCGAAAATCATATACGCGACCACCGTGGAAACACCCTCAGCAATAAATCACGGAAACATGAAGCTGTGATTGGGCAACGTCGGGGTATGACTGATTAACCTATCGAGTCAGAAATTTTTTTATCGAAGTCGGAGATTGCCGGAATTTCTCAAACAAGGTATGCTCCCGTGATGACTGTTCACACTCACATCCTCGCCCGCCCCTGCTGGATTTTTGACCTTGACGGGACCCTGACGATTCCGGTCCATGACTTCCCTGCCATTCGTACCGCTCTCGGCATGGTGGAGAGCGATACGGATATCCTCCAGTTTCTTTCTTCACTGCCCCCTGACGAATCTGCAGCACGTCATGCCCGCCTGATCGAAATCGAGATTGAACTGGCAGGCAGAACCGCCGCCTCACCCGGTGCCGGACAATTACTGGAACTGCTCCTCCAACGTGAGGCTCGTGTCGGTATTCTCACCCGTAACACCAGAGAAATTGCCCTCCACACTCTCGGCAAGATTGGACTTTCCGGTTACTTTACCGTCGAAAACGTCCTCGGTCGGGACGAAGCCGAACCGAAACCGCATCCGGAGGGGATAGAGAAGCTCCTTGAGATATGGGGAAGTACGCCTGGCGAAACCGTAATGGTGGGAGATTATCTATTTGACCTGCAGGTCGGGCGAGCCGCCGGAACAGCAACTATTCATGTGGACAGCAGCGGCGCTTTCCGTTGGCCGGAGATGGCAGACATGTCAGTGATGACGCTGGAAGAGCTGGTTGAAGCGATGGAAGCGTTTGACGTGTGATGGAGTGATAATCAGGAATGTGCGGTTTGCGGGACTGGGGCTGGCTTGGTGCTCTTTTCGGCCCATTTCAAAAAGAAGGGCACCGGAAGCAGCCGGAGCAGCACTTCCCCCTGCATCGGCATCAGTCTCGCGGAATCGCCAGCATCCGGTCCAGTGCACCTTTTGCTTTCAGGCGGATATCTTCCGGCACTCTGACAACAGGCGACAGCGTCTGGAGCGCAAGCAGCACATCCTCCAGCGAGGTAAGCTTCATATTGGGGCAGAAGAGCGCCGTTGACGCCAGGATAAATTCTTTGTCGGGGCTTTCAAGCTGAAGTTTGTAGATAATACCGGCTTCCGTGCCAATAATAAATTTATGAGCCGGACTGGTGCGACAATAGTCATACATACCGCTTGTGGAACATACATGGTCCGCAAGATCCG
>JAQTXD010000211.1 GCA_028688955.1 Desulfuromonadaceae bacterium
GTATCCCGTGAGCAGCAATACAAAAACGGTTATCTTTTCAAAGCAGCCTATGACTTTAACTCACATGCACACAACCAGTACCTTGATGAAATGGCAAAACGCGGAATAATTGGACTTGCAGCGCTGCTGGCATTGTTTTTGTTTCCACTGCATCTGTTCAGAAAAAACTGAAGGCGGCTGATGGACCGGAAAACAGAACATTAGCGGCAGGCGGTGTTGTACTGGTGCTATCAACCATGGGATATTGCTTCACTCAGTCTTTTTTAAATCACAACTCCGGTATTGTTTTTTATTCTTTATTCACTGCATATTTTATCGGTTCCATCCCTCAAAGAAAGACGATAATGATTTAATCTGACGCACATTCATGTCAGTTCCTCCTCCAAGAAGGAGCTATCTATGAATATCAATATGTTTAGTAATCCGCTTCCTGATGAAGTGATCTACCACCGAAGATATCAGCACACTGCCGCGCGCAGGAAGGTATAAAAAGATGGCTGTACACACAAACCCACTGATTACTGTCATTACCGTTGTAAAAAATGACCAGAAAGGTCTCCTTAGAACGATCCAAAGCGTCAGCAGTCGTAAATGGCCCGGGTTGGAATACGTTGTCATAGATGGCGGTTCTTCTGACGGGAGCTTAGAGATAATACGGCAGCATAAAGCGTGTATCGATATCTTGATCAGCGAGCAGGATAGCGGAGTATATGATGCTATGAACAAGGGAATTGTCCGCAGTTCCGGCGATTACCTACTTTTTCTTAATTCCGGAGATGAACTGGTTGACGACCTTGACTCTCTCTCCCCGATTCTTGCCGAAGGGTACTCAATGGTGTATGGAAAGGCTAACATGCTGCACGAAGACGGCACCCTTTCATACGTCAAGGGGAAGCAACTTAAAAATATCGGTAAGCTTATCCGAGGCACTCCGCTCTGCCACCAGGCTATTCTTTATAAGAGGGATTTCATAGGCTTGTATGACACCGACTATAAGATTATCGCCGACAGGGTGCTGACCTATGAACTGATCAAACAATACGGTTTAGCCAGAACATGTTTCATTGACAGGACAATTGCTAATTATTACGAAGGCGGCTTCAGCCGCAAACATGAGGAACTGTGGAAAATGGAAGAACTCGCATTTCTGAAGACTGTTGGCAAACATGGCTATTCCGCATATAAATGGCTCGGATGGCACTTTAAAAAACTGAAAGGGGCATTGCGATAATTTTCATGGACCATTCTCCGTTAATCAGCATACTGATTCCAGTCTACAATCGTGAGGACCTTGTCGGCCCATGCATCAAATCGGCCTGTGAACAAACAGTCAGCGATTTCGAAATTGTGATAGTAGATAACGCGAGCACTGACGGAACATTAGCCGTCTGCCGTGAATTGGCGGCGCAGGATCAACGAATCCGGGTGTTCAGCAACGACTCGAATCTCGGGCCGGTTCGTAATTGGCATCGCTGCATTACAGAGGCAAAAGGAGTTTACGGCAAGCTACTTTTCTCCGATGACCTGATGGCGCCGGACTATCTGGCTAAAACCATCCCTTTTTTCAAACAGGACGACGTCGGCTTTGTATTTTCCTCAGCGGTTGTAGGCCCGGTACCCTTTGAGGGAGATGCAAAATATCAGTTCACTGGTCAAACCGGCATCTTCGATAGCAACCGCTTCATCAGCATGTCGCTCTTCAACGGCGATCTACCGGTCTCTCCCGGTGGTGCGCTGTTCCGGTTGCGCGATCTGCGGGACAATCTGCTCCTTGACATACCGTCCCCGACTATCAAGGATTTCTCCAGACATGGTGCGGGACCGGATCTGCTCATCTACCTCCTCACCGCCGCAAGGTACCCGCTGATTGCCTATGTCCACGAACCGCTTTCATATTTCCGCGCCCACGAGGGTTCAATAACCGTCAGTAAAGAAAAGTGCGACTTGAACCAGTGCTATCGTCAGGCTCGACTCTGGTTTGCCGAACGATATCTCGGCAGGGAGTGGCTCAAAAGGCTGTATGTATACGAGTGGAAAAGGGAGTGCAAAGAAACGGGCAGCTGGACCCTTCCCGGGAGTATTGTCAGCCGCTACAGCGAAAAGGTACTTGTACTTTCACCGTTCGATATAGCATCTGGTCTTATAGCAGCAAGGTCGGTAAAAAAAGGAAGATTGACCTTAGAGAGAGGTCAGGCAAAGGAAGTAAATCTGATAGGGAAATGAAATTCGCCATACTGACCTTCGGCACAAGCTTAAGCCGGTTTCCTAGCGATGCATAACTAAGCAGGATTTCAAGGGGGATAAACTATTATGAAAGTCGTCATACTTGCCGGCGGATTCGGCACACGCATCAGTGAAGAATCACACCTTAAACCGAAGCCGATGATCGAAATCGGTGAACGCCCGATTCTCTGGCATATTATGAAAATCTATTCCAGTTACGGATTTAACGACTTCATCGTCTGCCTGGGCTATAAGGGATATTGCATCAAGGAATACTTTGCCCATTATTTCCTTCATGAATCCGATGTTA
>JAQTXD010000212.1 GCA_028688955.1 Desulfuromonadaceae bacterium
CAGCACTCGTCGGTGTGTGTCCGTGGCCAATAATGATTGAAATCTTTGTTTAGCCACAGACTCACACGGACAGGGGCTTGACGGTAAGGCTTAAGGCCTTTTGGGGTAAAGCAAAGGAATCAAGATTTTGTCCCGCTCTTGTCCGTGTGTGTCCGTGGCCAATAAATGGTTGTGAGTTTGGTGGATAATTATGAAACGTTTCTTTGATGTTAGCATTTCGTTTGTGGCGCTTGTTTTCTTGTCGCTCCCGATGCTGATCACCGCCCTGGCGGTCAGGCTGACGTCGCCGGGACCGGTACTGTACTGGTCTAATCGCGTTGGCCGTAACAACAGCCTCTTCAGGATGCCCAAATTTCGTACCATGCGGACCGATACCCCCGCCGTAGCGACCCACCTGCTGGGCGACCCGGACCGCTGGCTGACGCCGGTCGGCGGCTTTCTCCGCAGATCCAGCCTCGACGAACTTCCCCAACTCTTCAGCATTCTGACCGGTGACATGAGCATTGTCGGACCGCGTCCGGCTCTGTTCAACCAGGATGACCTGATCGCACTACGGACGGATAATGGCGTTCATAAACTGACACCGGGACTGACCGGCTGGGCGCAGATAAATGGTCGCGATGAGCTGCCGATCCCGGTTAAGGTAGCGTTCGATACGTGGTATCTGCAGCATCGTTCGTTTGTGCTGGATCTGAAGATCATTGCCTTGACCTTTATCAAGGTGGTGAAAAAGGATGGGGTAACACATTAAAGGCGGTGTAACGGCAATTTTGAATGATATTGCTCTATATTCGGGCTGCCGTTTCCAGGACAAATAATCCAGAATCAAGAATTAAAATTGCTTTTCGTTTGCATCAATAGAGTCACCTCTGTAGAATCCCCCTCTTCGTGTAAAATTCCTGATTAACTAATACACCGGAATTAACTTATGATCACTAAACGCCGCCTGGCAGTCTTTCTCTCTGATCTTGTGATGATTGTCGTTGCGCTCTGTCTGGCGTTCCTGCTCCGCTTCGATTTCACCATTCCGCTGCAGTTTCGGGAACTCTTTTGGCAATGTCTTCTGACCGTTATGATTGTCAAGCCGCTGCTGTTTATTGTGACCGGTTTTTACAACAACATGTGGCGCTATGCCTCGGTTCAGGATGCTGTTGAAATACTCAAAGGGGTGACCCTCTCCTCTGCCCTGACTGCTTTTACGGTCTCTTTCCTGCGGCACTTCACTCCTATCCCCCGTTCCATACTTATCCTTGACTGGATTCTCCTCTTTGCACTGCTGGCGGCCAGTCGTCTTTTGTGGCGTATCTGGCGGGAAACGTACGTGATCGACAGAAGCTGTGAAGGGGTGCGGGCACTGATCATCGGCGCCGGTGAGGCTGGCAGCATGCTGCTCAAAGAGATTCGCCGTCAACCGCATGCAGTATACAAGGTGTGCGGTTTTATTGATGACGACCCTCATAAGAGGAGGATGAAGCTACATGGCGTGCCGGTGCTGGGCGGGACAAAACAGCTTCAGTCTCTGATTGTTGCCAACAAAATCGAAGAGGTCATCATCGCCATGCCCTCTGCTGACGGGAAGGTACTTCGCAACATCGTTGATTGCTGTGAAAATTGTAACGTAACCTTCAAGACGCTCCCCAGTATCGGTGAGTTGATTGACGGCACGTTGACGATATCGCAGATCAAGAATGTGGAGATCGAGGATCTGCTGGGGCGGGAGCCGGTGCTGCTGGACCGTGCGCTGATCGGCAATTATCTGACCGGTAAACGCGTGCTGGTCACTGGCGCAGGGGGAAGCATCGGCAGCGAGCTCTGCCGTCAGGTGGCCAGGTTTACCCCGGAGAAGCTGATCCTACTGGATCAGGCCGAGACGCCGCTTTACGAGATAGAAAAGGAGCTGACCGCCCGCTTCCCTGATGTACGGATCCTCGCGCTCATCGCCGATGTCCGTGACCGTGACAAGATCATGTTGGCATTCGAGGAGTTTGCCCCTGAGGTCGTGTTTCATGCCGCCGCCTACAAGCATGTGCCGATGATGGAGTACAACCCGACCCAGGCGGTGCTAAACAATGTCTTTGGTTCGCGCAACATTGCCGATGCCGCCCATCAGTTCAAGAGCCGTAATCTTGTCATGATCTCGACCGACAAGGCGGTTAACCCGACCAATGTGATGGGAGCAACCAAGAGAGCTGCGGAGATTTACATCCAGGCACTGTCACGGGTCAGCGCCACCCGGTTCACGACGGTCCGTTTCGGCAACGTGCTGGGGAGCAACGGCAGTGTCATTCCGCTGTTCAAGGAACAGATTGCCAATGGTGGGCCGGTGACGGTTACCGACAAGCGGATCATCCGCTATTTCATGACCATCCCGGAGGCGACCCAGTTGGTCCTCCAGGCAGGGAGTATGGGGAGCGGCAGCGAGATTCTGGTGCTGGACATGGGGGAACCGGTACGGATTATCGATCTGGCCGAGGAGCTGATCAGGCTGTCGGGACTGGTGCCGTATGAAGACATCGATATCGTC
>JAQTXD010000023.1 GCA_028688955.1 Desulfuromonadaceae bacterium
TCACCCCGCACACAAAATTCAAAGCAGAAGCCTACATCCTTAACAAAGAAGAGGGTGGTCGTCACACTCCATTCTTCAACGGCTACCGTCCACAGTTCTACTTCCGTACAACGGACGTTACCGGTGTAGCAGAACTTCCTGCCGGCATTGAAATGGTTATGCCTGGCGACAATGTCGCAATGACGATCAAACTTATAACTCCGATTGCAATGGACGATGGTCTCCGCTTTGCTATCCGTGAGGGTGGCCGTACGGTCGGCGCCGGTGTTGTAGCTTCAATTATTGAATAAACAAGTTACGTAACGAGGTTATCAATGCAGAGCCAGAAGATTAGAATTCGCCTTAAGGCATATGATCACAAATTACTTGATGTTTCCGTCGGAGAAATTGTTGATACGGCAAAAAGAACTGGTGCACGTGTAGCCGGTCCGATTCCTCTGCCGACTGTCATCAATAAGTATTGTGTTTTACGTGGACCGCATGTTGATAAAAAATCACGTGACCAATTTGAAATCAGAACACACAAACGCTTAATTGATATACTAGACCCTACACAGCAGACAGTTGATGCCCTCATGAAGCTGGATTTATCTGCCGGCGTTGATGTCGAAATCAAGCTGTAACCGCTACTACGACTGAATAGGACTGAATATGATGAAAGGTATCATCGGAAAAAAACTGGGAATGACCCAGATATTTCTTGAAGACGGAACGCGGGTCCCGGTAACTGTTGTACAAGCAGGACCTTGTTACGTTGTTCAGAAAAAATCAACTGACTGCGATGGCTATTCAGCTGTTCAGGTTGGTTTTGAATCGGTAGCTGCGGCTAATGTAAATAAACCGTACCTCGGCCACTGCACAAAGTCAGGCCATGGTGTTTTCAGGCATCTGCGTGAATTCAAAAATGACCAGGTTGACTCCATGAATGTAGGTGATGAAATCACCGTCAATGAGTTTACTGTAGATGACGTCATTGATGTTACCGGTACAAGTATTGGTAAAGGCTTTCAAGGCGTTATCAAGCGATGGAACTTTAAAGGCGGACGTGCTTCCCATGGATCACGTTTTCACCGTGCACCCGGATCGATCGGTGCTTCTGCCACACCATCTCATGTGTTTAAAAACAAGAAAATGCCTGGTCAGATGGGAAACGCAAAAGTTACGGTTCAACGACTTAAGATTGTGCGAATAGATGCTGCTGAGAATCTTCTCTTGATAAAGGGCGCAGTTCCTGGCCACAAGAATTCAATTATTACGATTAAAAAGAGTGTTAAAGCTTAGTATTCGGGAGTTTGAGTATGCCTTCAATCGCTGTATATAATATGAGCAAACAACAGGTCGGCGAAGTACAGCTCTCCGATGACGTGTTTGATGTTGAGGTAAGAGAGAGTCTTATACACCAGGCTCTGCGAATTCAGCTTGCAAATCGTCGTGCGGGAACTGTTGCAGTCAAGAACCGTTCAGCAGTGCGCGGTGGCGGTAAAAAACCGTTCAAGCAGAAGGGCACTGGCAATGCACGACAGGGTTGCAGTCGCGCACCGCAGTATCCCGGCGGTGGCGTTGCGTTTGGGCCACAGCAAAAAACGTATAACCTCAGCATGAATAAAAAAGCCAGATGCGCCGCACTTTGCTCCGTACTGACGTACAAACTGCAGACAAATAATATAACTGTTCTTGACAAGATTGAGTTCGATAAAATATCAACTCAATCATTCGTCGGTTTTTTGAACACTTTTGATTTGAAAAAATCACTGATTGTAACGGATGATTTTAATAACAACCTGTTTCTCTCAGCTCGAAACGTACCTCATATTAAAATGCTGAAGCATGATGCACTTAATATCCACGACATGCTTAAGTATAAGCACATCATATTTACTGAGGGTTCTGTGCTATCGACCGAAGGAGTATTGCAAAAATGAATATTTACTCCGTAATTAAAAAGCCGCATGTTACTGAGAAAACCTCTTTAGGGTCGGATTCAAACAATACTGTCGCTATTGTGGTAGATAAATCTGCTAACAAGATCGAAATTAAGCAGGCAGTCGAAAATCTTTTTAAAGTTAAGGTGTCTTCTGTCCGCACTGTAACCGTGGCCGGTAAAGTTAAACGTGCTGGTAAAACTTTAGGCAAACGTTCCAACTGGAAAAAAGCATATGTAACGCTCCAGGAAGGGCAATCAATAGATTTCTTCGAAGTCTAACTAATACGTTTGGGGTTCACAATGGCAATCAAAAGCTATAATCCAACTTCGGCTGGACGCAGACATCAAACATGCTCTGCGTTCGCTGAAATAACTAAAACTACTCCTGAGAAATCTTTGCTTGTTTCACTTAAAAAAAGTGGCGGCAGAAATTCTAATGGTCGTATAACTTCTCGTCATCAGGGCGGCGGTCACAAACAGAAATATCGTATCATCGATTTTCGTCGTGATAAGCGCAGTATCCCTGCAACTGTTGCAAGTATAGAGTATGACCCGAATCGCAGTGCGCGAATTGCACTTTTGAATTATGCTGATGGTGAGAAACGTTATATTCTTGCCCCTCTCGATTTGAAAGTAGGCGATGTCATTATCAGCGGTCCTGAGGCTGACATTAAACCAGGGAATTCATTGCCACTCCGTGCAATCCCACTCGGTACTGTCATTCATAACATCGAATTGAAAATAGGGAAGGGTGCTCAGTTAGCTCGAAGCGCCGGTACCTTTGCTCAACTCATGTCAAAAGAAGGCAAGTATTCACAGGTAAAACTCCCTTCGGGTGAAGTGCGCTTGGTCCTTCAAGACTGCTATGCAACGATAGGCCAGGTTGGTAATACGGACCATGAAAATGTAAATATTGGTAAAGCGGGTCGTTCACGCTGGTTGGGGAGACGTCCAAAGGTTCGTGGTGTAGCTATGAACCCTGTTGACCATCCGCATGGTGGTGGTGAAGGGCGCACATCCGGTGGACGTCATCCGGTAACTCCGTGGGGTATCCCTACAAAAGGTTACAAAACACGTACAAATAAGACTTCGGATCGCTTCATTGTAAAAAAGCGTAGTAAATAATTCGTTGAGAGGCTGAGATACCATGGCACGTTCGATAAAAAAAGGTCCATTTATTGATGACCACCTGAATAAAAAAGTCCTCGCTGAAGGTCCTAATTCTAAAAAAATTATTAAGACCTGGTCGCGCCGTTCAACGATAAGCCCTGATTTTATCGGGTGCAGTTTCGCGGTCCATAATGGTAAAAAATTCATCCCTGTTTTTGTAACTGAGAACATGGTTGGCCACAAAATGGGTGAATTCGCTCCAACAAGAACTTTTCACGGCCATGCCGCTGATAAAAAGAGCAAAGTCAAGAAATAGTAAGGGAGCATTTAAATGGAATCCAACGCTAAACTCTCATCTGTACGCCTTTCGCCGCGTAAAACACGCCTAGTTGTTGATCTTGTGCGTGGAAAGGGCATTCAAGATGCACTTAATATTTTGCGGTTTATGCCACAACCATCTGCAAAACTTGTTTCAAAATTACTTAAGTCTGCTGTAGCAAATGCAGAACAAAAGGGCGTGTCTGATGTTGATCGCCTTTTTGTAAAAACAATATTTGTTGATGGTGGTGCTGCACTTAAACGTTTTGTTCCTCGTGCAATGGGGCGTGCCAGCAAAATACGTAAGCCTACTAGTCATATTGCTGTAACCCTTTCAGACTCGAAATAGTTTTATAACGTGGAGGTGTAGGTTGGGACAAAAAATTAATCCGATTGGTTTTAGACTCGGTGTAACAAAAACTTGGGATTCAAAGTGGTACGCAGAAGCAGATTATGCAAAACTTCTCCATGAAGATATTGCTATTCGTAAATTTCTAAAAAAACGCCTTTATAGTTCAGGTGTTTCTAAGATCGAAATCGAACGAGCTGCCAACAAGTGCAAAATTAATATTTTCACTGCCAGACCGGGTCTTATCATTGGTAAGAAGGGTTCTGAAGTTGAAACAATTAAAAAAGAACTTGCCCAGATTTCTGCGAAAGAAATCTTTATCACTATAAATGAAGTTCGTAAGCCAGAGTTGGACGCACAGTTGGTTGCCGAGAATGTTGCACTTCAGTTAGAGCGTCGTATAGCGTTCAGAAGGGCAATGAAAAAGAGTGTTACATCCACTCTTAAATTCGGTGCAAAGGGCATCAGGATTACCTGTTCTGGCCGACTTGGCGGGGCTGAAATGTCGCGTACTGAATGGTACCGTGAAGGGCGAGTGCCACTTCACACCTTGCGGGCAGACATCGATTACGGTTTTGCTGAAGCAAAAACTACATACGGCTTGATAGGTATCAAGGTCTTAATTTTCAAAGGCGAAATTCTGCCTGGTAAGTAATTTTCTTTAAATTGCACAATAGGAGCACGTATCAATGTTAATGCCGAAACGGGTAAAACATAGAAAACAGATGAAGGGTCGTATGTCCGGTAAACCTTGCAGGGGGATTGAACTCTCTTTCGGTGAGTACGGTCTGCAAGCAACTGAATGTGGTTGGCTTGATTCGCGTCAAATTGAAGCGGCTCGTATTGCAATGACTCGTTATATAAAGAGGGGTGGCAAAATATGGATACGTATTTTCCCGGACAAACCCCTTACTGCAAAACCAGCGGAAACCAGGATGGGTAAAGGTAAAGGATCCCCGGATTCGTGGGTATGTGTTATAAAACCAGGTATGGTTCTGTATGAAATGGAAGGCGTAACGGAAGAAATTGCCCGCGAAGCACTTAGGCTTGCTGCCCATAAACTGCCTATATCTACAAAGTTTATATTGAGGGGAGATGCCCATGAAGCCTAGTGAACTCAGAAAAATTTCAGCTGAAGAGCTCCTTAAAAAGCAGGTTGAATCAACTCAGGAGCTTTTTAATCTTAAATTCCAGCTTCACACTGGTAGACTTGAAAATACTTCCAAGCTTAAAACCCTTCGTAAGGATATAGCCAGAATTAATACAATTCTCACCGAGAGTAAGGCAGGGGGAGTATCAAAATGAGTGAACGTGGACACAGAAAAACTCAAGTAGGCGTTGTTGTTAGTGATAAGATGGAAAAAACCGTTGTAGTAAAGGTTGACCGACTTGTTAAGCATAGCGTCTACAGCAAGTATATCAAGCGCAGCGTTAAATATAAGGTTCATGATGAGCTTAACAGTTCTAAAGTTGGTGATCGAGTTCAAATTATCGAATGTCGACCGTTGAGCAAGGACAAACGCTGGAGCCTTAAGCAGATAATTGAAAGTATCTCTTAGCATAGGGAGTAACATCTAATGATTCAAATGCAGACAGTGTTGGATGTAGCCGACAATTCAGGTGCAAAAAAACTTTTTTGTATTAAAGTCCTGGGCGGTTCAAAAAGAAAATACGCAGGAGTTGGTGACATTATCGTAGCCTCAGTTCGCGAGGCTATGCCTAATTCTAAAGTTAAAAAGGGTGATGTTGTTAAAGCCGTCGTTGTTCGGACTGCTAAGGCTTTGGGTCGTCCTGATGGTTCATACATCCGCTTTGATGATAATTCAGGTGTTGTTATCAACAATGCGAAGGAACCGGTAGGTACTCGTATCTTCGGTCCGGTTGCCAGAGAATTGCGTGCTAAAAAGTTTATGAAAATTATTTCTCTTGCACCGGAAGTACTATAAAAATATCGGAGAATGATGATGCAAGTCACAAAACCTCATGTAAACAAGGGTGATACCGTTATGGTCATCGCCGGTAAAGAAAAAAGTAAAACGGGGAAAGTGCTTCAATTATTGCCGAAAAAGAACGGCGTAATTGTAGAAGGCCTCAATTTAGTCAAGCGGCACGTTAAGGCCAAAGGGAATGAATCTGGTGAGATCAAGGAGAAAGAAGCTCGAATTCATATCTCCAACGTAATGCCGTTTTGCTCTAAATGCTCTAAACCTGTGCGCACAAGTAAAAAAGTTTTAGAGAATGGCGAAAAACAGCGTGTTTGTGTTAAGTGTGGCACAGCTCTTTAGAATTACTTTGGAGGAATTTGTCTAATGTCTCGTTTAAAAGATATATATACATCAGAAATCGTACCTAAACTGCGTAACGATTTTAACTACAAGTCTGCAATGCAAGTCCCGCAGATCACAAAAGTAGTTGTCAATATGGGTTTGGGTGAAGCAATCCAGAATGTAAAAATTCTTGACTCGGCTACAACAGAGCTTGGTCTGATAACTGGACAAAAGTCAGTTATCACAAAAGCAAAAAAGTCGATTGCAACTTTTAAACTTCGTGAAGGTATGCCAATTGGTTGTATGGTTACGCTTCGTCGTGACCGTATGTTTGAGTTTCTTGACCGTTTAATAAATGTGTCTCTTGCAAGGGTACGCGATTTCAAGGGCGTGTCGGGGAAAGCGTTTGACGGTAAAGGTAACTATACACTGGGTATTAAAGATCAACTTATATTCCCTGAAATTAATTACGATAATGTAGATAAAATCAAAGGGATGAATATTACTATTGTAACAACTGCAAAGACAGACGAGGAAGGCAAAGCACTTCTCAAGTACCTGGGCATGCCGTTCAGGAACTAAGTTATCTGGAGGATTCTGTGGCAAAAGTATCAATGATTATCAAGTCGCAACGCCCACCTAAGTTTAAGGTTCGCCAGCACAATCGCTGCCCGATCTGTGGTCGTCCAAAAGCGTTTTACCGCAAGTTCGAGATGTGCAGAATCTGTCTGCGCAAGTATGCCTCGTCTGGCCAGATCCCCGGCGTGATTAAATCAAGCTGGTAACCATCAGCCATATAGATTAAGAGACAGGAGCAAATTCACGATGTCCATGACAGACCCAATCGCTGACATGCTAACCAGGATTAGAAACGCAAACATGGTTAAGCACCAAAAAGTCGATATCCCATCATCCAATATGAAAGTCAGTATTGCTAATGTATTAAAGCAAGAAGGCTTTATTAAAAACTATAAGGTTATTTCTGATAATCTTCAGGGTGTTTTGCGTGTTTATTTAAAGTACATTGATGAGAAAGATAGTGTCATTAATGAGATAAAGCGTGTCAGTAAACCGGGTGGCAGAGTTTATGTCAAGTCGGAAAATATACCGTTAGTCAAAAGCGGTCTCGGCATTGCGATTCTTTCAACATCAAAGGGTATTATCACTGATAATGTTGCCCGTAAGTCGGGTGTTGGCGGCGAACTGATCTGCACCATCTGGTAATATTAGCGACAAGGAGTAATTTTAGATGTCTAGAATAGGTAAATTGCCAATTGAAATACCGAAGGGTGTCAAAATATCATTTACGGATTCAGTACTTTCTGTACAGGGCCCGAAAGGTGAGTTGACCAGACTGATTATGCCAGTAGTCGCCCTTGATATTCGTGAAACTTCTATTGAAGTTACAAGATGTGATGACTCCACTGCAGCACGTGCTGCCCATGGATTGACTCGCACGCTAGTCAATAATATGGTTGTTGGAGTGACGACAGGGTTTCAAAGAGACTTAGAAATTAACGGAGTCGGTTACCGTGCTGAAGTCAAAGGCAAGGAACTTGTCCTTGCTCTTGGTTATTCGCACCCGGTTAATTTTCCAATTCCTGATGGAATAACTATTGATGTTGATAAAATGACTAAATTATCTGTTAAAGGTTTCGACAAAGAATTGGTTGGTCAGACTTCTGCTAAAATCAGGTCATTCCGCTCTCCTGAGCCTTATAAAGGTAAAGGGATTAAGTACGCTGACGAGACTATCCTGAGAAAAGCCGGTAAAACAGGCAAGAAATAGTCTTTATAAGGAGAAACTTGTGGCAAAAACATCTATTAAAACTATTACGCGGTTGAAGCGTCAAGTAAGAGTTAGAAAAAAAGTACGTGGAACAACTGTCCGTCCTCGCTTAAACGTTTTTAAAAGTGCTCGTCATATCTATGCACAAATTATAGACGACACAACAGGCTGCACACTTGTAGCAACCTCAACGCTATCAGAAGCTGCAAAAGAATTAACCAGCACTGGTAATGTTTCTGCTGCTACACTTGTAGGTAAGGAAATTGCAAAGTTAGCGCTTATAAAAGGCATTTCGTCTGTTGTTTTTGACAGAAATGGCTTTCTTTATCACGGAAGGATCAAAGCACTTGCTGATTCGGCCCGTGAATCTGGGTTGAATTTTTAAGCATACGGGAGGTTTTCTTTGAGTAGGATAAATCCAGCAGAACTCAATCTTAATGACAGGGTTGTTCATATTAGTCGAGTTGCCAAGGTAGTTAAAGGCGGTCGACGATTTAGTTTCTCGGCATTAATTGTTGTTGGCGATGGCAATGGCCATGTGGGTTATGGTCTTGGTAAAGCGAATGAGGTCCCAGAAGCGATACGAAAAGGTGTTGAGCAGGCTAAAAAGAATCTTATTAAGGTTCCTGTCAACTCTACCCAAACCATCCCATTTGAAATAGAGGGCAAGTTTGGGGCGGGGCGTCTACTTATGAAGCCGGCATCTGCTGGTACAGGCGTAATAGCTGGTGGTGCCGCTCGCGCAATTTTTGAGGCAGCCGGTATAAATAACATACTTTCCAAATGTTTAGGTTCTAATAACCCACATAACGTTATAAAAGCTGCTTTTGCTGGACTTAAAAGACTTAAGACCCCAGAGGAAATTGCCGCCCGTCGTGGTATTACAGAATAATAAAATTTGTGGGGAATCAATTATGAGTACGATGCTTAAAATTACGCTTGTTAAAAGCACTATATGCGCACCCAAAAAACATTGTGCCGTAGTCGCTGGACTTGGCCTGTCGCGGCTTAACCAGACTGTTGAACGCCAGGATAGTCCTCAAATTCGAGGCATGATTAACAAGATTGGTCATTTATTATCTGTTGAATAGATAAAGGGGTTGATTCACATGGAACTTAATAATCTGAGACCTTCAATCGGGTCCACTAAAAACAGAAAGCGTATCGGACGCGGCACTGGATCCGGCCATGGAAAAACTGCAACTAAAGGTCATAAGGGCCAGAAAGCCCGATCTGGTGGTAGTATAAAAGCCGGTTTTGAGGGTGGTCAGATGCCGTTGCAACGTCGTCTGCCGAAACGTGGTTTCACACCAATAGACAAAGTTGAATTCTCACTTGTAAATATCAGTCAGTTGGATGTTTACGAGGCAGGATCTGTTGTAGACAGTGCATCACTCGTGTCCAAGGGTCTTATTAAATCTGACCGTTTTGCCATCAAGATACTTGGAAACGGTGATATAAGCAAAGCCGTTAAGATCATCGCCAATAAATTCAGCCAGACTGCTAAGGATAAAATTATTGCGGCCGGTGGCAGTTTTGAGGAGATTGCATAGTGTTTGAAGCTCTCCAGAATATATTCAAGATTCCTGAGTTAAAAAAACGAGTATTATTTTCTTTAGGGATGCTTGCCGTATATCGCGTTGGTTGCCACATACCAACTCCTGGAATCGATCGAATTGCTTTGTCGCATTTTTTTAAGCAATCTCAAGGTACACTTCTGGGCCTTTTTGATATGTTTTCTGGAGGTGCGTTAGAACGTCTTACCGTTTTTGCTCTTGGAATTATGCCGTACATTTCATCATCAATTATTTTTCAACTTCTTACTGTTGTTGTGCCTGCGATTGAGAAGTTGTCAAAAGAAGGTGAATCCGGTCGCAAGAAGATTATCCAGTACACCCGCTATGGGACAGTCGTATTAAGTATTGTTCAGGGCATGGGGGTTGCGGTCGGGCTTGAAAGTATGCGTGGACCTGCAGGTGAATTGGTTGTACCGAGTCCAGGTTGGGGTTTTAGGATTTTAACTGTTATAACGCTTACTGCAGGGACGGCATTTGTTATGTGGCTCGGAGAACAAATGTCTGAAAAGGGTATCGGTAACGGGATATCTTTGATTATTTTTGCCGGAATTGTTGTAAATATTCCTAAAGCATTGGGTAACACAGCGAAACTCGTAAATGCAGGCCAGCTATCGCTTTTCATTTTACTCTTTGTTTTGGCTATAATGTTTGCAGTTATTGCCGTGATCGTCTTTGTGGAACGTGGACAGAGAAGATTATCAATCCATTATGCAAAGCGAGTTGTTGGTCTTAAAACCTTCAATGCTCAAACTTCGCATTTGCCATTAAAGATTAATATGGCTGGCGTTATCCCACCGATATTTGCTTCATCAATAATAATGTTTCCGGCAACAATAGCAAATTTTATTAACATCCCTTGGGTACAAGAAGCTGCAAAGAGTTTGTCGCCGGGTAAATTAATATACAACATCTTTTTTGTTGCATTTATCGTTTTCTTCTGCTACTTCTACACGGCTGTAACGTTTAACCCAATTGATGTCGCTGACAACATTAAAAAGCAAGGCGGCTATATTCCTGGTATTCGTCCGGGTAAAGAAACATCTGATTTTATTGATACAGTACTTACGCGCCTCACGTTTGCAGGTGCAGTGTATATATCGATTGTTTGTGTGTTGCCTTCTATCTTGATAGGTAAATTCAATCTACCGTTCTATTTTGGCGGCACAGCTCTCCTTATCGCTGTTGGTGTTGGTATGGATACTGTTTCTCAGGTTGAATCTCACCTTATTACAAGGAATTATGAAGGTTTTCTTAAGGGTGTGCGTATTAAAGGGAGGCAATAGATTGTGATTGTTGTACTTTTTGGCCCCCCTGGATCAGGCAAGGGTACCCAGGCTCAATTCATAGTTGAGCATTTTGGTATTCCTCAGATATCTACTGGTGATATGTTACGCGCTGCAGTAAAGGCTGGTACGCCTCTCGGTGTAATAGCGAAATCAACTATGGACGCTGGCGGTCTTGTCTCTGATGAAGTTGTTCTTGGATTAGTCGCAGAGCGTGTCGTTGCAGATGACTGCGCTAAAGGGTTTGTGTTGGATGGTTTTCCCCGCACAATACATCAGGCCGATTCGTTAATTTCATTTCTGAAGGAATCCGGTAAGAGTATAAACTTTGTAGTCTCCTTGGATGTTGATAGGCAGGATATTATCAATAGGTTGTCGGGTCGTCGCACGTGTCCGGCATGTGGTAAAGGCTACCATATATTCTTTAACAAGCCTGTTTGTGAATCTGTCTGTGATGCGTGTGGGACAACCCTAATCCAGCGTGCAGATGATACTGAGGAAACTGTAATTAATAGAATTGATGTGTATGATGAGCAAACGTCAGCACTTAAAAAATATTTTAAAGAATTAGGTGTTCTGTTTTGCATCTCCGGTTCAGGTCAGATATCTGATATTCAAGCTCAGATAGCGTCTATATTAACCTCGGGCGGTATTGGTGATCATTCTTAAATCTCGTGATGAGATCGACAGAATGAGAGTTCCATGTCGTATCGTTGCTGAAATTCTTTATGGTTTACGTGCGCTTGTGAAGCCTGGTGTTACCACCTTTGAGCTTGACTTATTTGCTGCTAATGAAGCCAGAAAACGTGGTGCGAAATGTGCGTTTCGTGGGTATCATAATTATCCAAGTTCTTTGTGCTGCTCTCCGAATGAACAGGTTGTACATGGGATACCCAACAAAAGCGCTTTGAAATCCGGTGATATAATCAGTATGGATTTTGGTGTTCTTGTTGATGGTTATTATGGTGACTCCGCAATTACTGTGCCTGTTGGCGAGATATCAGCCGCTGCTAACATGCTGATAACAGTAACGGAAGAGTCATTATATGCGGCAATAGATGCAGCTCAATCTGGTAATCGCCTTGGAGACGTATCATTTGCTGTTCAGAGTTATGTAGAAAACAGAGGATTCTCGGTAGTTAGAGACTTTGTTGGCCACGGAATCGGTAAGAGCTTACACGAAGATCCACAAATACCAAATTATGGTTTGCCTTCCAAAGGCGTAAAGCTCAAACCTGGGATGGTTCTTGCTATTGAGCCGATGATAAATGAAAAGTCTCATGAGGTTAGGGTTCTTGATGATAATTGGACTGTAGTAACCTGTGACGGGGGGTTGTCTGCTCATTTTGAGCATACAGTTGCCATTACAGAACATGGTCCTGAGATATTAACTCGGATATAAAAATATCCTTGCAAGGGGTTTTTATGAAAGTTCGTGCATCAGTAAAAAAAATATGTGACAAGTGTAAAATTGTAAAACGTAAGGGTGTTGTTCGTGTTATCTGCGACATCCCTAAGCATTCTCAACGTCAGGGATGAGTTATTAAAGGGGGGTATTTCCATTGGCACGTATTTCGGGTATTGATTTACCAAAAAACAAGCGAATTGTTATCGCATTGACGTACATTTACGGGATTGGCAATTCATCAGCGGAAAGAATTATCGCTGCAAGCCAGATAAATCCAGATACGCGTACTGACAAACTTACAGAAGCTGAAGTTGCTCGACTTCGTGAAGAGATTGATCGCAATTGTAAAGTCGAAGGTGACTTGCGTCGTGAGATCTCAATGAACATAAAGCGTCTTATGGATCTTGGATGTTACCGAGGATTACGTCATCGTAAGGGACTCCCTTGCAATGGACAACGCACAAAAACAAATGCACGTACTCGTAAAGGTCCTGCACGTACTGTCGCCGGTAAGAAGAAATAATTAAAACTAGCCCTGGAGAATACGAATGGCAAGCCCATCAAAAAAGGTAGTTCGTAAGAAAAAAGAACGTAAAAATATCTCAAATGGTGTTGCTCATATACAAGCTACCTTTAACAATACCATTATTACAATCACAGACCCGGTTGGGAATGTAATTGCATGGTCAACTGCTGGCGCTAAAGGTTTCAAAGGCTCACGAAAAAGCACTCCGTTTGCTGCTCAAATTGCTGCTGAGGATTGCGCTAAAAAGGCCCAGGAACATGGTATGCGTACAGTGGAAGTTTATGTCAAAGGCCCTGGCTCCGGTCGTGAATCAGCTCTTCGTGCTCTTCAGGCCGCAGGTTTTAATATAAGTTTTATTAAGGATGTCACCCCTATTCCGCATAACGGGTGTCGACCACCAAAAAGAAGAAGAGTTTAACATTAAGCGTTACAACTTTTAAGGGGGTTTTCATTGGCTCGATATACAGGACCTTCATGCCGTTTGTGCAGAAGAGAAAACACAGAACTATTTTTAAAGGGCGACCGTTGCTACACAGACAAGTGTGCAATTAAGCGTCGTAATTATGCTCCTGGTCAGCATGGACAGGGCAGGACTAAGGTTTCGGCATACGGCACACAGCTGCGTGAAAAGCAAAAAGTTCGTAGAATTTATTGCATTTTAGAGAAACAGTTCCGCAGTTACTTTAAGTTAGCTGATCGCATGAAGGGTGTAACTGGCGAAAATCTTCTTTCTTTACTTGAAAGGCGTTTTGATAACGTTACTTACCGTCTCGGTTTTGCTTCTTCCCGGTCTGAATCCCGTCAGCTTGTCCGTCATGGTCATTTTACAATTAATGGACGTAAGGTAGATATCCCATCAATTCAGCTTAAAGCTGGAGATGTTATTGAATTGCGTGAAAAGAGTCGCAAGGTAGTTGCTATCAACGATTCTCTGGAAGCTGTTGTTCGTCGTGGAATCCCGCAGTGGTTAGAGCTAGACCGTGATACCTTTAAAGGCACGCTGAAAGGCGTACCAACTCGTGAGGATATCACAACTCCAATCCAGGAACAGCTCATTGTAGAGCTCTATTCTAAGTAATTTCTGGTGATGGCTGATTCTAGTTTCGAACGACGACCGGGTTTTTATTTCCGGAGGAGGTAGCAATGTATAAAAACTGGCGAGATCTTATTAAACCAAAACAGTTACAGGTTGAAAAAGATACTCTAACAGCTACTTATGGCAAGTTTTATGCTGAACCATTTGAACGCGGTTTTGGTACAACTTTGGGTAACTCTCTAAGACGTGTTTTGCTCTCATCTCTTCAAGGTGCGGCCATCACATCACTCCGCATAAAAGGTGTTTTGCACGAGTTTTCTGCAATACAAGGCGTTACTGAAGACGTCACTGATGTAATTTTGAATCTCAAGGGTGTTAGATTGAAATTACATTCATCTGATCAGTCGACGATTCACTTTAAACATAAAGGTGTTGGTATTATCACAGCTGGTGATCTTGTTTCCGGCCACAACGTTGAAGTTATGAATCCGGAACATTACATTGCTACTTGCGGAAAAGATGCAAACCTTGAAGTAGAATTAACCGTAAAAATGGGCAAAGGCTATGTATCTGCTGATCGTAATCGTGATGAAAAATCACCAGTCGGTACTATTCCAATTGACTCGATTTACACCCCGATAAAAAAAGTTAATTTTTCAGTTACCAACGCCCGTATCGGCCAAATGACTGATTACGATAAGCTTAACCTTGAGGTCTGGACTGACGGAAGTGTTAAGCCGGAAGACGCTGTCGCCTATTCAGCTAAAATATTAAAAGAGCAATTATCAATCTTTATCAACTTTGATGAAGAATTTGAACCGCAGGTAGATGAAGAGTCACAGGAAGATAAGGATAAAGTAAATGAAAATCTTTATCGGACAGTAGAAGAGCTCGAGCTGTCGGTCAGGTCTGCTAATTGTTTAAAAAATGCCGGCATCAAGTTGATTGGTGAACTTGTGACCAAGTCTGAGTCGGAAATGCTTAAAACACAAAACTTTGGTCGTAAATCGCTTAATGAGATTAAAGATATTCTATCGGATATGGGGCTTACATTCGGTATGAAAATTGACAGCTTTCCAGATCCTGAACTGATGATCCGGTTACGTGGTGAGCAAAAAGAAGAAGAGTAAATATCGATATTTGGTCAAGAATAGAAAGGAATATTATATATGCGTCACAAAAGTGCTGGAAGAAGACTCGGAAGAAAGACAAGCCATCGCGAGGCGATGTTCAGAAATATGGTAACCTCTCTTCTTGACCATGGTAAAATTACTACTACTGATGCTAAAGCTAAAGAAATACGCGTTGTTGCAGAGAAGATGATTACGCTTGGCAAACGTGGTGATTTGCATTCCATGCGTTTAGCTGCGTCGGTCATTCGTGAAAAATCTGTAGTTTCCAAGTTATTTTCTACAATAGCTCCGCGTTATAAAGAGCGTCTTGGCGGTTATACGCGAATCATCAAGCTTGGTATTCGTCAGGGTGATGCTGCGCCGGTCTCTTTAATCGAACTTGTAGAAGAAGAGATCAAACCAGGCAAGATTAAATCAGCTCCACCGGCTGCAAAAAAAGTATCACAACCATCTGTTTCTGCTGCTCCTGCACCTGTTGAAGAGAATTCTGTGGAAGCGTAATTAACGTAAAATATAATCAAACAAGAAGCGGCGTGGTTTTACCACGCCGCTTCTTGTTTATTGTCTCTGGTCTTTAAACGTAAACGTACATACTGTATTGATGTAATGGGTAACAGAATTGCCTTTTGCAAGCATTATTGTGAACGTAACATTCCGGCATTTCTTTCGTTACATATCTGGATTATCACTTATCGTGCTCATATTCTTGGCTTATGAGTTCTGACGGTATTTTATTAACCTATTTCTAGTACATGGTATTTCAATGTTGTCACATTTTTTACGTGTGAATGGTTACACAATTCAGTGAACCTTGAGCAGTAATTGAAGTTCTATTGGGTTGTTCCGGTTTCGCGCGGTATATCTATGTATTATGCGCTGGTGCTACTGCAGGGAGATGTCACGTAATGATTTGTTCGCGTCAAAACCTTATTCTTATTGGTATGCCTGGAGCAGGCAAAAGCACTGTAGGAATAATTCTGGCGAAGTTGACTATTCGTGACTTTGTGGATACTGACGTACTTATTCAGTCTGAGCAAAAACGGACATTACAGGACATAGTAGATATGGATGGTTATGAAGTGCTCCGTAAAATAGAAGAGGATGTTCTACTTGGTTTACACGTAAAAAACAGTGTTATTGCTACTGGAGGAAGCGCAGTTTACAGTCACAGCGCCATGACTCATCTCAAGTCCTCCGGCACCGTTGTATTTATCGATGTAGATATCCCCACACTTGAATCCAGAGTTCACAACTATAGGACGAGAGGTCTTGCAAAACGTCCTGATCAGACTTTTGCAGAGATGTTTCAGGAACGTTTTACCCTGTACACAAAATATGCTGATTTTACGATAAAAAATGGCGGATTGACCCAGGAAGAGGTCTGTGCTTACATCATGACCTTTGTAAAATAGCAGCCTATCAGTTCAACATTAAATCAGTACATCAAGTGCTGACGTATAATGATTTTGATAGGAGCGTCTGCCGCCTGGTAATATGCCGCCAGCTGTTTTTATTGTCGCTGGGCATGTCGGGGTATTCCTGTTTGAATTTCTGCTTGTTCTGTCGTTGTAACAAATTTCAGGAGATGTTTTCATGACTGACAAATCGATTCGACTCACCCAGACGGTCAAGGGTGCGGGGTGTGCCGCTAAACTTTCTCCTGGTGACCTTGACCGGGCACTGTGTGGTCTTGACTTGCCGGTGGATGCGAATCTGCTTGTCGGCCTCGACAGGGCAGATGATGCTGGTGTTTACCGCGTGTCTGATGAACTCGCTTTGGTTCAGACGCTCGATTTTTTCCCGCCGATGGTTGATGATCCGTTCTGTTTTGGACAAATTGCTGCAGCTAACGCTCTCAGCGATATTTATGCCATGGGCGGCATTCCGAAAACCGCGATGAATATCGTGGCTTTTCCGGCAAAAACAATGGATATCTCGATCCTCCGCGCGGTTATTGAAGGCGGGTTGGACAAGATGCGTGAAGCCGGTGTCGTGCTGGTTGGTGGTCATACCGTTGAGGATAGTGAACTTAAGTATGGCCTGTCTGTAACCGGCTATATCCATCCTGGCAGAATTCTAACGAAAAAGAGCCTGCAGGTCGGAGACTGTCTGATTCTTACAAAACCCGTAGGAACTGGAGTTGTTTCTACTGCTATTAAGGCCGGACTTGCCGATGAGGTGGTGATAGATCGGGTAACTCTGGCAATGGCTACCCTGAACCGTGTTGCTTCTCTGATAATGGTTCGATTTACGGTTCATGCATGTACGGATATCACCGGTTTTGGCTTTTTGGGACATTTGGCAGAGATGGTTGTGGATTCCGGACATGGAGTACGCATCACTGCCGCGTCTGTGCCGATGTACGCGGAAGCCCTTGAGTGGGCTGCCATGGGCTTGATTCCAGCCGGTGCCTATACCAATAAAAGTTTTCGTGGATCATTTGTCGATATCAGCGCATCTGTTCCCCAAAATGTTCAGGATCTACTCTTTGACCCGCAGACATCCGGCGGGTTGCTGATTGCGGTTGCGTCTGCGGAGGCAGATGCCCTTGTTGCCGCCTTGAAAACAGCCGGGATTGAATGTGCTGCGATTGTTGGAGAAGTGGTTGCGGATCCGGGTGAAAGGATTATTGTCGAATAAATATTGTGTGGAGGTATATATGATAGGTGAAATTGACTGTCGAGGCATGAATTGTCCTGCGCCGGTACTGCACGTCAGAGATACTCTTGAAAAGGAGGCTCTTATCGATGTCACGGTGATTGTGGACAATGAGGCTGCCCGGCAGAATGTCAGCCGTTTTCTTGAACATCAAAATTATCTGGTACGCTCTGAGACTTTTGGAGATGATTTTAAAGTTGTTGGCACCAAGGGTGATGTAGGGCAGCAGCAAGCTCCCGACTTGTCCTCTCCGGTGCCCGTTATCAACGTGCGCGAAACCGGAGTAAAGAAGATCATGGTGCTAGTTACAACAGTCCACATGGGTCATGGTGATGATGGGCTGGGTGACATGCTCATGTTCAACTTTCTCAAAACCCTGAAGGAAATGGGACCGGAACTCTGGCGTGTTGTCTTTGTTAACGGAGGCGTCAGTTTTACGGCCGAAGGATCTGAAGCGGTGCCTATCCTACAAGAGTTGGTCAGGACCGGAGTTCAAGTGTCAGCGTGTGGTGCCTGTCTCGCATATCTCCATATTCTTGATAAAATTCGGGTTGGCGAAGTGACGAATATGCTAGATATAGTTACCGGAATGAAGGACGCTGATACTGTTGTTACGATCTGACAGATGCACCGTATGGAAGTATCTTATTCAAAGAACTGCGTGAACATGAATCCTGGATTGCGTGACCCGGGGGAAATATCGAGAACAAACATGCCGGAAAAGATTGTGTTCGCCCCATGCCTGATTGACAGCCACTGTTTCATTGATGTGAGGACACCTCTGGAGTTCGAGGACGATCATATCCCTGGCGCATATAATGTTCCGCTTCTCTCAAACGAAGAACGGGTGGAAATCGGGACTATCTACAAGCAGATCGGTCCTATTGAGGCCCGCAGGCGGGGGCTGGAATTAACCTGCTCCCGTTTTTACGATATGGTTGATCAGATTATCACTCTGTCTGCCGGACGGCCGATTATTGTCTATTGCTGGCGGGGTGGGTTACGCAGCCATTCTGTTGCCACACTGGTTGAAACCTGCGGGACACATGCCGTGCAGCTTGTCGGAGGATATAAGTCCTTTCGTGCTCATGTGAGTGAATACTTTGACCTGTGTGACTTCAAATCTCCTCTGCTTGTTATGCACGGCATGACCGGGACCGGCAAGACAACGTTCATCAACGGCCTCGACCGGGCAAAATGGGCAACCATCGATCTGGAAGGTGTTGCCTGCCATAGGGGATCTGCCTTTGGTGCTCTTGGGCTTCAGCAGATAATAACCCAGAAGCATTTTGAAACAATTCTGTGGGATACCTTCAGACGTCTGCCTGTTGACCGCCCGATCGTGCTGGAGGGAGAAAGCCAGCGCATCGGCAAATATTCCCTGCCGGGACGGCTGTACCAGAAGATGGCGGAGAGTTGCAAAATATGGTGTTATGCCTGTCTTGAAACCCGGGTGATCCGGCTTACCCAAGAGTATGCTTGCCTTGAATACAAGGATGAGATGCGGGAAGCCCTTGAACGTATCAGAAAAAAGCTTGGTGGAATCCGTCATGCAGAACTGAGGGATATGATTGAGGGGTGGAACGTTGCAGGAGTTGCCCGGGGTTTGATAGAAGGGTACTACGACAAAATGTATTACAAACACCGCCCTTGGACACCGGATCTGGAATTGGATTTGGAGGATTTCGGATCGGCTGAATCGATGCTTGAAAAATTCTGGAATGCTCGGACATAACTGGCAGCGTGCCGGGTAGCATATGGCTGACGCGTCGGGTTGTTGAGAAGAATCAGCCCGGTGCGGGAGAAATACATTCATATCGGTTGTATTCCCCATATTGACTCGGTTGCCCTGACTCAAATAGAATCATCAGTATGATACATCAGTTGATTTTTTCCGCTTATATCCCCCCAATTGTTACAATCATCGGCAATACATTCTTTTACTTCTCCGCACCTGCAGCATGTTTGGCAGCCATTTTCTGGCGGTATTCAACGATGTCTTTTCTGAGAGAGTGCAGTTGTGCGATCTTTTCATCCACCAGTTGGGTGTGTTTGTCAAGAATGGCTACAAGTTTTGGAATCATCTGGTTGGTCTCTTTTGCCTCACCATAGGCAATGTACAAGTCCTGCATCTCTTTAATGGTCAGTCCCATGTTCTTAAGCTTCATGATGAATTTAATGCGCCTGACATAATAAGGGGAGTAGCCCCTGTTGGCCCCATCTACCCGCTCTTCAGATTCAATTATTCCGACTTCCTCCCAGTACCTGAGAGTCCTTGTCGTTAAGCCGATGCTCTTTGCCAAGTCACCGATTGAAATTATCTGGTTGCTATCTTCGTTTGTACTCATAAAAACCGCCTTAAAAAATGTCCATATGCTCAGTGTAGTTATTATGTCTGAATGGTCGTTTTGTCAACAGTGCAATCTAAAACAGCACCTGATAATCGATCATCCTGACACATGGATTCTTTAGAATGGAGTGCGATTGTATGTGCATAAATGCAGTAGGACTATAGTATGTCATTAATATACGGTAGATTTAAAAAACCATTATATTATTAGTTGACATGCACGTAAGCGGAATATATAGTGGCGCCTGTCGTACGTAAATAACTCTATCAACTTTTTTGGAGGGGGCCAGTATGTCAAGCAATGAACGTGGTGATGAGGGAGTTCGACTTCTCAGTGAGTTGAGCAAGGAAGAGTTGATTAGAATTATTGTTGACGATGCAAAAAACTGGCTTGCTCACGACGGACTATGGTTTCAGGCGGTTGAAAAACGCTATGGCATGGATGTCGCCGTCGACATTGATACGGAGGCATGGCACTATTTTACGACCATTGAAGCACGGCGTATCATGGACCGTCTCGGCATAGCTGCTGGCGGAGGCATTCCGGCGCTGGTAGAGTGCCTTAAACATCGTTTTTATGCTCGACTCAATCTGCAAGACGTTATCGAACAGAGTGATACACGTGTTGTCTTTCGCATGCTGGACTGCCGGGTGCAGTCTGCCCGCAAGCGCAAAGGGCTGGCTGATCATCCCTGCAAGTCGGTCGGTATTGTTGAATATGGCGAGTTTGCCAGGGCGGTTGATCCACGTATAAAAACCAATTGTCTTGCCTGCCCGCCTGATGCCCACCCGGATGAATTCTGGTGTGCCTGGGAGTTTACCCTTTAAACAACATAAGTATCGATATAGGGGGAGGACGTATATGAGTTCAGCAGCAATTGGGTCGTACAAAACAATCCACAAAGTCCGTATAGTCACAGCTACCAGCCTGTTTGACGGCCATGATGCCACTATAAACGTTATCCGTCGTATTCTGCAGGCTTCCGGCGCCGAGGTCATCCATCTCGGCCATAACCGCTCAGTTGAGGAAATCGTTACTGCCGCCATTCAGGAAGATGCCCAGGGGATCGCGGTTAGTTGCTATCAGGGTGGCCATGTCGAGTTTTTCAAGTACATCGTTGACCTGCTCAAAGAACGAGGGGAGGAGCATATCAGAGTATATGGCGGTGGTGGCGGCGTCATTGTACCGGATGAAATTGCCGAGATAGAAGCGTATGGTGTCCGTAAAATTTTTTCACCCGATGATGGACGCCGAATGGGATTGCAGGGAATGATCAATCTGATGTTGGAGGATTGCGATTTTGCCCTTGAGCGTGACATAGCTGCGGAAACATCACGACTGGCCCAGCAGGATATCCGTGCGGTAAATACGCTGATTACTCTGGCTGAACAGGCGGTTTATGACAATGAATCCGGATATGCCACCCTTCGTGGCACAATTAAGCAGATGGCCAAGGATGTACCGGTAGTCGGAATCACCGGAACCGGTGGTGCGGGGAAGAGTTCCCTTACCGACGAACTGGTACTGCGCTTCACGCGTGATTTTCCCGACAAAAGTGTTGCCATTCTGGCGGTTGACCCTTCGCGCCAGCGAACCGGTGGTGCCCTGCTTGGTGACCGTATTCGAATGAATTCCATTAACTCGAATCGAATCTATATGCGGTCACTTGCTACAAGAGATTCCCAGACGGAGCTTTCTGCAGCCATTCAGGACGCAATTGATGTGGTGCGTGCCGCCGGATTTGACCTCGTGTTTGTTGAAACCAGCGGCATAGGCCAGGGTAACGCAGGGGTGGTAGGGGTGTGCGACGTCTCACTCTACGTCATGACCTGTGAATTCGGTGCTCCGACCCAGCTGGAAAAAATCGACATGCTTGATTTTGCCGATGTCGTTGCCATCAATAAATTTGAACGCAAAGGGGCGGAAGATGCCCTTCGCAATGTCCGCAAACAATATCGCCGCAACCGCAACCTTTTTGATGTGGCAGACGAAGCCCTGCCGGTGTTCGGGACAATCGCGTCCCAGTTTAACGATCCCGGCACCAACGTTTTGTATATGAAACTGCTTGAAGTCATTAACGGCAGAAAAAGTACGGAATGGCATTCGACACTCAAGATTACTGAAAAGGAGAGCCTGAAAAAATACATCATTCCCCCGGACCGCGTTCATTATCTGGGAGAAATAGTACATGCCGTGCGCGGCTATCGCGTACAGGTAAAGGCTCAGGTCGACGTTGCCAGACGTCTCTTTCAGCTGCGCGGAGCCCGCGAAGTTGTGGGTGATGCCGTGGCGCAGGCCGAACTCGACAAACAGCTGATGATCTTTGAGTCCCGCTTGCATGAAGAACCGAAAAAAATTCTGAGAGAGTGGCCGGAGCTGAAGGCGTCGTATCGTCGCGATCAGCTGATAACCAAAGTACGGGACAGTGAAATACGGAGCGATCTCTTTACCACGACACTCTCCGGCACCCGTATTCCCAGAGTCTGTCTCCCTGATTATGCCGATCTGGGTGAAATTCTACGCTGGTGCATGTTGGAAAACGCCCCCGGGTACTTTCCGTTCACGGCAGGAGTATTTCCTTTCAAACGAGCCGAGGAGGATCCCAAACGCCAGTTTGCCGGTGAAGGCACTCCCGAGCGTACCAATCGCCGTTTTCACTACCTTTGCAAGGACGATGACGCCAAGCGGCTTTCGACGGCTTTCGACGGATTGACCCTCTACGGAGAAGATCCGGACTATCCGCCTGATATCTATGGCAAGATTGGCGAGAGCGGCGTTTCTATCTGTACCGTCAAAGATATGCAGAAACTGTTTGCCGGTTTTGATCTCTGTGCGCCTAATACGAGTGTTTCGATAACTATTAACGGTCCGGCTCCGATGATGCTCGCTTTCTTCTTCAATGCTGCCACCGAGCAGCAAGTTGATCTGTTCCGGGAGAAAAACGGCCGTGAACCATCCGCTGATGAATATCTTCACATCCGTGCCTGTACCCTGCAAACAGTGCGCGGTACCGTGCAGGCGGACATCCTCAAAGAGGATCAGGGACAGAATACCTGCATTTTCTCGACTGAATTTGCCCTCAAGATGATGGGGGATATACAGCAGTATTTCATTGAGCAGAAAATACGGAACTACTATTCTGTCTCGATTAGTGGCTATCATATTGCCGAAGCGGGAGCTAATCCGATAAGTCAGCTCGCTTTTACTCTTTCCAACGGCTTTACTTTCGTTGAGTACTACCTGTCACGCGGCATGCACATCGATGATTTTGCCGCAAATCTTTCCTACTTCTTTTCCAATGGTCTCGACCCGGAATATACCGTCATCGGTCGCGTGGCGCGGCGGATCTGGGCGGTGACAATGCGAGAGAAGTACGGTGCCAATGATCGCAGCCAGAAGCTGAAATATCATATTCAGACATCGGGGAGATCACTGCATGCCCAGGAAATGAATTTCAACGACATCCGCACAACTCTGCAGGCGCTGATGGCTATCTATGACAACTGCAACTCCCTGCATACCAATGCGTATGATGAGGCGGTCACAACCCCGACCGAAGAATCGGTGCGACGGGCTATGGCAATCCAGATGATTATAACCAAGGAGTTTGGACTGGCCAAAAACGAAAATTCTTTGCAAGGCTCATTCATCATCGAAGAGCTGACCGATCTGGTAGAAGAAGCGGTCATGGCAGAATTCGATCGTATTGACCAGCGAGGCGGAGTCTTGGGTGCCATGGAAACTCAGTATCAGCGGTCACGGATTCAGGATGAATCAATGCTGTATGAACATAAAAAACATAGTGGCGAACTGCCGATCGTCGGTGTCAACACGTTTATCAACCCGCGTGCCGATGAAGAGGGGTTCAATACTACTGGAGAATTGGCCCGTGCAAGTAAAGAAGAAAAGGAACAGCAGATTCTGAATCTTCGAGCGTTCCAAGAACTTAACCGGGACAAGGCACCGGCGGCACTGAGGCGGTTACAGGAAGCGGCCATAGCCGGCGAAAATATTTTTGCCGAGATGATGGAAACGGTAAAAGTTGCCTCACTGGGGCAGATAAGTCATGCGTTATACGAAGTTGGTGGGAAGTACCGCAGGAATATGTAGACCCGATTATCAGGGACTGTATGCTTGATATTATGATTTTGGACGAGCGCATACTGCCATGTGTGCTCCTTTCAAGGCCGGAGGTGGCTTACGGCCTCCGGCCGTATGATTTCCGCACCGCCCTGGAGTAATGAAAATGGATATTTTTCAGGTTTTTCGTGATCGCCGCAGTATCAGAAAATACAAAGACTCGCCGGTTGAACAGGAAAAAATTGAACAGATTCTTGATGCGGCGCGTCTGGCCCCCTCATGGAAGAATTTACAGTGCTGGCGTTTTCTGGTATTGACTGAACCGGTTAAAAAAGAGGCGCTTCTTTCTGTCTTTACCGATGACAATCCCGGCAAGAAAGCTATTGCGCAGGCTCCAGTGGCCGTTGTGATATGTGGGAATCCTGCTGAATCGGATATGAGTCACGACATTGACTACTATGTGGCGGATGTTGCCATAGCCTTTGAACACCTCTGTCTGGCGGCCCATGCTCTTGGACTCGGGACCTGCTGGATGGGACTTTTCGATGAAGCGACGCTAAAACATAAACTCGATATTCCGGACAATTTGCGGGTTGTTGGGATCACCCCGCTCGGATATCCTGACCAGGAACCAAAACCGAGGCCACGTAAGGATCTGAACGAAATCGTTTTTTTTAACACGTGGCACTAATCCATTTCGGCAGTTCGGAGATACTATCATGCTGACGCACACAGAAGTAATGTCGAGAGTTTCCAGAATGCAGGAGCAACTCCAGGCCAAGGGGCTTGATGGCGCTTTATTTATTTTTGCGATAGACGTGTACTATTTTTCCGGCACGCGCCAGAATTCAACACTGTGGATTCCAGTTGAGGGTGAGCCGATACTGATGGTCCGTAAAAGCCTTTCCCGGGCAAAGGAGGACAGTCCGCTCAAGGATATTCGTCCCTTTCCGTCAAGCAAGGAGTTCGCTGGGATCCTTCCTCCAGCAGCGCTGAAAATCGGTTTCACCTATGACGTGGCGCCGGTCCAGCATTTTAATTTTTACGCCAAACTGCTGGCTGACCGTGAGCTTATAGATATTTCCCTGCTCAACCGGGAAGTCCGTTCGGTAAAATCTCCCTACGAAGTGGAACAGATAAAGGCGAGTGGCGATGCCCTCTCTTCTGTCTTTGCCCAGGTTCCCGACTTTCTGAAAGAGGGAATGCGTGAGCTTGATCTGACTGCTGAATTTGAATGCCGGCTGCGTAAATCAGGCAATGAGGGGATTGTGCGCATGAGGGCGTATAATCAGGAACTTTCAGGCGGTTTAGCGGTGTCGACCGGTGGTGCAAGTTACGGTTTTCTTGATGGGCCGGTCACCGGCAGAGGCCTCTCCAATGCCGCACCCCAAGGTGCTACCCGTGATATTATTGCCCGGAACACGCCTATATTGATTGATTACGTCGGTGTCTTTAATGGCTACAATACGGATATGACCAGAATATTCGTTATCGGTACGCTTGATCCGGAGTTGCAGAGAGCTTTTGATCTTGCCCTGGATATTCAAAATTTTGTCCAACGGGAGTTAAAACCGGGTGCCATCTGTGAAGAGTTGTTCTTCAAGGCGCTGGAAATAGCCGATAAGGGCGGGTTTGGCAGTAGTTTTATGGGGATGCCGGGTGAACAGGCGCGTTTTGTTGGCCATGGAATTGGCCTTGAGGTGGATGAGTACCCGGTACTTGCGCAAGGATTTAAAGTTCCACTTCAGGCTGGCCAGATTATCGCTATTGAGCCGAAGTTCAATATCCCGGGCAAAGGGGCCGTAGGTATTGAAAACACCTTTGCAGTCACCCCCGCTGGCGGTCAAAAGCTGACAAACATTCCGGATGAAATTGTCTTTTTATAATGATTTAAAGACCAGGTATGTATGAACCACGGATTGTTTCGGCGCACAAACATGTGGTCAACAGCGTGGGACCTGACAATATACATGCTCTCTGCTCTGCCAAATAGTTTCAGAAATGACAGCAGTGTTCTTCATATGAGGAAATTCAGGTGACAGCTCTTCGTAAATCGCTCTCATACGCCAAAATTAAATTGACTGTGACCTGCTTTAATGGTAGGTCACAAGATTGGAAATGATTGTAGGCTCTTCCCACTTGAGATAGCGGGTTGTGACCGTGCGCGATTATGGCCGATTTAATTAAAAGGAGTGATCTTATGAGTAGAGAATTTGAAATACTGAAATCGTACCGCTTGAAGACTGGTTCGTATTTTACGCGTCCAACACAGGTTCTGCCCGCGCGTGTCTCGTTGAGTGATCCCGCACTTTCGGTCATAACCGATCTAAGCAAGGTGTCGTTGGTTGTTGCTCGTCCTAACGCGACAATGGAAAGTGCCAATTCAAAAATGATACGGTACGGCGTGCGTATGCTGGTTGTACTTGATAGCAATGATCAGGTCGCCGGACTGCTGACGGCAAATGATTTGCTGGGTGAAAAGCCGATGCGCTTTCTGCAAAACATGGGTGGCACATATGCTGATATTATGGTGCGTGACCTTATGACATCGCAACGGGAACTTGAAGTGATGAAAATTGATGACGTAAAAAATGCTGAAGTCGGCCATATTGTGGCCACACTGAAAAAATCAGGCAGGCAGCATGGTCTCGTTGTTTCTGAAGGAGCAGATGGTAAGCAGACCGTATGCGGTATTTTCTCCGTTACCCAGATTGCCCGTCAACTTGGATTTGATGTGGCACAAACGTTGGCTGAAGTTGAAGCGGTAGTTGTTGCAAGCGGCAACTAGAGGATAGTGACGCAGATCACGGCCTTTTGTGAGCCGCTCGTTCAATAGCTTATTGTTCGCACAAAAAAGGGTAGCCGTATCGGCTACCCTTTTCTTTACGCTATGCACTGAAACTGTTCTGATTACTTGGAGGCTATTGCCAAGGATGCAGGAGCAAAAGAGAAAGCATCTGTTGTGACCTTTTTTGCCAGTGCAAAATTATCGTTTACATAGCTCTGGAATGCGTCAAATCCGAAATTGAAGGTGTCGTTCCAAAATGTAACAACTGCTTTTGCATCATTGGGGAGCAGTTTTGTGGCAGCTTCAATGAATGTCTGTGCCTCATTCTTAAGGACTGCTGCCTGGCCAAATGATTCGTTGGAAAATATTTCCAAGGCTTCCAGGCTTTTTGCCGACGCATCTGTGGAGGTTACATCGAGCTGCAGACCTGCTTCAAGGAATTTCTTGAAATTAACCAGGGTTGTCTGGCTTTCCTTGACGCATGTGGTGACGACGTTCTTACCCTCTTCAGGAACAGCAGGTGACGCTGCCAGAATCTGGTCTACTGCTACGGCGGTCTGAGTTGAAATTGTGTTGAGGGCTTCGAAGCCGGCGTCAAGAAGGTTTTTGTTGAAGTCGGTAGTCTCTTTGTTGAAGTCTGAAGTTGCCATTTGTAATCTCCTTTTTTATGTTGATCTGATAAATAAAATGCTCTACTTGAAACAAAATTTAACATAAATTAAACAAAAGTCAAGAATAAATTTAAAATATGCATAAATATTGCTTTTTCGTATAAATAAATATAGAATGACTTCCATGTTGTTTCTGTTTAAGAAGTAACTTCTATAATCTCCGGTCGAATCCGGTGCAATTATTAAATGCAAAGAGGGCAGGTACTTACAGACATGATTAGCAAAGAGCAGAAAGACCTTTTTAGAAAATCGGTGGGCAAACTCCTCGAAAAACGTCGCCTTGAAAAAGGGATGAATCGTAAGGAAATCGGCGTAGCATTAGGCTATGAAGGCAATAGTGCCATTCAGGTGGTTGCGCGGTTCGAGTCGGGACGTGCCGGCGTTCCAAAAGCCAAGATCGAGAAACTGCTTGAAATACTGAATATCACGAATAAGGATTTTGGACTTGTCGGGTCAAAATCGGTGAAAAATTTCATCGCAGCGAGTGGTTTTCTTCGCTCGCCAGCTGCTCCGTGGAGCAACGCCGTGGTCGATTTCATGGAGGCTACAGAAGCAAATCTGATGAAGCAAGCGCTTGCGGATGAGGATAATTCAGGAGATCAACCGGTGGACTCGACAACTGATATGTACCAGGATGTCATTCGTATTATGAGGTTGTGCCGGGTTCAGAAAAAAGATGTTAAACTTTCGCTTTTTGAACGGCTTGATCTTCTTGACAGTCTCTGTGACGGAGACGAAGACAAGCTCTCAGAGATGCTTGCCATTATAAAAATTGATCCGGCTGAGGCATATCGTGAAATAGAAGAGCGCCTGATGGAGCGGCTGAAGGGCGGTAAAGACTGACTTTCAGGCGCATTTTTGCCCCTGCTGCGGTATTTTTTTATTATTGTCATTTTTTGCTTGCACTAAACAAAAAATACGGCTATTAATTATTTAAGTTTTGTTTATCCTGCAATATAGTATTCAGGGTGGATGTGGATTGGTGATGAAATTACGTTTTTATGAGAGGAGATAACTGTATGCAGGATTTTTTTAAGCAGCAACCTGGTTGGCTGAAAGCATGGAAAGAAAATCAGGAGGCATTGACGAAACAGTTTGCGGGATTGGGTGAGGATTGGCTCAAAAATATGTCTGGCGGAAAAGGGTTAAATGCGGACTTTTTTGAAGGCTGGTTCAAGTCACAGGGCAATTTGGAAGAACAGTTCAAAGAGTTCAGTGCGCGCATGAACGAAATGATGCGTAATGTCTGGGGAAACAAAATCCCGGCGGATATGATGAAGTACATGAATACAAGCTTTATTGAGGCGTTTTATAAAAATTGGCTTGCCGGTATTGAGCTGCCCGGTGGCATTAAGAATCCTCTGGGTGTTGATGGCGGTTGGCAGCAGGCAACCAACTTCCTCCGCTCCTTTATGGAGAAGGAAAATCCATTCTTCTCAGCTTTCAACAGCGGCAAATTAAATGACCAGATAAGCAACATTATTGGGATGTTAAAGGGTGCTTTTGGGAGTGAAGGTTCCGCATTTGCCGATTTTATTGGGAACTATCAGTCCCAGTTCGGTAAGTTATTTGATTCTTCATCGGCTCAGGGCGCGGAGAAGCTTTCAGAGGCCTTTGACGTGTGGGTGAAGGAAGTCACTAAGCAGCTTTCAGCGCCGAAATTAGGACTCAGTAGAGAAGTTGCGCAGGATATATCCCTGGCGTTGGTGTCGACTCAGGATTACTTCAAGGCCTATTCGAAAATGACGCAGTTTGTTGAAAAAACCTCGAGAAAGGGCAACATCCGCTTCCAGACCAAGCTGAGCGAGGCTGCACTGAAGAATAAACCGGTAACCAAGTTTACTGACTTCTGCAACCTGTGGGCATCTGAAAATGAAGCAGTATTTCTTGAAGTAATGGGCACTGAAGAGTTTGCCAAGATTCAGGGAGAATTTACCGATGCCGGTCATCGTCTGAAGATTCAGAGTGGCAAACTCATGGAAAAGGCACTTGAGCCTACTCCGATCGCTCTCAAGCGCGACCTCGATCTTGCTATTGGGGAAATACAACAGTTGAAACGTGACATGAGAGCATTTCGCCGCGAGATACAGGCCGTTCAGAAAGAAGCCGAAGTTGCCCGAGGGGCGAAAGCGGCCGCAGAGGAAATTGCAAAAAATGCCAAAATCGCCGTGAAAGCAGCGGAGACTGCAGCACAGGAAGAACTGAAAAAAGCGAAAGAAGCCGTTAAAGCTGCTGAGGTTGCTGCGCAAAGTGAAGCCAAAAAGGCAAAGGCCGCCGAGGCTGCCGTGGCAGCACTCACAAAACAGGTAAATGCCGACAGTAAAGCTGCTAAGGCTGCACCGAAAGCTACCACTAAAACCAAGTCCAAGATTGATTAGGGGAGGACACGATGCAAACGTTTCCACATAAAATAAAAGAATCTCTGAACGACTTAACTTCGTTCACTGAAAGTCTTAAAAAGGGAGTTGAAAACCTTGTCTCCCTTGATGAAAGAGCATCCGGTTTCCCGGACGATCATGACAGCTGCGGGACCTGCAGAACCTGCCGTAGATGCTGCTCGCTGAAAGAGGTGGTGTTTCAGGACGGCAAGCGCACGCTCTATCGCTACAAACAGCGTGCTAAAAAAGTCAACTCAGTACCGACACTAATGGTATACGCCATGGTAAACCGCTATACCATGCTCGACCTGCAGCCGAATCGTTCCATGATTCGTAACCTGCTCGATGAAGGTCAGGATCTGTACATAATCGATTGGGGCTATACCGATAGAATGGATCGATTCATGACGATGGAGGACTATATCGATGGCTTCATCAATGACTGTGTAGACCATATTCGCGAAAAGCATAAACTTGACTCTATCAATCTGATCGGGATTTGTCAGGGCGGAACGTTTTCAACAATTTATGCCGCACTCTACCCGGAAAAAATCAAAAACTTCATTCCGATCGTCACCCCGGTCGATTTCGATACGAAAGCCAGTTTGCTGAACGTATGGTCTACCGAGTTTGATGCGGATCTGTTGATAGATGCATACGGAAATGTGCCCGGCGACATGATGAATCAGGCGTATACGATGCTGCAGCCGTTTACCCTGAGCATAAGCAAGTACATCAACATGGTGAACATCATGGAGGATGCAGATAAACTAGCCGACTTCCTGCGTATGGAAACCTGGATTTTTGACAGCCCTGATCAGCCGGGCGAAACGTTGCGACAGTTTCTCAAAGATTTATTCCAGGCGAACAAGCTTGTAAAGGGTCAGTTTGTCCTGGGCAAGCGCACAGTTGATCTGAAAAACATAACAATGCCGATCCTCAATATTTTTGCTGAATTTGACACACTGGTACCACCTGTTTCTTCAAAGGCGCTACGTGATCACGTCAGCAGCAAGGATATACAGGACTTGTCGTTCCCGGTCGGTCATATAGGTATATTTGTGTCCGGGAAAACACAGAAAACGTTGGCTCCCAAAATATCCGAATGGCTCAACGCACGAGCGTGAGACAGCGGTTTATATAACCGGATGATGTATTTCATCAACTAACTTAGAGGAGATTTTATGAACATCAAGGATCATGTTTTTGTTGTTACGGGCGCTGCTCGTGGATTGGGCCTCGCCTTTGCCAAGGATCTGTCCGATTTAGGAGGAAGATTGGCACTGGTTGATATGAACAGTGAAGGGTTGGAGAAGGCTGCAGCTGTACTGCGTGAGCAGGGAGCTGAAGTGCGGTGCTATACCGCAAATATAGCTTCGGAAGAAGAGGTCGTTGCCCTCTTCAATGATATCCAGAGTGATTTCGGCCAGATTGACGGTCTTATCAATAATGCCGGTATTACCCGTGATGCCATGCTGGTTAAGCGCACTAAAGATGATGATATTGTTACGATGTCATTAAAAGACTGGCAACAGGTAGTTGACGTCAATCTTACCGGTACCTTTCTGTGTGGTCGCGAAGCCGCAGCACATATGGTTAAGGGAAATCGCAAGGGCGTGATAGTCAATATCAGCAGTATCTGCAGAAACGGAAATATTGGCCAGAGCAACTACTCAGCTACTAAAAACGGTGTTGCCGCGCTTACCTCCACATGGGGTAAGGAGCTGTGCCGGTATGGCATACGGGTTGGCGCCATCGCCCCCGGATACGTCAACACTGAAATGGTGTCGCAGATCCGCCCTGATGTATTAGGGAAAATCACGGCTCTGGTTCCGCTGGGACGTTTGGCTGAGCCGTCTGAAATTGCCCACACCGCTCGCTACATCATTGAAAACGACTACTTCTCAAGTCGAACCATAAGTGTTGATGGTGGTTTCCGCCTGTAATCAGCACCTATTAATAACGTACCGTTTTATGCTAAGCCCCCTTCTATTTCGATAGAAGGGGGCTTTTTTGTTTTTATTACGAAAAACTCTATCAGTATGAATATTTAGATGTTTGAAATAATGTTTTAAATCTGAAGTAAAAAAATTTAGTCAGATCATTTTTTTCTTGAATTTTGTTATACATTAGCATATCAAAAACAATAATAATAAAACATCGTATCGTATTGTGGTTTACAAAGAGGTGGTTTTTTAAAAATTACCAGCTGGACTTACTTAGGAGTAAGCAGCCAAATCTACCTGAAGGAGCCTAACTTATGACAACTGCACCAACAAACGATCGCTTCTTTGAGCTAGCCGAACAACTTGCATCTGACTTTTCGTTACTGAAGGGTGTCAGCCGCTCGAATCGTGCCCGTCAGAAGAGAGAAGTGGAAACGGCCCTTACAGGACTTGTTGACCACAGTACTGTTGAAAAGACTACAAAGTGGCTTAAAAGCCTGGATGTCGATGCCTACATCAGGGAGACGGTTGACCCATCGGAGCAAAAAGGGCGAATAGGTTTCAAGGCTGTCGTGAAGCAGCTGAAACTTAAAATTGTGGAAGAAATTTCTTTCGGACCATTATACTGCGTTGAGGCCGAGTTTGATTTTGACGGCTATCAGCGCCGTCTCTGTCTGCTGGGGCAGGATAGAAATACCAATAATGGTGTGTGGGGACCGGAACACCACCGCAAGGCCATTGAAATAATCCGAAAATATGAACGCTATTCGGTGCCGGTGATCACATTTATCGACACCCCGGGTGCCGATGCGGGAGAGGTGGCCAACGCCAACAACCAGGCCCATTCAATTTCCCACTTTATCGCTGAAATGGCGAACCTGAATGTTCCGTCAGTCAGTATAATTCTTGGAAACGGTTATTCCGGCGGAGCTATCCCTCTGGCCACAGCCAACATCCTGCTCTCTGTCCGCGACGGTGTACTCAATACGATTCAGCCCAAGGGGCTGGCTGCCATCGCCAGAAGCCTGGATCTTAGCTGGCAGGAGTGTGCGAAATACGTCGGCGTCAGTGCCTATGAACTCTATCAGCAGGATTTCGTAGACGGCATCATAGACTACGTGCCCGGTGAAAAGGGACAGCAGCTGGAGAATTTACGGAATGTCATTGTTTCGGCAGTAAACGCCATCGAGAGCCGGGCACTCACATTTGTCAGAGAGACCGACGGTGTGCTCGACCACTATCGGGAGAATCTGCTCCGCTATATCAACCCTTCGGACAAACTCAAGGCGCTTAACAGCCTGTCGGCGCTCTCCCGTACCCATTTTGCTACCGAGTATTGCAATGTCTTCGGCATCACATACCGCTACATGCGTTACCTCAGTTTGCGGGGTCGTATAAAGTCGACCTCATCGGCAAATTACAGTCGCTCCACCAATGTGGTCACGCCCAAGGGTGACCTGATGATGCGAGTTCAGGAAGAGCAGGCGAACGCCTTTGCCAGTTGGCTCGATAAACCACTGCACATCCGCTATGACGACAATTTGTCAGCCAGTTACAAAACCTATCTTGATCGTAAGCAGCAGGTATGTGATGAGCGTGGCCGTCTGTCCAAGCTTATTCTTGGTGACCCCGGCGTCAATTTTGAGAAAGCCCAGCAAACTACCTACCTTACCTACGGGTTCCACCTTTACAATCTCTGGAAGTCATGGAGCCAGAACAATTTTATGGCACTGATCAAGTATCTCGGTTCAGCGACAGCCTTTACTGCTCCGGCTAACGCTGCTGAAATGACGGTACTTGATGTAATTACCCTGTCAGATTTTCGTGAGGGGATGATCCGTGAGTGCCAGAACTGTATTATCTTCGACCTGGTGTATGATCAGATCATTTCCGACCTGCGCCCGATTGCCGCTGAAGCCAAGGATACCAATACGTTCTCGAAGAAGTCGTTCCGGGCACTCCTTGAGTCGTCAATCCAGGCTGCAACAATCAAGTTAAAGAAATTGTTTGGCGAGGGGGGCGTTGATGAAACAAGCCTCGAAGACAATTTTTACAGCTGGTTAAATACACTCCTGCAGCATCCGCAGATGAAAAACTTTATCCGTCCGGTGCAGGAATGGAAAAAGATTCAGTATCCGCGTATTTCAGAGCCGCTGTTTGCCATTGTCACGTTCCTGTTTGAAAAACTTCTACTGGAGTATGTCGAATCCGAGCGTGAAGGGCGCGAGTATGACGGCCGCATAAAGTTGCGCGACTTGGGTATGAAAGATTTCTGGAACCGCTTGACCACTGCGTATAATGATCTGTTGATCCAGGATGTGCTGCTGCAGGATAAACGGGCGAAAAACTGCCGTTTCGAGACAATTGTTGCCGAGTTTTTTACCGATTTCCGTGAACTTGACAGCGATCTGATGACTGCTGACCCGGCGAATTTCCCCGGTTTCCGTCAATCAATCGAGAAAGCGCTGGATGCCGGCATTAAGCCATGCGGAGTCATCACCGGTCTTGCCAAACTCAAAAAAGACGGGGATCATCCGGCGACCAGGGTCGGAGTGGTCATATCCAATCTGGATTTCCAGGCGGGGGCATTTGACATGCCGTCGGCGGAGAAATTCTGTAACCTCCTGCTTCAGTGTGCCCGCCGCAAACTTCCGGTTGTTGCCTTCATCTCTTCGGGTGGTATGAATACCAAAGAGGGCGCCGGTTCGCTATTCTCCATGTCGATAGTCAACGACCGCATCACCCGCTTTATCCGTGACAACGAACTCCCTGTCATCTGTTTCGGTTTCGGCGATTGCACCGGCGGCGCCCAGGCATCCTTTGTCACTCATCCGCTGGCGCAGACATATTATTTCTCCGGCTGCGGCATGCCATTCGCCGGGCAGATAGTTGTACCCTCCTATCTCCCGTCGACAGTAACACTGTCCAACTATCTCAGCGTTGTTCCCGGGGCCATGCAGGGACTGGTCAAGCACCCCTTCAATCAGGACCTTGACAAACAGCTTCGAGCTATCGATCCCGCCATACCTACGCCGGTTGAAAGTGTGATGGATGTTTGTCACCGTGTGTTTAAAGGACTCTATCGCCCAGATATCGATATTTCCGCCACTGAAAGTGCTTCACTGGTGGATGAACGCTCACTGCTGAAACCGGTTAAACGCACCCTGATTCACGCCCGCGGCTGTACGGCAGCCAAGCTGATTCTGGTGGCACAGCGTGAAGGTATTGAAGTTGTGCTGGTACAATCCGATGCCGATATGGATTCGGCTGTTGCCGCCCAACTCACCGATAAGGATACGCTTATCTGCATCGGCGGCAACACCCCGGACGAGTCTTATCTCAATGCCAAGTCGGTGCTGCGTATTGCCGAGCAGCAGAAGGTCGATTCACTTCATCCCGGTATCGGCTTCCTGTCGGAAAATGCCGACTTCGCCCTTATGTGCCGGAATCGTGGGATTAACTTTGTCGGTCCCTGGTTCTCCAGTATGGAGCTTATGGGCAACAAGACCAACGCGATTGACACGGCCATGAAGGCTGGCGTCCCCGTAGTTCCAGGTAGCCACGGCATCATTGACAGTGTGGAGACCGGTATGGAGGTTGCCAGGGCTATCGGCTATCCAGTTCTGCTCAAAGCTGTTCACGGCGGCGGCGGCAAAGGGATCAAGGTTGTGGAAGTTCAGGAGGATTTCCGTGAAACGTTCTTCACCATATCCTCGGAAGCCCGGGCTGCCTTTGGCTCAGGCGACATCTATCTTGAAAAATACGTTACCAATCTGCGTCATATCGAAGTCCAGATCCTTCGCGATGCCCATGGCAATTGCCGCATTCTCGGTTTGCGTGATTGCTCCGTTCAGCGTAACAACCAGAAAATTTTCGAAGAATCCGGATCTACCATGCTGCCGAAAAATCTTGAGCAGGATGTACTCCGCTATGCAGAGCTTATCGCCAATCAGGTAGACTACGTCGGCGCAGGAACCGTTGAGTTTATCTTCAATCTTGACGAAATGGCCATCTATTTCATGGAGATGAATACACGACTGCAGGTCGAGCATCCGGTAACGGAACAGGTCACCGGTGTTGATATTGTTGCCAATCAGTTCAGGATCGCCGGAGGCGGGTCTATTGCTGATATCGTCTACAATCCGAGCGGGTACGCTATTGAAGCCCGAATTACTGCTGAACGCACCGTTGTGGAGGGAGGAGCAATCTCCTTCATTCCAACTCCAGGCAATGTCACCGCCTTTAGTATTCCTGCGGCTGACCATATCAAAGTCATAAAGATGATTGATGCCGGAAAGCCGATTACCCCCTACTATGACTCACTGATGGCTCAGGTTATTGTCACCGGAAAAGATCGAAATGATGCAGCCGATAAACTGCTCACAGCCCTGGAGGGCACAGTAATACAGGGCGTTCATACCAATATTCCTCTGCTCAAGCGGGTCCTGAGAGATGAAACATTCCGCACCGGGATCTATAACACCCAGTATCTTCCCGGTTTCCTTGAGCGCATAAATGTTGAGGAGATGATCTCCGAGGGAGAAGAAGCGTCAGGTTCCGCACAGGTCGTGCTTGACCGATCCGCTATTGAAATTGAAGGAAGCCGCGAGCTCAAAGTCCTCTCTCCCTCAACCGGAGTGTTCTACGATTCTTCATCTCCCACTGAGCCGCCATTTGCACCGATCGGAAAAACGGTGAAACTGAGAGATACTATTGGCTTGCTGGAAGCTATGAAGCTGTTTGCACCGGTATCTCTTAATACCTGTAACCCTGGTGGCGTTTTTTATGATGCCGACAAGACGTATGAAATAGTTCGTATCATTCCGACGCCTGGACAGGCGGTCAACAAGGGAGACCTGCTGTTTGTTATCAAGGAGGTGGTTTGACGCTCTGAGTAATTAGTCGTTACGTATTGTCCGCCACCATTTGGTTGGACAGGCCACCATACATAAATAAACCATTAACTATACAAAGGAGATCTTATGAAACCGTTCAGACTTAACAAACACGGAAAACTTGTGCTTCCCTGCAGTATCTTCATCGATCTCGATTTCTCAATCATTTCCAGCCTTGACCACTTGCAGGCCATCGTTCGCCGGGACTTTGAAGGGAAGGCGCCGACAGGAACCGAAATTGCCAAACGGGCTGCCGCCGGTTCATATACAACTCGCTATGATCTGTTGCGTGACATCAGTCTTAATCTTTTCTGGGCAAACCGCTTCGCTTTGACTATGTATGACAAACGACCGACGCGATGGAGGGATGTCCCACGCAATCGCGAAGATGTGTTCGTGGCTTTATTGGAACCATGGACGGATGCCAAGGCAAAGTCGGAAAGTGTACGCGATGCCTACAAACAACTGGGGGCCAAATGGAATCAAACTGTTGAGGACGAGTTGTTCGAGTCGCTCTTCGATATTTTCTCGAACAAGCTCTATCGCGCACAGGAACTCCCCCCGCTCAAGGCCACGATTGCCGAGGCGCTGGCTACCCCTGACGCAATGACGACCATCCTCCGTAAATATGATCCTGATTTCAAGCGCTACAGCGATGTTGAAATTCTTGATGCTTCAGAAGAACAACCTGAACTGGAGGCGCTCCGGCGCTGGGCGATGGTGCTTCACAACCAACACCCCTGGGATAGAAGCCGGTCCAAGCTGAAAACCTTTGACGAGATGGAAGATGATGATGTCGTCGTACTGTTTTATCCAAAATCTCGCGAAGTAGTCGACTTTATACATCGCGTGAAAAGTGGAACCATGCCAACCCCGCAATCGCCGAAGCCGGATCCTGAGTGCAAGCCGGTGACTCCGCTCCTGCCGTTGGTACTTGCAACAGATACTCCGGTCCGGCCGAAGATTGAGTCGCTTGCGATCCGCAAGGGTGAGGTCATCTGTAATAACGATGATGTCGTCCGGAACTCTCCGCCTTCGTGGTCACCGATGAGTGCAGATGAAATTACGGAGAAAACCGGAATCGAGCAACGCTGCTACACTGTCGAACCGCTGGAAAACATCGCTCTTGAGGCAGCTCGGGCAGCAATGAAGCATGCCGGTAGAGCACCGGGAGAAATCGGTGCGGTGCTGTTCTGCACCTGCACTTCGAGCAGACTGATTCCCTCGACTTCTACCTGGCTCTCAGGACAATTGGGCATCTCGCAGACTCATTACTCGGCCGACATTATCGCAGCATGTGCCGGATTCCCTTATGGAATGGGAGCTGCGGTCCGTCTGATGCGTGAGGTTAATCGTCCGATTCTTCTGGTATGTGCAGAGAAGTTCTCGGATAAGATCGGCAATGCGCGACCGTCGCGAATGATCTTTGGCGACGGGGCTGCAGCGTTGGTCATTGCGCCGACCGATGGTGAGCGTGATATCGAGGTTGTTCAGACGTATGCCAGCGGACCATTCAGCCAGGTTAACTCCATTATCTGGCCGAACTTTGACTACGATAATGACATCACCGTGTATGGACCCGAAGTAAAGAAATTGGTCAAGAGGTATCTTGACCAGATGATGAATGAACTTTCCGAACTCAAAAGCGTCAAAGGTGGCAAAGCGCTTATTGACGATATCGACGTCATCGTACCTCATCAGGCAAACAAGACTATGATCATTGAAATTGCTGTGCCCCAGGGGATCAAGGCGGAGGATATCTATTTTAACATCGCCAAAGTCGGCAACGCATCATCGGCAAGTATTCCTACCGCAATGGCGGATGCAGTCTATGAAGGGGCGATCACCAAGCGGTCTCTGATCTTTGCCCCTGGATTTGGTGCCGGAGCTGTCGGCGGATATGTTGTAATGTGGCTTGACCCGGCAATAGTTGCACCGGAGAATACTACTGACGACCTTACCATGGTACCATCGCCGAAGGCGGCACCTTCGTCACTTGAAGGCGTCATTTAGCATCACTGTGGATAAGACGATGTGCGCTGGAGACGGGAGTTCGAATAACACAGAGCAACGAAGCAACAGACAAATAAAGTTTTTACGGTACAGCCTTGTTCACCATACAGGTAAAACTCAGGATGACTGTATCAGGAATATTCTTCACTGTTTTGATCCGTTGCCCAGTTGCTCCGTGTTTCTCATGCTTAGTTAGGTTCATGAAAGTATAAAGAAACTTTTAAAACAAAGGGAGAGAGACATGAGTGAAATAGACCTTACGCAAAACGATAACACTTCCACACGAGTCGGAAACAAACTAAAGGGACGGGTTGCATTTGTAACAGGTGGTACCCGCGGCATCGGAGCCTCTATCTGCCGCAGTCTTGCCAGTCAGGGAGCTACCGTTGCGGCAGGCTTCACCGGTAACGAAAAGGCCGCGACAGAGTTCCGTGATTCCTTCACGGAGACGTACGCCACGTCGGTCAGTATTCATAAAGGCAATCTGGGCGTTCCGGAAGATTGCCGCCGCACCATTGACGAAGTCATTTCGAATCACGGACGACTTGACATCCTTGTCAATAATGCTGGTATTACCTGTGACAAAACAGTACTGAAGATGATGGACGATGATTGGTTCAACGTCCTCAATGTTAATCTGTCTGGCGTGTTTTTTCTCTGTCAGGCTGCCCTGCGACACATGGCTGAGCGCGGCAGTGGACGTATTGTGAACGTATCAAGCGTTATCGGTGAGATGGGGAATATCGGTCAGGCAAACTACGCTGCATCGAAGTCGGGGTTGTTCGGGTTGACAAAGACGCTCGCACGGGAAGCTGCTTCACTGCTTGCCCGGTCGGGGAAACTCACAGAGCCCAATGGGATCGGCATTACAGTTAACACCGTCACCCCCGGATTCATTGCAACAGAAATGCTAGGTCATATCCCCGAAAAAGTGATGGAGAAAATACTGGCTCAAATCCCTCTCGGCAGACTCGGCAAGCCGGAAGAGATTGCGCGTGTCGTGCACTTCCTTGCGGCCGATACGTCCTCCTACATTACCGGTCAGGTATGGGGTGTGAATGGCGGATTGGATATGTAATCGGGTGCCGGTTGATTATGTCGGCGCCAATTTGATGGTCATAACATAGGCAAAACATAAAAAGCCCTGCTTTGAAAGAGCAGGGCTTTTTATGTGAACTGCTGAAAGAACAAAAAAACTATGCCTTGTCTAATTTCCGCAACAGCATGTTTTTAAGATTTCTGTCAGCATTAATGTCATCGATGATAGATTGAAGAGTATTTATTTTTATATCCTGCTCAGCAATGATCAGCTTCACTACATCTCCGATTGATACAATGCCCGTAACACGGCCGTTCTCAACTACCGGCAGGTGTCGCAGCTGCTTTTCTGTCATAAGGTCAATGCACTCTTTTGTCGTACTTTCAAGGGTTACGGTTATAACGGTATCAGTCATGATATCTCTGACCAGGGTATCACTGGATGATCGTCCCTTCAATAAAACTTTACGTGCGTAATCACGTTCGGAGAGTATGCCTACAAGCGTTCCACCCTCCATAACTGGGAGAGCCCCGACATTCTTTTCTGACATGAGCGTAATTGCTGCCAGCACTGTCGCATCGGGTGCAATAGAAAATATACCCCCTTCTTTTGTCAGCTGAATATCCTTGACTGTTTTCATCGTTGTTTCCTCCGTAAATAGAATGATATTTTATTATTCTAGCAACTCATCTCGTACTAGTAAAGCAACATCTTCTCTTTTTACAATGAAAACACTATTTAGTACGAAAAACGGCAGTCACCGCGCCCTGATTGAATTGTTTTCAACCTGAGGAACAGTGCTGCCGTTTTTGTAACTAGCTTATATCTTTTGTTTTATTAAAAAAACTATGAATAAAAAAGTTGCTTACTTAGTTGCAGCTTTCTTGTCAGCTTTTGGAGCTTCTGCTGCTAAATCGCCCATCACTTTGCGGGCAAGTGCGAAGTTCTGAGTAACGAAATTCTGGAAGCTCTGGTAGTTGCTGTTCAGTGTGCCGTTCCAGAAATCAACAACCGGTTTTGCTTCTTTAGGGAGCTGCTCGGTAGCTTTTTTGAGCAATTCACTGGTTTCTTTCTGTAAAGAATCTACCTGGCTGAAGGCGCTGTTGTAGAGCGTTTCGATAGCTTCAAGGCCTTTGGCAGATGCATTTGGGCTTGTCCAATCGATTTCCAGGCCGCTCTCAACGAATTTTCTCTGGCTTGACAAGCCCTTCTCATTTTCCTTGAAGAACATATTTACAGCTTTCTTTCCCTCTTCTGGAACATTCGGGGTTGCATCAAGAATCTGGTTTGCTGCTTTAGCTGCCTGGTTTGAAATGGTATTGAGGGCCTCAAAGCTCTCTTTTACTGCGTTCTTGTTGAAGTCTAAAATTTCCTGGGCTACGTTTTGTTTTGACATGATCGATCTCCTTTTTAAGTTTTTCCCGTCTTCTGGTGATTTCCAGTACGTTTGATAAACAACATTTAAACAAAAAATAAATATTGTGTCAAGAAAAAAATAATGCACGGAAAAAATTGTTTATATCTTGTTTTTTTTGTATATTCACGCTAGCATGTACGAAAGTCAAATAAATTCGAAATACAACTAATATGTATAAACGTGTTTTGAAATTGCTTGACATGCACGTAAACTGGAATTATATTTCAGTCAACTTTGTATGAAAGAGGAGCATACCTATGAACGAAGTTTATGTAGTTGAGGCGTTACGCACCCCATTTGGTTCTTTTGGCGGCTGTTTGTCAGATGTTGAAGCACCTCAGTTGGCGGCAACCGTCATGAAAGGTCTTTTTGAAAAGACCGGTCTACCTCCAGAGGCGGTTTCTGAGGTTATTATTGGCCAGGTACTTTCTAGCGGTTGTGGGCAGGCACCGGCTCGCCAGGCCATGCGTGCTGCCGGTATACCCGACACTACGCACGCCATGACAATTAATAAGGTCTGTGGCAGTGGTTTGAAGTCAATGATGCTTGCCAATGACAGTATCCGTCTTGGTGAGTCTGAGGTGGTGATAGCTGGAGGAATGGAGAATATGAGTTTGTCTCCATATATGCTTACAAAAGGCCGTAACGGCTATCGCATGGGCCACGGTTCACTGCTTGATCTACTGATTTATGATGGCCTGCAGGACCCCTGGTCCGGGCGGCATGTGGGTGAAATCGGTGAGGAGAGTGCTGCTCGCGCGGGACTTACCAGAGCCGAACAGGATGATTTTGCAATCAGATCCTATGAACTCTCCCAGGCTGCCGTCAAAGGTGGCATCTTTGTGGACGAGATAGTTGCTGTTGTTAAAAAAGGCAAAAAAGGTGAAGAAATTGTTGCTACGGATGAAGAACCGTTCAAAGGTGACTCCAGCAAATTTTTTCAACTGAAATCGGTGTTTAAGAAGGACGGCACTATAACAGCAGGAAATGCTTCAACCATTAGCGACGGAGCATCTCTGGCGGTATTGACTAACGAAGCCGGACTGAAAAAATACGGACTCAAGGCAAAAGCACGCATTGTTGCTACATCAACAGCAAGCCGCCATCCCGACTACTTCCCGGAAGCTCCGGTGACTGCAATTGAGAATGTCTGCGCCAAAGCAGGGCTTACGATTGCCGATATAGACTTATTTGAAATTAACGAGGCATTTGCTTCGGTCCCATTGCTGGCTATCAAGGGATTAAATATCCCCCTCGACAAGGTTAACGTCAATGGTGGTGCATGCTCCATCGGTCACCCGCTTGGTGCCAGCGGAGCGCGTATTGCTGCGACGATTATTCGTGAATTGCACAGGCGAAATCTGCGCTACGGTCTAGCCACTCTCTGTATCGGTGGGGGTGAAGCTGTTGCCGTTATTTTTGAGAGAGTTTAAGCAATAGATATTAATTATCTGCCACGGAGGCAGAGTTAAAAGGCAGTAAGCAAAGTCAATGATTTTTAAAATTGTGTTCTTTGTTTATTTACATTTGATACTGTCTTTTCCCGGTGTCTCCGTGGCGGATAGATTCGTTTTTTTAAGACCTACACGATTACGAAGGGGGAGCTATGAACTATAACAATTTGCTGGTTGAAACCACCGATGGTATTACAACTCTGACAGTCAACCGCCCTCAGGTGCTTAACGCGCTGAATGGCGATGTTGTCCGTGAACTGGAATGCGCACTGTACGAACTTGATCTGGATGTGACTGTTAAGGCGGTTGTCTTGACAGGTGCCGGTGATAAGGCGTTTGTTGCCGGTGCGGATATCAAGGAAATGTCCGAAATATCATCATTTGACGCTCTTAGCTTTGCCCGTCGGGGGCAGAGTCTGATGAAACTGATAAACAAGATGGGCAAACCGGTCATCGCTGCCGTCAACGGCTATGCGCTTGGTGGAGGGTTGGAGTTGGCTCTTGCATGTGATTTTATCTATGCCTCGGAAAAAGCTAAATTCGGTTTCCCTGAAGTTGGGCTTGGCGTCATCCCCGGTTTTGGCGGTACCCAAAATCTGGCACGGCTGATTGGGCCTAACAAGGCAAATGAGCTGGTATTTTCCGGTCGGATTATATCTGCCTCAAAAGCACTTTCCTGGGGGATTGTAAACGAGGTGTTTCAGGCGGATGAACTGCTGCCAAAAGCACTTGAAACTGCTCGTGAAATTGCTTCCAAAGGGTCGCTCGGGGTTGCCTCTGCCAAGGATGCAATTGTTAACGGTATGAATATGTCAAAAGAAGACGGTTTCCGTTATGAGGCTGCCCTGTTCGGTGTGCTGTTTGCCACCGGTGATCAGCGCGAAGGGATGGGGGCGTTTCTCGAAAAACGTGCGGCGCAATTCAAGGGCAATTAGTTGAAAACCACAGTGAACCTGCAAAGATACTGAGTGAACAAACTTTTTATACTTGACACTGGCGTTAAGTATGACTATACACAATGCAGCAGTTATCATATCACGAGAGGTTTACTGTGGAAGCCACCCGTCAAATATACTGGAACATCGGCCACGGTGTTGTTATTCCGATGTACATCCTGGTTTTCGCCGTAATCGGCTTCATGGCCTGGGGATTCTGGCAGCGTCTGCCGATCTGGCGTCA
>JAQTXD010000024.1 GCA_028688955.1 Desulfuromonadaceae bacterium
TTCCATTCTAATACTTCCGCTGTATGGTCAGGATTTTTGTCAGCCTGGCTATTCAGGAAGAAGCATTTTTGGCAGATAATGGAAATAATAGAATCTCCTAGATTAGTGTCCAGGCTTATGTCCAAGGTTGTAGGCAAATTTTCTGATAAAGTATTTTGTATCTCTGATGCAGTAAAAAATCATTTTTTAAAATTCAACGGAGATAGAAAAAACAAATTTATTACTCTGTATCATGGCGTGGATAGAAATATATACAACATGAAAAACATAGATAGAGATCTCATAAGGCAGGGCCTCGGTGTAGATGACGACGTTGTTTTAATTGGTTTTGCCGGTAGGTATAACGCGTGGAAAGGTCAAGAGGTTCTCGCAGAAGCAGCAAAATATATTTTAACTACAATCAGTAATAGCGTAAAAATTCACTTTTTATTTCTGGGCAGTGTGTATGCAGACCAGCATCACTATGAATATCAACTCAGAGATATACTCCAATCAAACGAACAGATAAAATCCCATTCAACTATGTTAGGCTTCCAAAAAGACTTTCATAACTGGTTAGGGTCTATGGATATTGTAGTTCTGCCGTCAAAACTACCAGAGCCTAATGCCACAGTGATTGTTGCGGCAATGACCTTGGGGATTCCTGTTGTAGGTACTAACATCGGGGGAACTGTAGAATCTGTAAGTGATGGTATGACAGGGTATCTTGTTCCACCCAATGATCCTCAAGCACTTGCAGTAAAAATATGTGATCTCGTAAATTCCCCTGAAAAAAGACTATTGTTCGGTGATAATTCATTATTGAGGGCAAATACTATGTTTTCAATAGATAATTATACTGCCACTGTATTGCGTTCTTATGAAAATGTTTTTACATTATGAAATTACTTACGTTTATGCATTGAGAGAGAATATATGAATGTGCTGGTAATTGGTGGAACTGGTTTTATCGGATCACATGTTTGCGATTCACTGTTACGTGCAGGACACACAGTTAGTGTATATAGCCGGCATGATGAAAAGCATCGAAACCCATTAAAATATATAACTTATTTTAAAGGTGACATTAGTGATACGACTACATTGTCAGAGGCATTGATAGGTATGGATTCAGTAGTTCATTTAGCAAGTACAACTGTGCCTTCTACTTCGAACTTAAACCCCACTCACGATGTTAGCTCAAATTTGATACATACAATTGAACTGTTAGAGCTGTTGAGAAAAAATGGCCCTAAGAAGATAATCTTCATTTCTTCTGGCGGGACAGTATATGGTGAGCCATTACATCTCCCCGTCTCTGAATCACATCCGCTGAACCCGATTTGTTCATACGGGGTCGTTAAAGTTGCGATTGAAAATTACATGAATATATATCAAAAACAATACGGGATTGAATTTGTAATAATGAGAGTGTCAAATCCATATGGACCGCGTCAAGGTCACATGGGTGTTCAAGGGCTTATTTCCGCATTTCTGAATCGAGTCAAGAATGGTCAAGATCTAATCGTTTGGGGAGACGGTGAAACGATTAGGGACTATATTTACATATCAGATATAGTTAGCCTGTTTGATAAGGCTCTGAGCTCCAGTGTGACAGGCGTATTTAATGTGGGAAGTGGTCAAGGTTTTACTATAAATCAAGTCATCGACGTCATCTGCAAAGTTACAAATATGAACCCGACCGTTATATATAAAGAATCCAGAGCGTTTGATGTCAGCAAAATATACCTTGACACACAGAAAGCTCGGGAAGTCTTTGACTGGCAAGTACACACAGATCTGTTTAATGGTATCAATAAACATTGGGAATGGTTGTTACAAGCGTCTTAAGGAATTAATACTTGTGCAGTTGTGATATTTGAAGGATTGCGAGGATATCAATGTTACGTGCCAATAAATGTATTAAAATACTTACTCTATTAACAGTTGTCACAATTACATGTTTATGTACTGTATTACTTGAAAGCTCGTATGCTCAGGAATACAAGATAGGTGTATATTATTTTCCTGGATGGAACTCAAAAAACGAATTTTGGCCTGACCTCAAAGGGTTACCAGGTTCTCGCTCACCAGGTAAAGCGTGGACGGACCGTGAACCATCACGTGGTTTTGGTTATGCAGAAGAGTCCTTGCAAATTGCTGAGCAGAACATTGAGTGGGCATCGAGTTACGGCATTGATTTCTTTACGTACGACTGGTACTGGGATGGCAAGAAGACCTCTTTAAATCATGCAATTGATAACCATCTGAAAGCGTCAAACAAGAAAAAATTGAAGTTTTGCATGCTGTGGGCAAACCATTATAAAGTGCCTGAATCAATGGATCAGTTCACCACGATGGTTCAGTATTGGATAGATAACTATTTTAAGGATGCACAATATTTGACTATCGACAGGAAACCAGTAGTAGTGATTTTTTCGATAGAAAGACTACGAGATAATGCAAAAACATTCGGCAAGACGACAAAAGAATTATTTGATATTGCAAGAAATATGGCTGTCAAACAGGGAGTGCCAGGAATTTATTTTGTCGCATGCTATGGTGCAAATAACTATGGTCTGAATACGTTTCTACCTAAGAATGGTTATGACGCTATGACAGCCTATAACTACCAATCTTCTGGATTCAAAGGCGAATTCACCGGCAATGTACCATTATCAAATTCCTATCAAGAGTTATTGGAGGGATACAAAAGTCAGTGGTCGTATATTCTCCAAAATTCTAAACTTCCCTATATCCTTCCCATGTCAACCGGTTGGGACAGGCGCCCTTGGGGAGGGTCGAAGCCACCATCACACGATAATAGTGGAAGCACCCCGGAATCATTCAAAGCCATGTTGACAGAAGGTAAAAATACGATAGATGCAAATCCTTCAAAAACAATGCGCATGGCAATTATCTACGCATGGAATGAATTTGGCGAAGGTGGATATATTGAGCCAACAAAAAAATGGGGATTTAAATATCTACAGGCAATTAAGGACGTTTTCGGCAAATGAAAATCGCTCTCATCGGCACACGAGGTGTCCCAGCTAATTACGGTGGCTTTGAAACATTTTATGAGGAACTTGGTAAGCGTTTGGCTGAGCGTGGCCACGAAGTAACCGTTTATTGCCGGGATAGCTACTATCCTGAAAAACTGGACGAATACCTCGGGATAAAGTTGGTCTATCTTCCTAATCTCAAAAAAAAATCTCTTGACACTCTTTCCCACACATTATTTTCCGTTCTTCATGCTATTCGCCAACCTTATGATGTCTACATGGTATGCAATGCCGCAAACAGCCCAGTTCTAATGATTCCATGGTTGCTTGGTAAGCAAATCGCCATCAACACTGATGGGCTTGAATGGAAACGGGGGAAATGGGGAAGGGTTGCACGTACATACTATAAAATATGCGAACGAATTTCCACAATTCTGGCACATCGTGTTATTGCCGATTCAAGAGGTATTCAGAGTTACTATGCGAGCGAGTACAATGCTGATACGACATTCATTCCATATGGTGCTTACCCAGCACAAAGTCACAAACCTGATTTATTAGAAGCACTAGGTATAAAATCAGGAGAGTATTTTTTGCAAGTTACTAGGTTTGAACCTGAGAATAATCCTTTATTAACAGTTCAAGCATTTAAACAGTTGAACACAAATAAGAAGCTGGTTATTGTTGGCGGTGTACCGTACGAAAGTAATTATTCACGGAAAATTGCAGAGGAAGCTGCTGGTCATCCATACATTGTTTTGCCTGGCACTATTTATGAGAAGGAGTTACTAAACGAGATTTGGTGTAATTGCCATGCGTATATTCACGGCAATGAGGTTGGTGGAACCAATCCTGCTTTGTTACAAACCATGGCTTCTGGCTGTTTCACTATAGCTATAGATGTGTCGTTCAGCCGTGACGTGCTTGCTGATGCTGGAATTTTCTTTGCAAAAAATGTTCTTTCTTTATCTAAACAGATGCAATGGACTTTAGAACATGGACTTGAGCTGTCTGACTATAAGGAAAAGGCAGTACAACGGGTTCTACAAAATTATTCCTGGGATAAAGTTACGGATGATTATGAAACTTTATTTCATGGAATGACAAATCCTATCACCTCACTCAGAACATAAGAGTAGTATCCATCTCCAAAGAGCGGATCGTTTCTCACAAGTTTTCTGAACACCATCGAATGGCTGCTACAATGTTAAATTATACGATAACGTCTAGTAAACAGTCACCAAGAGGAAGAATATATGCATATCGCTATAATATTAGCAATTAGTGTTATCCTTTCCGCTTGTGGTAAAGAAACTGTGTCAATTAATAAATCAAAAGTCGAAGTTAAAAAGTCGGTTCCTAAAGTTGTGTCACTCTCCGTAGGGAATTCGTTCCCTGTATTGTCTGGACAACCTCAAGATCTCGTATGGACTTCTGACAATCCATTGGTTGCGGTTGATGCCAACGGGGTTTTGAGCGCGGTATCTGATGCTATAAGCAACAATGGAAAAGCAATAATTTCCGCGTCAAAGCAAGATGGAACACTTTTTAGTCAGACTTACGTTACAATTGTCAATTGGGTTGCTAATCGTTCTGGCCTGATTTTAGTTGATACTCCTAAGGCTGATAACATATTGCTGGTTGATAATAACTCAGTTTACTTTTCCAAAGACTTTCAGCTTATGGTAAGCAATGACGGTATGCAGACTAAAATCACCATGGGAACGCTTCCAGATATTCCACAAAAATTGCTGAAGACTCCGTATGGATTTTTCCTTCGCACGACGACGGGTATATATCGTTCGTCTGATTTGATTAATTGGTCACATGAGTTTTCTGTACGTGCAGTCTCACTTTGGCACACTTTTTCGTACTATTATGATGTGGATACAAAAATCTGCTATCTGTACACGGGTGAGTATAATGTCAATCCCGATGATAAGCATGCCGTGTACAGAGGAAAATATTTTCCTGATAAAAATGTAGAATGGGCAAAAGTCCTTGAATTTGATTCGTTGACCGACTGGACTACAAATCCGGGCAGTTTAAATATCGCGCGTCACGTGCATGTAGTTGATGTTGACCCTTATACAGGTCATGTATGGGTTGCTACAGGTGATTATGATCTACATGCACGAATAATGTATTCAGATGATCATGGAGATACATTTAGAACGGTTGGAATCGGCGAACAGAAGTGGCGAACACTTTCGATCTGGTTTACGGAAACCCATATTTACTGGAATATGGATTCATCAGTGAGTCAGTCAATTTGGCGTATTCCTCGTTCTGTGTATGCAGCCTCTGGAAAATGGCCAGTTATGACTCCCGAGTTGTCCAGCGGAACTACAATACCTGGGCAAAAATATCTGGTAACAGCATCGAGCGTGACGGGGCATTTTCCCGTAAGTGTAGTCCATTCATATACTGAAACAGTAAGTCGAACTCTTGGTAGCAGTGACCGTGTCTTATCACTCAATGATCCGTCATATTTATATTTAGAACTAGTTGCTAAGCTTGATAATGGATCTCAGTGGTACCATTGCTGGGCAACTACTTCTACCGGTGACAAGATCCTCATTATGGGAGCGTCACCCGAGGGGGCGATAAGAGATTGGAACGGCAGAGTTTTTGGAATAAAAGAACGTTTAGGAATGCTTCCAGATGTTCAGGAACTATTATCGATTCAGTCAAATAAACCCGATACTTATATATATTATACGCAACTAGAGCCCAGGGGTCAGAGCGCTTCAGGAGACATATATTTTATTGGTCGAGGGACAACTGACAGAATTTATAAAATGAAATTAAAATGGAACGATCAATGATATGAATATGATAGTGTCCTTAACAAACGAGGCCCTTGATGGAATTCAAGAGCCTCGCATATGAATCAAGCCGTTTACACACCTGTTTTCGAGTTGGTAGTCGCCTTTAATGTTTTCACCTGTTTGCATTTTAGCCCCAACTTCTTTCTAATCCGCTTGAGGTTGTCACGGCCAATGGTGATGCCATCAACTTTTGCCAGTTCGACTTGAAGGCGATCCGGGCCGTAAGTGCCTCTGGTTCTCACAGCTGCTTTGATTGATAGTTCCAGTCGTGCCGTTTCTGATTGCCTGAGTGTGGGGCGCTAGTTGCTCCAAGCATAATATCCAATCTTTGATACATCGAATACTTTGCACACTTTGCACATTTTTTCGATGGGATAACGATATTCAAGTCGCAATTTCTTCACCGCCGCGTACCTGGCATCAACTCCTTTGCAAAGTACGCCATTGCCTTTTTTAAGATTTCTGCCTCAAGTCGGGACTCAGCTAACTCCTTGCGAAGTCGCGATACTTCAGCTTCATGATCTTTTAACGGCTTTCTGGAAGTAGCTGTTGAAACAGGGGTTTTGTCCCAATAAAGCCAGTTTTTCAATGTCTGGGAAGGGATGTTAAGTCGATTCGCTGCTTCCGATAATTTATACCGGATTCATGTATTAGCACGACCGCTTCCTGCTTAGACTCCTCTGTGTAGCACTGACGGGGTATCTCCATGTGAATGCCTCCTGTGGGGAAATTTATACCACATTAGGCGTCCACTTTTTTCAGCTTACTTCAGGTCGCGATGCGAATGGCACTCTCATTCAGTTAGATTATTTGCGTCTTTTTAGTAGAATGTTCGTTCACGGCAGTGTTCTCCTTTATGGTGGGATTTGCGTTTGGCGACACAATTCTAACCAATTTGAAACACTGCCGTGACTCTTTTTAAAAAAGCGAAAAATATTTTACGTTATCGGTTTACCTTTTTCAGATGAAGTTACAGCATTTCTCCAGCGGCGCAATATGCTGATATTGACGCCAAGATTTTGTGAGGCTTCTGAAAGCTGATATCCTTGTTATGTTATCAACTTGACTGCTGAATCTTTGAATTCCTGGGTGTACATCATTCTGATCGTTGTCATGAACACCTCCGTTGAGTGGTAATAAAACCCTCTCTTAATAATGTGCCCATTCATTTCATACCACGTCAGTGTGGTGTGGGAGGACGGTGGAAGTACCGCCTCCTACCGAACCAACTTAAGGATTTAAAGAATACGGCAGCGACTTAAATGCTTCAAATGACACGGTGGTTCCGGTGTTTCTGACGTACACAGCCAATCTGTATGCACCTGGTATGACTGCTGTGGTATTCCAACTGAAAGACGATGCAGTAGCATATGGACGCAATTCTGTGTAAGTAACCCCACCATCACTGCTAACCATAAACCGGTAGTCATAGGTGCCACTGCCACCAACACCGGCAGCGTTAAGAGTGATATTTGCTCCCACTTTCTGCGGGCTTGGAAGATTCGTTGTCAGGGTTGCACCAGTTACCGGTGCCAGGATGGAATATGTAACCGACCTGAACGCTTCAAGTGCCGCAGTTGATCCGGTATTTCTGACGTACACGGCCAGCGTGTATGCCCCTGGGGTAACTGCTGTAGTGTTCCAGGCGAAGGTCGCTGCGGTGCTATATGGGCGCAATTCTGTGTACGTAGTCCCACCATTGTTACTGATCATAAACCGGTATTCATAGCTGCCACTGCCACCGATACCGGCAGCGTTAAGAGTAATACCGGTCCCTACGATCTGTGGGCTTGGTACACTTGTCGTCAAGGTCGCGCCGGAGGCAGGCGGTGATATTGAATACGGCAGCGACTTGAACGCTTCAAATGATATGGTGGTCCCGGCATTCCTGACGTACACAGCCAGTCTGTATGCACCTGGTGTGACTGCTGCGGTGTTCCAGGTGAAAGCCGCTGTAGTAGTATATGGGCGCAGTTCTGTGTAAGTTATGCCACCATCATTGCTGACCATAAACCGGTATTCATAGACGCCACTGCCACCAATACCGGCAGCGACAAGAGTGATACTTGCCCCCACGGTCTGTGGGCTTGGAAGACTTGCGGTCAAGGTTGCACCGGTTACTGGTGCCAGGATTGTATAAGGTACAGTCTGAATTGCTTCAGATGCCGCAGTTGATCCGGTATTTCTGACATACACGGCCAGCGTGTATGCCCCTGGGGTAACTGCTGTAGTGTTCCAGGCGAAGGTCGCTGCGGTGCTATATGGGCGCAATTCTGTGTACGTAACACCGCCATTGTTGCTGACCATAAACCGGTATTCATAGGTACCACTGCCACCGATACCGGCAGCGTTAAGAGTAATACCGGTCCCTACGATCTGCGGACTTGGTACACTTATAGTCAGCGTTGCACCGGAGGCAGGTGCTAGGATTGAGTACGGCAGCGACTTGAACGCTTCAAATGAAATGGTGGTCCCAGCATTCCTGACGTACACAGCCAGTCTGTATGCACCTGGTGTGACTGCTGCGGTGTTCCAGGTGAAGAACGCTGCAGTGGCATATGGGCGCAGTTCTGTGTAAGTTACGCCACCATCGCTGCTGACCATAAACCGGTATTCATAGGCGCCACTGCCACCAATACCGGCAGCGACAAGAGTGATACTTGCCCCCACGGTCTGTGGGCTTGGAACACTCGTGGTCAAGGTTGCACCGGTTACTGGTGCCAGGATTGTATAAGGTACAGTCTGAATTGCTTCAGATGCCGCAGTTGATCCGGTATTTCTGACATACACGGCCAGCGTGTATGCCCCAGGGGTAACTGCTGTAGTGTTCCAGGTGAAGGAAGCTGCGGTGCTATATGGGCGCAATTCTGTGTACGTAGTCCCACCATTGTTACTGATCATAAACCGGTATTCATAGGTACCACTGCCACCGATACCGGCAGCGTTAAGAGTAATACCGGTCCCTACGATCTGTGGGCTTGGTACACTTGTCGTCATGGTCGCGCCGGAGGCAGGCGGTGATATTGAATACGGCAGCGACTTGAACGCTTCAAATGATATGGTGGTCCCAGCATTCCTGACGTACACAGCCAGTCTGTATGCACCTGGTGTGACTGCTGCGGTGTTCCAGGTGAAAGCCGCTGCAGTGGCATATGGGCGCAGTTCTGTGTAAGTTATGCCACCATCGCTGCTGACCATAAACCGGTATTCATAGGCGCCACTGCCACCAATACCGGCTGCGTTTAGAGTAATACTTGCCCCCACGGTCTGTGGGCTTGGAACACTCGTGGTCAAGGTTGCACCGGTTACTGGTGCCAGGATTGTATAAGGTACAGTCTGAATTGCTTCAGATGCCGCAGTTGATCCGGTATTTCTGACATACACGGCCAGCGTGTATGCCCCAGGGGTAACTGCTGTAGTGTTCCAGGTGAAGGAAGCTGCGGTGCTATATGGGCGCAATTCTGTGTACGTAGTCCCACCATTGTTACTGATCATAAACCGGTATTCATAGGTACCACTGCCACCGATACCGGCAGCGTTAAGAGTAATACCGGTCCCTACGATCTGTGGGCTTGGTACACTTGTCGTCATGGTCGCGCCGGAGGCAGGCGGTGATATTGAATACGGCAGCGACTTGAACGCTTCAAATGATATGGTGGTCCCAGCATTCCTGACGTACACAGCCAGTCTGTATGCACCTGGTGTGACTGCTGCGGTGTTCCAGGTGAAAGCCGCTGCAGTGGCATATGGGCGCAGTTCTGTGTAAGTTATGCCACCATCGCTGCTGACCATAAACCGGTATTCATAGGCGCCACTGCCACCAATACCGGCTGCGTTTAGAGTAATACTTGCCCCCACGGTCTGTGGGCTTGGAACACTCGTGGTCAAGGTTGCACCGGTTACTGGTGCCAGGATTGTATAAGGTACAGTCTGAATTGCTTCAGATGCCGCAGTTGATCCGGTATTTCTGACATACACGGCCAGCGTGTATGCCCCTGGGGTAACTGCTGTAGTGTTCCAGGTGAAGGAAGTTGCGGTGCTATATGGGCGCAATTCTGTGTACGTAACACCGCCATTGTTACTGACCATAAACCTGTATTCATAGCTGCCACTGCCGCCGATACCGGCAGCGATGAGAGATATTCTTGCGCCAGCAGTCTGAGGGCTTGGAATACTGGTCGTCAGTATAGTGGCAATCGGCCCAATTGATACTGATGCCGAAGTTGTTGCCCAACCATTACTGTCAGTTGCTTTGGCGGTAAGAGTGTGTGCGCCATCAGCCGCACCGATCCAGTTGATGCCATACGGAGGTGTTGTCGCTGTACCGATTAATGTGCCATCGGCAAAAAACTCAACTTTTGAAATTGTAGATCCAGCTAATGCCGTAGCAGCATCTGCACTAATCGGTATGGCAGCACCTGAAGCAAACAGTGCGCCATTTACCGGCGATGTTATAGATACGGTTGGTGGAACACCAATGGTTATAGTTGTTGTTGAGAATGATACACCGCCATTTGAATCTGTTACTTTGAGCGTCATCGGATGCACGCCAAATCCCAGTACTGCTTTTAGAGCTTTGAATGAAATGGTCGGATTGGCTATGGAGTATTCAAAGCCGTTCTTGTTGTCAACATCCCATGCATACGACAAAACGTCACAGGTGTCTGCATCTGTGCCCGTACCATTTAGAGTAAGACTGGTACCAGCGTCGCCGATAGAGTACGGCCCACCAGCATTTGCGACCGGCGGGGTGTTTACTACGGTGATGGATTTGGTGACCTGAGACGTTTCAGTGCCGTTGGTTACACCCAGAGTAACCGGATATACACCGGCGTGAAGGGTGCGGTTGACAACATTTGTTGAGTAGTTGACACCATTGATCAACCAGCTGTAACCACTGATTGGGCCGGTCGAGGTGCTGGTAAACGGAATGACATCACACACATTGAAAATTGCGCCATCATTGGGGGTGAAATTTGCTGCCAATGTTCCATTAACAGTTATTGGCAACGATGCTGATACGATTACACCACCCGGAATATTGATGGATGCTTTTGCAGTGATGCTGTTTGCACCAACTGGAGCACTATTCCAGATCAGTGAATACGGTGACGAAGTACTTGTGCTCGTGCCGATCAGTGTTGCACCGTTGTAAAAGTCTACCTGTTTGATTACTACACCAGACGGGATGCCAGCAATAGCTGCAGAAAGATTGACGGGTCCTGGTGAAGTAAACGTCGGGCCGTTTGTAGTGGACACAGTCACTGTAAATGGTGTGCCTACAAAAGCCAGTGTAGAACCTTTGGCGTTGAATGCCTCAACTATGTAAGTCTGACCATTAGTCGAAGCTCCAGTATCTGCAAAACTGGTGCTGTTGGCCTGTAGGTGGGTAGAACCGTTCAGCGGAGTTGGTGTTCCGAATGCGTCAACGGGGAATACACCTCCGGTGGTGCGATAGATATTATAACCAATTTCGTTGGCAGGGTTGCGGTATGCTTCCGGATCAGCTGAAACAGTAGTTATTGGTGTAAGGTCAACCCAGTTAACACCATTTGCATCAACTGTTGCGGTAAATGCCGCTGGAAGTTGTGCTTCGTACTGCAGAACTACGGGACGCATCATGTCCATTTCTTCATGGCTCAGGATGTGACAATGCCAGACGTATTCCCACCCAAAGTTGTAGAGGATGTTGGTTACGCCTGCTGCGTAGGGCGACGGGGCAACGTACGCCTGACCGGTACTCGGATCAATGCTGCTGAAGCCCATTGGTGAATCAATCGGAATCGCCGGATTTAATGGACGGAGGCTGTTTGGAATGCCGAACGGCAGTGCAGGAGCACGCGGACGTACGGCAATGATGGTGTCTTCAAGAGGACTTATTTTAACAGTATCTTTCCAGCCGAGTTCGTTCGGCTCGGGCATGAGGATCTGGCCATCCCAGCCGACACGGTTGATCAGCTGAACATCAAAAATGTGAAAGTGAATCGGATGGGTATCGACGCCGTTGTGACTGATTTTCCAGATCTGGGTGCCGTCCTTGACGGTGCCTGGGGTTCCAGCAACACCTGCCAGCACTTCTACATTAACGCCAATGGAGTCTTTGATGGTTTCGGTCGGCAGATCGGAGAAACCGTACAGAATCAACAGAGCATTGAGAGTAGTCGGATTTGGTACCTGCATGGCGAGATTGCCGCTCATGCGACCATAGATAGGGTCAAAGGATGCACCCATTTCATCATGGAGACCTTTTGGTTCAGTCGGAACGATAACCTGCTCACCTGCGAGGGTTACGAACTGCAGTGACTGGTCGTTGATCTGGGCAATACCTTCCCAGGGAAAGTTTGTCGGGAAGTATGAATTCGGATAGGTGTCTTTGTATGCTGCCTGGCCGACGATGATCGGTTCCTGTGAGCGCTCGAAAAGGGTCTTAGTCGGCGACAGGTTTTGATAGGTGGCGGTATTTACAATCGGGGCGGCAGCAGTAAATTCCTGCTCCAGAGCCGCCTTATTGAAGGTGTAGGCACCGTCGACCGTACTGCCCGCTGCCCGTACGATAATCTGCATGACAGTGCGGGTATTCGGCGCATATCCCGGTAGAACCCCGTGCCCGCCATCGAAAACGCCGGTGGCCGGATTATATACCCCGCCGGCACCGTATCCACCGGTGTCACGTGAATCTGCAGTGCCGGTGAAATAGTCGTAATTTGCTACCCCGGCCGGCCAGGCGGCGGGGGCGTCGTTGTAGAGTATCAGGGTCTGGCCGGCGAATTGGCTGAAATCAACAATGACGTCAGCGCGTTCGGCAGGTCCAAGAGCAAGACCCATTTTGTCAACGTTACCAACCCAGAATGCGGTCGGGTCTGTGATGTAGGTGATCGGCTGCTGCTTAATGACAACCGGCTTCGGCAGGAAGCCGCCTTCAGTGCCGATCTGCAGAAAGCTTGGTCCGAAGTTGGGGCAGGAAAGTGAATCGCCGGAACCGGTGCATATGCCGGGGTCGGGTACACCTCCAACACGCCCGTCAACCGGCCAGAGCGGTGGCCAGTTTCCTGCTGCAGCAAGTTCGGCTGATGCAGGAACTGTCTTTACTTCAGTCTGGTTGGAACGTCCTGGTAGATAGTTGACGTTTGTCGGGTCAAGTCTTGGATCCGGGCTGACATTTCCTGCGGTCGCGTCGGCCTTATAGAACGACAGGTTGAAGAAGCGATCACTGGCCGCGTTAAGTATACGGAAACGATAGGCGCGGGGATCAACGGTCAAAGAAGGAAATGCGGTGCCGTTGACAACGGCGCTGTCATGAAATGCCTCCATTCCCATTGAAACGTTAGGAGTTCCCGGAATCTGTTCCGGCTGCCCCGGTGTCTCGCACTCTGCAAGTTCAAACGGATTTGAGCTGCTGCAAAACGGATCATAGTAGGGGTTTGCTTTGGGGCCGACCTGAATGATGGTGGCCGGGTAAAACCATGGTCCGTACATCCAACGGCCAAACGGGTTTACTCCGCCTGCGCCGGCGATGGACGTCTGCGCCGGCATGTAGACATGCGGCAGCCACAGGTCACCGGTTACCGGTTGGCGTATGCCGTTGGCATCAACTGCGCCGGTGCCCCAGTTCCACAACGGGTCAGTCAGGCGAACAGTTGGTGTGTTTGCCGCACCGGTTACCGGGTGCGTCACCGGTGTTGCGTCAACATAGGTCTTGTCCTGCAGAATGAGGGGGATCTGGTCAAGAAGGGGTGGAATTATGCCACGATCTATAAGATCCTGCTCATGCTTATCCTTGATTACATATCCGGCCGCTTCTCCGGCATAGACATTGAGGCGGGTGATGCCGAAGGCATGATCATGGTAAAACATCAGGCGGGCACTCTGCTGGTTGGTAAAATAGTAGGTTGATTCGCCCGGGCCGGGTACCGGCATGTCAGGTACGTTCTGCATACTGACACCCTGCTTGAATGGTGTGATTTCACCGGCGGGGGTGATCCATTGGTGCGGGGTACCGTCACTGATCCAGGGGGTACGACCGCCATGGAGGTGGATGTCGGCACGGTTCTGGGTGTAGCTGGCGCAGCCGTTTGCGTTGGTCAGGGAGGTGTTGTCGCACGGATCCCCGTTTGCAGTTGCAGGTCCGGTACCGGCACCCATGACAGAGGTGTCAACCGGTATGAAGAGATTGCCGCCATTGGCGGTTAATGGAAGTTTGTTTCTGAAGAGAAGACGGACCGGACGATCGCGGTCTGCAAGTATAATCGGGCCGAGATAATGGATAGGTGCTACGTCCTGGCCTGCAGCATTAACTTGAACATATCCGCGCAGCGTAGTCGGATTCAGGTCGCTGTGCATCTTCTCGGTATATTCCCGCAACTCGATAATGTAGTAATCCGAACCGGGATAGGTGGTGGTGTCCGGAACAGCAACGGGAAGAAATTGCCCCAGGTTGTTTGCCTTGGCAGCCGTGAGTCCGGGAAGGGTGTCGACAAACTTTGCCAGAGGCGGGCTATTTGCCCAGTTGGCAGTGGTATAGTAATCAGGGGTGGCCCAGTTGCCGTTAATGTCTTTCGGACCATACGGGATCTGGGATACGGGAGCCGTAGCGCCGGCGAGTGAAGTCATGCTTAACATGCCGAGCAGTGCAAGCATCAGCCCGAATCGCCATATGTCTATTTTGTTTCGTGTCTTCATACATCCTCCATGAACGATATGACTCATTTATTTACTGTCACTTTTGACCGGTTTTGAATGCTTTACCAGCTGTTTGGCCTTGAATACCTTCATGCGCTCTGCTTTCAGCGAGCTGGCAGCTGTTTTGCGTTTGTCATCGGTGACCCGCTGCTCACGTTGCTGGCGAACGTTCTCTCTCTTTGCCGCTACCTCGGGCTTCATGGGTTGATTATTGCCGGCAACAGCGATTCCGCCTGCCAACAATAAAACCGCTGCTGCCATCACCATGATTCTGATACTGCTGAGTTTCCGGATCTTCATACTATTTCTCCTTTCTTAGATGGTCTACGTTCAAAAACGGTGCTGAAGGTCTTCGAAACATCTGATGTAAAACAAGAGTATATGTATCCTGATTATTGTTGACTTGGATAGTCGGTAAGCAGAAGGCATGCCAACACCATTTGTTGTTTAAGTAACTAATATAATTTGACAATTGTGGAAGTAAGGAGCTGCGGGGTATGGTATGGTCGTCTCAATATGAGAATTTGTCTCAATGTACAGTGATTGTAAAACGGCACTTTCGATTTTGGGGCTATTGTACCACCCATTCACTGCGTGGCAAGAGGGGAGGGTCTGAACCGGGGCCGAGCTGGATAATATAACATCCTTTTGATACTGAGCGTTGCCCGGGACCGAAACTGAAACGCTCATAATCCCGCACCGTCAAATCCATCTGCATGCTCATGACATCCAGAAGGTGATCACGGTAAAGGTTATCGTAAATCAGATTCAATCCCTGCAACGTTGCCTGCTGAAGCATTGCCGTGGTGCGTGATGTGATGCGGCGGTCGCCAAAATCTGTGGCACTTGCCATAATCGGCACTTTGGCATCATATCCGCCAATCTTTGAGCCGACGTATGGAGTGAGGCGGTAGGGATAGGTGATGTACACCCGCGTACGAATATTCTCTGCAATTGTGGCAGTTTTTTTGCCAAGCGCACTGGAAGAGACGAAAACAGTGCCTGAACCGGGGAGGGAGGCGACCAGTTTCGGCAACTGAGGCAGTATCGCAGCATCAGTCCAGAGAAGTACCGTAGCAGGAGAATATTTTTTGAGGAGTGCGACATTCGTTGCCAGATCGTGAAGTTGCTTTGCAGTCAGTGTCACAGATGCCACGGCCGGGCGCCCCATTTCTTTCCAGGTGGTATCAAATCCGGACGCCAGTGCTTTGCCGACGGGAGTATCCTGGACAATCTGCAGGATTGGCGCGGCTGCAGGGAGTGATTCCAGGCGATTAAGGTAGCGTGCAACGGCCTCCCCTTCCTGATAATATCCCTTGTTGAAATAATAGGTATACCAGCCGGTTTCGGATACAACCGGGAAATCAGTAATCGGAAAAAGGCAGGGGAGATGTTCTGCTTCACAGAAGTCATGAATTGGTCGCCACTCGCTGTTGGTTATGCCGCCAAGGAGTGCAAATACCGGTTTTGCGGCATAATAGGCAGCCAGCTGCCTGCGCCAGGTTGCCGGCGCCCCCTTCAGTTCCCAGATATCGAGTGATGCCTTGCGAAAGGCATATTTCATTTCTGCAGTCGGACTGTAGCCGAACTTTTTAAAGTCATTAAACATGCCGAGCTGCTGATTCTTTTTGGCAATAAACTTTTGCAGCGGCAGAAGAAGCGCTTTTCGGTCTGCCGGGCTGACATCATCGCTGATAATGGTTGCAAATCTGAATTCTGTTGTGCTAGCCCCCGGAGAAGGTTCAGAGGAAAGTGCCTCCAGATAACTGATGAGGATCGACATGTCACTGTCCGAGAGCGGATAGCGCGGCATGACATCGTTGAAAACCTGGGCGGCGGGATCCGTGCCGAAACGCAGTGCCGTTGCCAGGCTTTCCCGGGTGTATGCCGGTCGTTCGATCACCGTTTTGGCATATACATAGCGCCCGGACTGATCGGCAACATCTCCGAGTGAGGGGGGACGGCGGTAGGGTTTGTACAACTTGTTCCCGGTTGTTGGGGGGGTAATTACCCCCCCTTCAAAAGATCCGAGTCCGGCACGAAGATGACAGCTTGAGCAGGAAAAAGCTCTGCTATCCACTTCGACGTCTCCCTTGATGAAGGCCGGCAACGGTGCACCTGAGGGAAGTATGCCGTCGCGATACATCCGTTCACCAAGGCGCAAGATTTCGGTCTTTGAAAGGTTGTCGGTGGAAAGGGGGGCGGCATGGAGTGTTTGTACGCAGCAAAGCAACAGTATCGCGGCATGTGTCACCAGCGTACCGAGTGCAGGAAAGCTCAAAGCATGGTGTCTCAGTGTTTTCCGTACAATGGCCACAATTACTGCTTTCATTTCCCGGCAACGCTCAGGTATTCAGACAAAAATTCCTGCGAGCTCATGATGCCGAAAAGCCGTACCCAGGAGCCGTCTTTGGGAGAGAGTATCAGGTTCAGTGGATAGTGGGACATTTTGTCAGGTATGTATGCGTTAAAACTTTTCATTACCGAATCGATATCCGTGCGGCTGCCGGTCAGAAAGTCCCATCCCGGCTTTGCCCGATAGCGTTTCAGGTACTCTTTCATGACTTTTGGGGTGTCATGTTCCGGATCAATGGTAATCGACACCAACCGGGCGGCCTGCCCGGTGGCGCCGAGTTTGCCCTGCAGATTGACGAAGCCTGCTGAAAGTACCGGACAGATGGTGGTGCAGGTACCGTAGATAAATGCTACCACTACCGGAGTGGTCCCTTTCAGCAATTCCTGAAGACGCACTTTTTTGCCGTCCTGGTTTATCAGGACAACGTTCGGGATGGTGTATTTCTCAACCGAACGCTTGTATCTTGAGTTTTCAGCATGCACCGGCGCAACCGAAAAAATTCCCACAACGAGAACCAGCAGAAATACGGATAAACGCTGTTGCAGCGACGTTATTGCCAAAATGATATCTCCATGTCTGTTCTCTTCTCGATTGCCCCAGAAGTCGCGTTATTTCTTTTCAATGGTCGCAGATTTAAAACTAATGAGCTCAACTTCAAATGACAGGGTGGCACCTGGCAAAATCATTTCCCCCGCACCGTTCTCTCCATATGCCAGGTTCGGCGGGCAGACAAGCCTTGCTTTTCCCCCCGGTTTCATCATTTGTACCCCTTCAGTCCAGCACTTGATAACGTTGTCGAGTTTGAATTCCAGAGGCTTACCGCGTTTGTAGGAGCTGTCAAACTCTTTGCCGTTGACCAATGTCCCGCGATAATTGACCGTAACAACATCATCAGCTTTAGGTGATGCTCCTTTTCCTTCAACAAGTGACGTATAGACAAAACCGGAAGCGGTTTTGACAGAACCCTTCTCTTTGGCGGCTTTTTCGAGAAACTCCTTACCGGCACCGACCTGTTTTTCTCCGGCAATTTTGCGCCGTTCTCTGGCCAGTTCCTGAATCTTGGCATTGTAGACTGCCGGGTCAAATGAACTGTTTTTTCCGGAATGGGCATCATCCAGGCCCTGACGGACTTGTTCAAACTCCGCCGCGGTCAGATCAAACACCGACAGCGAACGGGCAACCGACTGTCCGATGGCATATAACGTTTTTTGCTGTTCTTCGCTGAGAGTCAATGGGTCGGCTGCATACAGTGCCGTGCCTGACAAAAGGAGCATCGCCACTGTGGCGGTCCGGGCAACAGCGTGCAGGCGGTGAGAGGTTGATAGTTTCATAGGTACTCCTCCGAGTGTAATATATGCGGCAGTTGCTGCAAGGTGGCTATGATACAAGAGCTTTGGTCATTAGTAAACTGTTGAAGCTTGAATTTTCATCGCGTTTATCCGCTATCAGATGCAGCGAGCGCAACAGCGACAGAATGAGTGATGGTTCGACCGGTTTTTCGAAATAGTGCGAGGCACCAAGTTTTCGAGTGGTCTTTTCCAGCTCCTCACTGCCGTATCCGGTTACCAGAATTACTTCAGAGAGAGGTTGCTCCTTTCGTACTTCGGAAACAAAATATAAACCATCTGTATTGTCCGGCCCCGCAAAGCGCACGTCGGATATGACAGCAAAGTAATGGTTAGTCTTAAGCAAGGCCAACGCATCTTCAATGGTTTCGCAGATATCAACGTTGAAAAGTTCACTCTCCAACAGTCGACCGTACGCGAAACGCAGGGCAGGTTCGTCATCAACAACGAGAACCCGATGCACCTCAGGCTTCATTCCGGTATCTGCCGGCGTGGTATGTTGAACGTTCTGAAAATTCATTTCCACAGCTCCATCAATAATCGTGCCGATGGTGTTCTACCGATATACGGTATAAGAAACGGTGAGTTAGTGTGTGGAGGGTAGTATCATTTTTCTGGATATGAGAAAAATTCTCAAATTGAGACACATGTGTCCCGGTGAGGGTGAAAATGAAGGTGATCTGCAGTCCATAATTTGTGGCAGTTTTGCGTTGGTCTTTGTTACTGCAACCAAAACCACGTCTTTATTTTTTATCTAATTAATGGTAAACGTTCCTGCCGGAATTAAGCCATACGGTCTTATTGGATATTGCCATGCTGAAACAACAAGCCCGTTTATTTACCAAACTTTCAATACTGCTTGACGCGACTGTACTTGTCGTTGCGTTCTTTGCAACGTATCTGCTGCTGCAGACTCTTTTTCATCGGTTGAAATTTCTTAATGACTACGCATGGGTACTGCTTTATGTCATTCCGATATGGCTTCTACTGCTTTCGTATACGGGGATATATTCCTCAATGCGTATCAGGAAAACCGGTGAGATCTTTTGGGATCTGTTGAAAGTTCATCTGGCCGGTGGAATAATGCTGACGTCAGTGATATTTCTGGTTAAGCCGCCTGACTTCAGCAGGAGGTTTGTTGCAACATTTGTATTTGTCTCCCTTGTTTTAATGACCATTACCAAGTCAGTGGTCAAGCTCATTTTGCATTATTACCGGAGAAAGGGCTACAACACGCGCAACGTGCTGATTATCGGCAACGGTGAAAAGGCCTCCTATTTCAACTCGCTGGTGAGAACGCATGCACACTGGGGATTGGTAGTCATCGGATATTTTCCGTTCGGTGAAGATTACGAACCGATTCCGGACTGTGCAAATCTTGGCAAAATTGACAGCCTGCCTGATTTTTGCAGATATAAATCGATTGACGAAGTCGTGATCTCCCTCCCCCCCCATGAAATGCATCTGGTTGATGACCAGATATTTTTACTTCAGGAGATGGGGATAACAGTGCGGATGATTATTGATATTTTTGACATTCCGACCGCTCGTAAGGAGCTGACTCTTTTCCATGACGAGCTGCCCATACTTACCTTTCACAGCAAGGCTTTTGATGCCGAACAACTCTTTTTGAAACGGTGTCTGGACATTTGCGGCTCTCTGGCAGGACTCTTCATTACCGGCCTGCTGCTTCCCTTCATCGCTCTGGCAATAAGATTAGAATCGAAAGGACCGCTGTTCTTCAGCCAGGATCGCGTTGGCCAAAACGGCCGTATATTTAAATGCTGGAAACTTCGATCCATGTACGCGGATGCAGAGCAGCGCAAACAGGAACTGATGGCTCTGAATGAGATGACTGGCGCCATGTTCAAGATCAGGGATGATCCGCGAGTGACGAGGGTTGGAGCCTTTATCCGTAAAATGAGTATCGACGAGCTGCCGCAGTTTTGGAACGTGCTGCGCGGCGAAATGAGCCTGGTCGGTACCAGGCCGCCGACACCGGATGAAGTTGCATCGTATGAGAACTGGCAGAGAAAACGGATTTGTATCAAGCCGGGGATTACCGGTCTATGGCAGGTGAGCGGACGCAACCAGATTCAGGATTTTAACGAAGTGGTCAAGCTGGATATCCGTTACATCGAAGAGTGGTCGATATGGCTGGATATCAGGCTGCTTGCGAAAACTGTCTGGGTCGTTTTAATCCGTCAGGGAGCCTCTTGAGATACCGGTGTTTTGAATTCGGATTGATAATCGGAAGACTATTGAAAATAAACCACGCACATTTCAAGCCTCAAAAACTGAAATTAGTCTGTGCGGCAACTCTCATGCCGGCATTGCTGCTACTGTCATCACCCCTCTACGCCGTTTCTTCGGCCAATATCCCTCTTGACAGTCCGGTGTACCTTTACCTGGAAAAGCTTGCCGGGTGTGGTCTGATTGTCAGTGATATCAAAGGGCTCAAGCCTTTCAGCAAATCGGAAGTTGCCCGACTTGTGCTAGAGGCGGAGAGTAATCTCGCAACCAGCGGTGCGGCATCGTCGGCTTTTGCGGCTGAGCTCATCAAAAACATTCGCTCTGTTGTCCCGCGAGAAGTTGCTCTGCTGGAGAGGCCTTCTGTTCTGCCGCTGCGGTTCGATTTTGATCCAGTCTCATCTCTCAGGCTGCGCTCTGTTTTGCTTGATGGGGCACCGCGTGACTATACCCGCACCTCCTGGGATCCGGCGCATCAGTCAGCATTCGGGCTTTTTGGTGGTGATCTCAGACCTCTGGGGAACGGTGGTCCGGTTCATGTTACCGGAACGGAGGGGACTCCCCTTCTTGAGAACAATAACGGACTTGTCTACCACCGCGGGGTGAGCGGTGAGGTGCGCTGGGCTGCAGAAGCGTACATTAGTCATGCGGCAACGGTGTTGGTTGAACCGGTCATTCTGGCAAGCGGCGATGCAGCGGATATTTTGCTGAATCGAGGATATGTCAAGCTGGGTGGCGGAGGCCTGGAGCTTGAAGTCGGCCGTGACGAAAACTGGTTCGGACCGGGGTATCGAGGTACGACAACCCTGACCAACAATGCGCACAATTTTGATCTGGTCAAGCTCTCCAGTCCGGAGCCGCTGGATATCGGGCGGGCACAACGCTGGCGGGGAAATATAAAATATTCCCTGATAGTCTCGCGGTTTGACGAAACGGATGTAGGTACAGCCAACCATCGTCAGCCCTATTTTATTGGCACTAAGGTGGCGATAAAACCGAACAGTTCGTTTGAATTTGGTGCCAATTTTGTACGCCAGCAGGGTGGCCCCGGTTTTAGCGGCACCCCTGACACGTTTCTGGGGGGGGGTAAAAACGACCATTCCAACTCAATCGCCGGCTTTGATGTGCGCTGGCGTATTCCCGGCTTGAGAAATACGGAGCTGTATGGGGAATATTCCGGTGAGGATAATGCCGGAGGGGTCTGGCCGATTGTGGAAAGCTACGTGGCTGGTCTCTATGTTCCGTGCGTGACAGATTCGTGTCGGGATGATTTCCGCTTTGAGTATTTTTTTGGTAGTGTCATGCTCTACGGGGATTGGCAGTTTCCTCGCGGGTATGTGTATCACGACATGACTCCGGGGCATTCACAGGGCGGTGCGGGGGTGCAGGATTTTTTTCTTCGCTACTCACATTGGTTTGACGTACGTAACCGTCTGGCGATGGAATGTTTTTATACCGAACGGGGTCGCTGGTACCGCACGGCTGCCCAGGTGATGGAGGCGAAATATGCCGGGCGCATGTACTGGGATCTGCCACTGTATGGTGACATTAATGGACAACTTGGCTATGGGATTGAGAAAATAGACAACGTGAATCTGGTGAATGGGGCCGAACGCATCAATCAACTGCTGAAGTTCGAAATGCAGTACAAATATTGAACTACGGATTCAGTCAGGTATCGCGACTTTTGTGACAGGATCATCAGTATGGGTAACAGAAAAACTGGCAATCCACTGCTCTGGCAATTTTTTTGTGGAAGCATGACACTACTGATACTCTGGTTGTCGCTCATGCCGGCAAGTTCGGCGCCCTCAGGCCTGGGGTGGGATAAACTGAACCACGCCGGTGCGATTGCGGTGATAACGCTCCTTGCGTACCTGTCTCTTCAGTCGCGCCGCTGGGCGGCAGGGGCGGCTTTTCTGTACGGAATGTTCCTCGGAGTCCTGATTGAACTGCTGCAGGCTGCCCTGACAACCACCAGATTCGCAGAGTGGGGTGATGTTGCGGCAGACCTGGTCGGGGCCGCGTGCGCCTGGGGTGTGATCAGAATATATCAACGCTGCGCTGCTCCAAAACCGTAACAATTCCCTATTTCCCTCCTTGCCATCCCCGGCACAAACAGGCATAATGCCCCACATTTTACGAGCGGAGTTATGAGCATGGCATTGCGCGTCTACAACACCCTTACGGGCGAAAAAGAGATCTTTGTACCACTGGAACCAGGCAAAGTCGGCATGTACGTCTGCGGGGTCACGGTCTATGATTATTGTCATATCGGACATGCCCGTGCCGGGGTTGTCTTTGATATTATTTTCCGCTACCTGAAATACGCCGGGTACGATGTGACGTATGTTCGTAATTACACCGATATTGATGACAAGATTATCAACCGCGCCAACCAGGAAGGAACCGATTACCGGACGATTGCTGATCGGTATATTCAGGCGTTTGATGAAGATATGGCGCGGCTGGGGCTGGCCAAGCCGACGCTGGAGCCGAAAGCCACTGACCATATCGGCGGAATTATCGGTATCATCGAGGCGCTGATTGGCAAGGGGCATGCGTACGTTTCTGAAAGTGACGTGTATTACGCAGTTGAAACCTTCCCCGACTATCTCAAACTATCCGGACGCAACCTTGAGGAGATGCAGGCGGGAGCGAGGGTGGAGGTTGGTGATAAAAAGAGGCATCCGATGGACTTTGCCCTTTGGAAAGGATCAAAGCCGGGAGAGCCGTGGTGGCAGTCACCCTGGGGAAATGGCCGTCCCGGATGGCACATTGAATGCTCTGCCATGAGCATGGAGTTTCTCGGCAAAACGTTTGATATCCATGGCGGCGGCAAAGATCTGGTCTTTCCACATCATGAAAATGAAATAGCCCAGTCGGAAGGAGCGAACGGCTGTCAGTTCGTACGCTACTGGCTGCATAACGGCTTTGTCAATATCAACGCCGAGAAGATGAGCAAGTCGCTGGGCAACTTCTTTACCATCCGCGAGGTGCTGAAGAAGTACGATCCGGAAACGCTCCGCTTTTTCATCCTGTCGGCCCATTATCGTTCACCAATTGATTTCTCTGACCAGAACCTCGATGAGGCTCAGTCCGGGCTGGAACGGATTTATTCCTGCCTTGCAGCCCTTGATGACCTGCTGAACGGACAGCCTCAGACGGCTGACATCGCCGTGACTGAAAATCTGTCGCAGGTTGGACTCGAGCTGCAGGAAAAAGTTGACCAGTTTCTGCCGCGCTTTGTTGAAGCGATGGATGATGACTTTAACGCCGCGCAGGCACTCGGTATTCTATTTGAGACGGTACGGGCCACGAACCGTTTTCTGGCGGAGCCAAAGGAAGTCACATCGCTCTTCCTGTCGCTGATTGCCCATGTCCGCCACCTGTTTGTCGAGGCGGGTGGCGTTTTGGGGCTTTTTACCACAACTCCGAATGACTGGCTGGAAAGTATAAAATCAGCCAAAACAGACCAGATCGGCATGACGCACGATGAAATTGAGAGACTGATAGCCGAACGGACTGAAGCGCGTGCGGCACGTAATTTCAAACGTGGTGACGAAATTCGTGATCTGCTGCTGGATAAAGGGATTCTCCTCCTCGATTCGGCACAGGGAACAACCTGGAACATGAAATAGCTTCAGTCAAAAAGTGGATAGCAGATTGCGTATGCGTTATACTATGACCTAACTACTGCTGACGAGGTTCTGCGTGGATCGGAACAGTTGCTGGAACAGGAACGTGATTGAGCAGGAAGAGTGCCCGAATATCGGAGAGGGCGAGGAGGATCTGCTCGTTTCTCAGCGGGTCACGGAAAAATGTCGTGACTGTGCCGTATTCTCCGCTGATCTCGAGCGGTTGCGTAGCGACGACAATCCGCTTGCGCCGCTTCTTTCAGAGGTGCTGATTGAAAACAGCCGTCAGAAAACCCAAATCCAGTCTCTCGTCAGTTTTCTCGACAATAAAACCCTGGAAATGCGCTTCCTGCATGAACTTGGCTCGGTTCTGCAGAGTTCGGTTGACCTGGATGAGGTGCTTTCCGTCGCACTGACAGCGATTACCGCTGGCAAAGGTTTCGGCATGAACCGTGCCTTTCTGCTGCTGAACAATCGTGAGGAGGGGTTTCTCAAGGGCTACCTCGGTCTCGGACCCCGCAATATTGATGAGGCCTGCCGGGTGTGGGATGAAATTATCCAGAATGATATGGATCTGCAGACGCTGGCCCAGAACTTTCGACTGAATAAACTATCCTCCGAACGCGAAAAATTCCACGATGTCCTTGAACAGTTGACCGTTCCACTTTCCAACAAAGACCATATCCTGATCAAGGCGCTGGACGGCAAAGTGCCGCTTCTGGTTGAAAACGCCTATTACCATCCCGATGTCCCCGCTGAGCTGACACGCCTGCTGGGTGTCGACACCTTTCTGCTCATGCCGCTGATTTCCCGCAATAGGCGTGTGGGGATGATTATTGCGGATAACTTCATCACGCATCGTCCCATCACGGATGAAGATATGCATTCACTGGAGACCTTTGCGTTTACGGTCGCCTTTGCTATTGAGCGTGCCTCGTTGTACGACAAGTTGCAGGTAGAACTTAATCGTGTAACCGAAGCGGGAAAAAAATTGAAAGAGCAGCAGGAACTGATTGTCAGGATGGAGAATATGGCGCTCGTCGGACGAATCACCTCCAGCATTGCCCACTCGGTTCGTAACCCGCTGATGATTATAGGTGGCTTTGCCCGCTCAATGCTCAAAAACAGCCCTGAATCCGACCCGAAACGGACCTTCATCGAGTCCATTGTTTCCGAAACACGCCAGCTGGAGGGGGTGCTCGATGAAATTCTAAACTATTCCGATTCGTTATATCCGACGCGGGATTTTTGGGATGTGAACCAGCTGATTGAAACTGCACTGCATGATACCGCTGATACGTTGACGTCGCAGGGATATGCAATCGGCTATTCGCCGGGGCACGATCTGCAGGCGGTTTATATCGACTTCAAGCAGGTTTCCTATTGTCTCAGAACCATACTGCAAAACGATGTCAACGGCATTGGCGATGATCTGACTATCGCCATCAGCTCTCGAAACGGAGAAAATGGCGTCATTCTCCAGATTGAAGATCGCAGCCGTCATGTTTCCCAGGCTGAACTGGAGCATCTGCTGGTGCCGTTTTCGGAAACCCGGGATCTGGGTGCCGGATTGGGGCTTGCGTTGTGTAAGGCAATGCTTGAAAAACAGGGCATCCCGTTTGTTGTACAGGCAGATGTGAAGGAAGGAATCCGCTATGCAATCACACTTCCCACCCGTAAGGAGGAGCAGTCATGAGCAGACTATTGGTCGTAGATGATGAGGCTAATATCAGGTTACTGTATGCTGAAGAGTTGAAGGATGAGGGGTACGAAGTAGTGACGGCGGCTACGAGTGCCGAGGCGGCTGAAAAGCTGCAGGGGGGTGTGTTTGACCTGGCGGTTCTTGACATTAAACTCAAAAATGAGAGCGGTATTGAGTTGCTGCAGAAGCTGGTGAAAGAGCGTCACGATATGCCGGTGATTCTCTGCTCGGCATTTTCCTGCTACAAAGATGATTTTTCTGCGTGGCTTGCAGATGGCTATGTTGTCAAATCAGGTGACTTGACCGAATTGAAACAGGAAATCGCCCGGGTTCTGGCCAAAAAGGCGATGAAGGTCAAGGCAGACGTGTAATCTGTGATCGGCTGATACGCAGGAGAACTGAGGCACAGAGAAATGCTATGACTCTCAAGGCATCCCTGTGGCCTCTTTTTTATCTCCTCTTCCATGTGTTTACATTTATAAGGAGTCATGCATATGAAAGCAGTCATTATGGCCGGCGGCTTCGGCACCCGTATCCAGCCGCTTACCGGCAGTATGCCGAAACCGATGATCCCGCTGTTTAACCGGCCTATCATGCTTCACATTGTCGAGCTGCTGAAAAAGTACGATATTACCGAACTTGTCATGTTGCTGTATCACCAACCGTTTTATATCAAAAACTTTTTTCGCGACGGCTCTGATTTCGGAGTCAGAATCAATTACGTCACTCCGATTGCCGATATGGGGACGGCCGGTGCGGTCAAGGCGGCTGAAAAATTTCTGGATGAGCGGTTTTTAGTCATCAGCGGAGATCTCCTGACTGATTTTAACCTGAAAAAAATTATTGATTTTCATGCGGACAACAAGGCGAAAGCTACGATTACCCTGACCTCTGTCAAGGACCCGCTCCAGTTCGGCGTCGTCATTACTGACAAGGAGAAGCGGATTACCCAGTTTCTGGAAAAACCAGGCTGGGGGGAGGTGATTTCTGACACCATCAACACCGGGATTTATGTACTGGAGCCGGAGGTTCTGAAATACATTCCGGAGGGTGAGAACTTCGATTTTTCCCAGGATCTCTTCCCGTTGATGCTTAAAAAGAAGGATGCGCTGTTCGGCGTATCCGCCAAGGGATACTGGCGCGATATCGGCAATACCGATTCCTACCGCGAAGCGTACCACGATATTTTTAAAGGCAGAGTCAACCTGAAGATAGATGAAGCAAAGCAGGATTTTGTCGGTAAGGATTTGCGCATCGGTGTAGATGTCAAGCTGGAACAGTCAGGCGGTCTTGAGGGAACGGTTGTTATCGGTGACAACAGCCAGATCCTTGGAAATGTACGCATCAAGGATTCGGTGATCGGCCGCAACTGCACGATCGAAGCGGGTGCCAGACTCAACCGGTGCGTAATCTGGGACAACTCGTACGTCAAGAAAGAAGCTCGTATTACCGACAGTGTCATCTGCTCAAATGTCCGTATCGGTCAGGGAGCGACCCTTGAAGAAGGTGTTATCGTTGCTGATGAGACCTCTATCGGTGACGATGCGGTCCTCAAGGCAGAAGTTAAAATCTGGCCGAAGAAAACTATAGAGGCCGGAGCGACGGTCACCTCAAACATGATTTGGGGTGAAAAATGGAAAAAAGCCCTGTTTGAGGGTGCCATAATCAAGGGGCTCTCCAATATGGAACTCACCCCGGAATTCTGCGCCAAGCTGGGGTGTGCCTACGGTACATCACTTCCCAAAGGGAGTTTTGTGCTGGGTGGTCGTGATTCCAACCCGTCGTCACGTATGCTTAAACGCTGTTTCATGGGGGGATTGCTCTCCGCCGGTATCAACGTTCGCGACATGAAAATGACAACACTGCCGCTTGTCCGCTATAAGCTTAAAACGTTTGGTGAGGTTGGCGGGGTACAGTTCCGCCAGGCCCAGGACGATCCCGCATTATTGGAGATTGTTTTTCTGGATGGTGACGGCCTTGATTTCTCAAGTAATATGGGCAAAAACGTGGAGCGCACGTTTTTCAAAGAGAACTTCCGCCGTGCACACCACACGGAACCGGGAGTTATTACTGATATCAACAATGTCGGTGATTTTTACCGGGAGGGTTTTTTGCGTGCTCTTGACCGTGAGCTGCTGAAGAAATCGGCTTTTACGGTCGTTGTGGACTTCAACTTTTCACCCGCCAGCCTTACCCTTCCACAACTCTTGAATGAGCTCGGTTTTTCGGTTATCGCTCTTAACGCCTATGTTGATGAAGGGCGCGGTGTTAAGACAAAAGACAAGGACCAGGCTTTGACGCAGCTTTCGGCAATTGTGTCGTCTCTGGGAGCCCATGCCGGATTCTGGCTGGACCCCTCCGCGGAAGCTATCACCATGGTCGATGAAACCGGCCGGATTTACACCGGAATTGAGTTGTTGTCTCTCATCGTCGAACTGCTGATGAAAACCGGGCAGAAAGGTGTTATTGCCGTACCGGTACAGGCCCCCTCTACAATTGAACAGATGGCAATTCCGAAGGGGTTCCAGGTCGTTCGCACCAAAAGTTCGGATCGCTCCATGCAGGAAATTGCTTCATCATCAGAAATAGTCCTGACCGGGACGGCTGATGGCCGTTTCGCCTTCCCCCGTTTTCAGTCAGCCTTCGATGGCATGTTCGCCATTGCAAAGCTGATGGAACTGAGTGCCGTCGGCGGAGTTGCACTCTCGCAGACGCTCTCGGAAGTCCCCCGCTCAGCCTTTCTTCAAACCAGCCTCCCCTGCCCCTGGGAAATGAAGGGAGGCATCATGCGCAAGATGAGCGAGGATAGTCTGGAGAAGGAAGCGACGTTTATTGACGGCATCAAGGTGCATTTCGGAACAGAGTGGGTATTGCTGCTGCCTGATCAGTATCTGCCGGTGATTCATATTGTTGCCGAGGCGAAGGATCAGAAAGCGGCACGAAACCTGCTCAGCGAGTATGAGAAGAAAATAGTCGCGTGGAAAAAGGAGATGGTGTAACCGATTATGCCGAAGCCGCTCGACGTTGTTATCGTATGGCATATGCACCAACCATACTACAAAGACCCCCTGAAAAATGAATATGCCCTTCCGTGGACCTACCTGCATGGCATCAAGGATTATTTCGATATGCCGGCTATCGTCGAAGATACGCCGGGAGCGAAGGCGGTCTTCAATCTGGTGCCGTCACTGATCGAGCAGCTGATTGACTATGCCTCCGGCAGTGCGGTTGATCCCTTTCTGCAGAAAGGGAAGGCGGCTCCTTCGGAGTTGAGTCAGGATGATCGGGTTTTTCTGCTGGAAAACTTTTTCTCGGCAAATCGCCAGAATATGATTGAACCGTCACGGCGCTATCTGGAGCTGCTGTATATGGCAGGCGAAGGAAAGCCGGGGAGTGCACGGGAACGAATCAGACACTTTAGTGACCAGGACCTTCTGGATCTGCAGGTCTGGTTCTTCCTTGCATGGACGGGTGAAGCGGCGCGCCGGCGCTATCCGGTATTTGCTGATCTTGTTGCCAAAGGTGAAAACTTTAGCGCAGCGGATAAGGAGCTGCTTTTTGCCACTCAACTGGAAGTGCTGCAGGCAATCATCCCGCTCTACCGGCGTCTCCACGAAGAGGGGCAGATAGAGCTGTCGGTGACACCCTACTATCACCCCATTATGCCGCTGCTGTGCGATCTTCGTTGTGCCCAGACCGCCATGCCCCGGGTGACGCTTCCGACTGCTACGTTTCGTCATCCCGAAGACGCCCGTGCCCAGATCCACCGTGGTATTCGCTATTTCCGGGAAGTATTCGGTTTTACCCCCACCGGAATGTGGCCATCGGAGGGTTCCGTCAGCAATGAAACGCTGGAGATCATTACGGAGAGCGGTATCCGCTGGTTTGCCACGGATGAGGAGATTCTTGAAAAAAGCATGGATGGCGGTCTTGGGACCGGTAAAGAGCGGTTATATCGGCCCTGGCGCTACAGCAGCAGCCATGGTGAAGTAGGCGCATTTTTCCGTGATCACCAGCTATCTGACCTGATCGGTTTTACCTATTCTCAATGGGAGTCGGGGCGCGCGGTTACGGATCTGTGTGGTCGTCTGAATGCGATAAAAGCGCGTCTGGGCGGAGATGGGCGAGTTGTCCCAATCATATTGGACGGCGAGAATGCCTGGGAATATTATCCCAACAACGCCTACGACTTTCTTCAGGGAATGTACCGCGGCATTGCCGACTCTGCTACTCTTCGTCTGTCCACCTGCAGCGAGGTCTTGAAAGAGACGCGTTTTGAAGGTCGCCTGCATTCTATTTTTCCCGGGTCCTGGATTAACGGCAATTACGGTATCTGGATCGGCCATCCGGAAGAGAACCTGGCCTGGGATCTGATCGCTCAGGCGCGGGAATCCGCTGTAGCCTCGAATGTGCACGTGTCTGCCGCTCTTGAAAGCGGAGAGCCTTCCGCCGACGTTACGGCAGAAATGATCTGTCGCTCGTTATATGCCGCTGAGGGGAGTGACTGGTTCTGGTGGTACGGTGATGATCACTTCTCACCGCACAGCGACCGTTTCGACCGCCTCTTCCGCCAGCATCTGATGAATGTCTACCGGCTTCTGGGACAGGATCCACCTCGTGAACTGCTGGAACCTATTAAAAAGAAGAGCCCCGCAGGATTGATCCGCGAGCCGGCAGCATTTATCGATCCTGAGATCAACGGCAGGATCAGCGATTACTTTGAATGGCTTGCAGCCGGACTCTATGACCTGACCCGACAGGGTTCTGCCATGCATTCATCGGACCGCATGTTGCAGAGCTTCTATTATGGCTATAACAATAAGTCGTTCTTTATCAGGATTGACGGGGTTCAGGAGCTTTCGCGACTGCTGAAGGAGGATGACATACTTAATCTTCATTTGATTTATGACCGGGATTACCGGTTGTCACTACAGATGAAACATGATGAGGGGCTGTTGCTGGTGAAGGAGAAAGGGATCTGGACACCGACCAACAGCTATTGCCGGTGGAAGATTGGCAAGACATGCGAGATAACACTTCCTCTCAGCAGCATCTCACTGGTGCCGGGAAGCAAGCTGTTTGCCTCATTGACGCTTATGCGTGACAATGAGGAGATCGGGCGTTGGCCTACGGATGCACCGCTGATGCTGTATTATGCAGGAGCGGAAATTGAATTGGATAATTGGTTGATATAACCGTGGATGGTACTGGAGGTTGAATGTCTGAATTGCGCTGGGATCCGATAAAACTGCACTGGGTCATTATAGCGGTCGAGCGTGGCCGACGTCCGCGAGATTTCCAGGTAGAGCCGGAACATACCGGAATGACCGCCTGTCCGTTCTGTTACGGCAATGAGGATAAAACGCCAACGGAGATATTCGCCATCCGCCCGGAGGGTCTTCCCAACTCCGCTAACTGGCGTGTTCGGGTCATCCCGAACAAATACCCTGCCTTGCGGGTCGAAGGCGATCTCAATAGCCGTGGGTATGGTATGTACGATGTTATGAACGGCATCGGTGCGCATGAGGTTATCATTGAAACTCCTGACCACAACCGGACGCTGGCTGATCTGACGGTTAACGAGATCAACGATGTTCTCATCGCGTATCGTCACCGGTACCTCGACCTGCGCAAGGATTTCCGTTTCCGCTATATGGTCCTGTTCAAAAATCATGGTACCCGTGCCGGCGCATCCCTGCACCATTCCCATAGCCAGCTTATTGCGGTTCCGCTTCTGCCTCCGGTAGCCAGTACACTGCTGAAGGTTTCGCGAAATTATTTCAACGATAAAGAACGCTGTATTTTCTGTGACCTGATTGAGTTTGAGCTGCGCGAAGGGATTCGAGTCGTAAAGGAGTTTTCCAATTTTGTGACGCTGACGCCTTACGCCTCCAGTTCACCGTTCGAACTGCGGCTTTACCCCAAGCGACACAGCCACGACTTTGCCCTGATGAACGATGCCCAGTTGGCAGAACTGGCTGTGGCAATGAAGGATATGCTGCTGCGGGTCAAGACGGTTCTGCGCGATGCCCCGTATAATTTTATTCTGCATACGGCTCCGCCCATGCATCGCCGTCCCGGCAAACCTGATCACTGGAATTCGCTGGAATATGATTATCACTGGCACATTGAGCTCGTGCCGCGCCTGACGCAAATGGCCGGTTTTGAGTGGGGAACCGGATTTTATATCAACCCGACGTCTCCGGAAGATGCCGCCCGGTTTCTGCGTGAGGCTGATGTCTGATATACGTGCGGTTTTAGACGCACTCTATATATCCCGCACCTCCCGGCACCTCGACAATGATCCTGTATCGTTCTGTCACCGCTTCGCTGACCCGGCCGATAGAGAGATCTCTGCGGTTGTCGCTTCATCATTTGCGTATGGATCAATAGGCGTCATCCTGCGAACACTTGAAGTCATTTTTGCGGAGGTAGGTTCGTCACCGCGGAGATATGTGGAGCGGTTTGATCCTCAGTCCGGATTACGCAGGTTCTCCGGGTTTAAGCATCGCTTTAATGATGGTCGCGATCTCTGTGCGCTCTTCTGGGGAATGCGGCAGATGGTGGAGTGCTCCGGAAGCATTGAGAATTTCTTCCTGCAGGGGTACCGGTCTGACGACAGTGATATCAGCAGCTCTCTGAACCATTATGCGGGGGCGGTTCGAGCACTTGACTATTCACCAGTCTACGGGACTCCCGATATTCCCGCAGATTCCTCTTATCCGTTTCTGTTCCCGGCACCAGCCTCCGGCAGTGCCTGTAAACGGCTCTGCATGTTTCTCCGTTGGGTGGTTCGACCTGCAGACGGTATCGACCTTCATCTGTGGGAGGGTGTATCGCCAGCGCAACTGATTATTCCCGTCGATACACATATAAGCCGTATAAGCCGCTATCTGGGTCTTACGAATAGAAAGAATGCCGACTGGCGTATGGCAGTTGACATTACGTCAGCCCTGCGCTCATTTGACCGTGATGACCCGGTAAAGTATGATTTTGCTCTTGCTCACCTGGGAATCAGTGACGGCTGTAACGGGAAGGATATGAGCTGTTGTCAGGCATGCCCAATCGTAAAAATATGTTCACAGAATCGGACTAAATAGTCGAAATATCACAGCGTAATGATTTGACACCCTCCACCCTTTCTGATATAGGACTAGCGTTGTTTCAGATAGTTCCGTGTTTTTTTGCCACGAAACTATCGTCATCGAGGAGTTACAGATGATAATCCAATGTGATAAATGCCGTACCAAATTCCGGCTTGACGACTCCAGAGTCTCGGATAAAGGAGTCAAAGTCCGCTGCACCAAGTGTAAAAGCGTATTCAGAGTGCAGAAAGATACTCCTGAAGTGGCACCTTTTGTATCTGAAGCTGCACATAACGATCAAAATGAAACATTAGTGGCACCGTCCGAAGATACGCTCTTTGGAACAGCACCAGTTGCAGAATCATCGCCCGAATATGAGATCGGAGCTGATACAACTCTTCAGTATGAATCAGAGGATCGCAGCGGGGGGGAATTATCTCAGTTCGACCCGTCTGCTTTCTCGTTTGAATCAGACCTGCTCCTGGATGAGGACAAAGGCACGGTCGGAGCTGTCGCGGAAGAGCCTGCCGCCTCTGATGGTGAAGTTGATTTTACGAGTTTTGATTTTGGCGACGGCGAATCAGAGGTTGAAACATTCAGTATTCCTGCCGTTTCGGGTGATGAGGCAACTACCGCTGAAATGCCGGAGACAGCTACGCAGGCGGAACCCCGAAAAGAGGTTCTACAGGGACTTGATTTCTCTGATGATATGTTTGGAGCTGTGGTGCAGCCAACTCCGGAACCGAGCAGCGAACCGATAACGTTTGACTTTGAAGGTGACAGCTTTGCAGAATCGATGGATATGGGCAGCCGGCAGCCAGGTGGCAAAGGTGGTACTTTGTTTTCACTTGATACATCGGCTGATGCGCCATTCAATCTTGATGATATAGATTTTGGCGACGAACTGACATCTGTGGCGATCCAACAGGTAAATCCTGATGATTTGCAGCCTGCCCAGAAAACCCTGTTTGCACCTCTCGCCGATGCTCAGGGCACCGCGGCAGCTGCCGGGGACGCCGAACAGCAACAGCCGGTCGCGGGGGACATTTCAGTCGGAGATCTGCATGAATTGCCACCACTCTCAATTGCATCCCGTCGTAAGCAGAGTCCGATCTTTACCGGATTGATAGCGGTTGTCGCGATACTTGTTATATCGGTGCTCGGTTATTTCGGGTATACATCCCTTTCCTCCCCCAAGGATAATGCATCTCAGGATACCGGAAAAATTGGTATACAGTCGGTAAAAGCAGTCTACATCACCAATGATTCTGCGGGTGAGCTGCTGGTTGTTTCCGGTGAGGCACTGAACGAGTATCCTAAACCGCGGGCAGCGCTGCAGGTCAAAGTAACGGTATTCGATTCCACCGGCCAAAGTATTGCCACAAAGTCTGCGTATGGCGGCAATCCTTTGACGGAAGAGCAGTTGGAAAGTCTCCCGCTTGACAAAATCGAGGCTGCCATGGCCAACCAGTTCGGCGACTCGCTTGCCAATATGGAGGTTGCTCCCGGCAAGGCGATCCCGTTTGTTGTCGTGCTGGCAAACATCCCCAAAGGTGCGAAAGATTTTGGGGTTCAGTCGGCAGGATCAACGGTCGCAACCGGGAAGCAGCAGTAATTTCAATCCAGACAGTTGAGTTATGAATAACAAAAGGCCGCTGACATCTTCGTCAACGGCCTTATTCGTGTTATGCAAAAATCCGGGGACCTACACAATATCAACCAGTCTGATATCAAAAGTCAAATCTCGTCCTGCCAGCGGATGATTACCGTCCAGCGTAATTGTCGTATCACTTACTTCCGTTACGAGTACCGGAAAAGGTGAACCATCCTCCAGTATAACCTCCATCTGATGTCCCGGTTCCGGATTGATATCGGCAGGTATTTCACTTCGTTCTATAACGGCGACCATTGCATCGCTGCGCTGACCATATGCCTCATCAGCGGGAATAGATACCGTAATGCTCTGCCCCGGTTCGAGTCCGATGACGGCCGCCTCGAATTTTGGTATAAGGGTACCGGCGCCGATGACAAACTCCATGGGATCAGATCCATGATCGTCGCATCCACATCCTGTCTCGACCTCCTTCTTGTTTCCGCACCCGCATGAGTGCTCTTCCGGTTGTTCACTGCAGCCTTCTGATGAGTCGAACACTGAACCGTCCTCCAGCCTGCCGGTATAGTGTACGATTACCTTGTCTCCTGATTTTGCCTGTGCCATGTGGTCTTCCTTTCAGTGTGTATGCCCGGTACCGAGGGCTTTTCCCAGTGTGGAAATGTGTGAATCAAATTGTCCGGAGTACGAGCCGGTAATCCGTAACCGTTTATGGCGTGACGTCTCCCCGGAAATAATTTCAACGGATGATTTTGACACGTCAAATAACTCTGCAATAAACTCTCTGCAGAGTTTATTTGCTGCTCCGTCAACCGGTGGAGAGGTGAGCCGAATTTTGAGCTCCTCGCCCTGGATTCCGCAGACCTGGTTCTTTGATGCACGCGGCTGGATATAGACAGTCAAAATCAGATCGTCTTTGTGCTTCGTAAGGAAAGGGAGCTCAGGACTGTTCATCGCCTGAAAGCTGCCTGCTGAAGCTGTCGAGCAACCCTTTGAAACTCATCTCAAACTGAATTTTCTGGCGACGGACCTCTTCAATTCGCGTTTTTAGTTCCCCCAGTTGCCGTTCCGCATCTGCAACAATTCGTTCACCTTTCAGTTCAGCTTCGGAAACAATCAATTCCGCCTCTTTACGCGCGTTCGCCTTCATCTCTTCAATGACACGCTGGGCAGAGAGCAGTGTCTCGCGCAGCTCACGCTCTTTTTCAGCCATATCGAGCATATCGCGGTTCTGCCGAGATTGTTGTTCCTGCAAATAACTGTTCTCGCGGATGAGACCTTCCATTTCACCGGCAACCGTCTGCAGAAAAGCGTCAACATCGTCCGGGTCAAGGCCCCGGAAGGTTTTAACCTTGAATTGCTGCTGCTGAATGTCGAGTGGGGATATTTTCATTCGGTAGTACCTCGTTGAATCTGTCTCCTGGCGTGGAAAGGAACGCGGGCTGCCCCTGAAGGGGTGCAGAAACCGCCGATTTAAACAGTTGCATTGTCAGGTGGTTTATTGAGCGGATAATTTCAAATAGCAATCAGCCCTGTATAGGGTCGCGTCTGCGGCCAGAGGAGTGTGGGAGTTATCTGCCAGGTAGCGGTCGAACAGGTCAACTGCGGTGGTGCAGTCATTCCGGCGGTACGCACTTACAGCTGACTCAAAAAGTACTTGCCCGGTGGAGGCAGCAGGAGATGTTGCAGGGGATTGCGAAGCAGGTACGGTCAGCAGCGGAGATGCCGGTTGCTTCTTTATCGTGGCCCGGTGCATTGCAGAGCTCTTTACACGAGCAGCTTTCTTCCCGGCGTGACGACCGGGCTTCTTGTTTGTATCACCGGCTTTTAAGTCACCAGCTGAAAGTTCAGTTTTAGAATTTGAGGCAGTGGGCTGTTCAACAGAATTATTGCCGTTTGTTTCGGCACCTGAGTCTCCGTGTGCAGTGCCGTCCGGTTTAAGTGCCGATAGCTTCGAAGGAGCATCAGCCATGCCGGCACCACTTTTATTCATGGTGTGAGAGAGCCGTTGAGATAGCGGCACTTTGAGCGTCGCACCCGCATAAATCAAATCGGGATTCTTTATCGAATTAAACAGTAAAATCTGTGGATAATACGTGCCCCGCCCGTTGTACCTGCGGGAAAGACGAGAAAGAGTGTCACCCTTCTGAATCTCGATTTCCTGTACAAGAATGCCGTCCTGTGACGATTCCTGCTGGGTGGAAGTGACCGGCTGCGGTACATAGAGGTACTGTTGCCCCCACGCTGGCAGTGCCGCACAGGTAAAGAAAGCGATAAGCGGTATAAGGCGGGCACGTGTGGTCATGTTAATACCTGTTTCCAAGCTGATCTTCGTAGTTGAGAGTGCTTCTGACCTGGATAGCTGTGCCGACTCCGGTACCCGGTTTGACCCTGAAAGAAACCTTGATATTGCGTTTCTCCGCAGCACCCAATTCAATAAAGCGCCAGATTACCGTCCCGTTATTGACCGCACTGGTTGCAGGGTCAGCAGCTATCAATTCGAGTTGCTCCGGCCAGGCGCTCTGCAGTTCTACTACTTTGGCCAGATTTGAGCCGCTATTGGTAATTGTCAGGTCGAATGAGGCCACGTCTCCAGGCTTGAGCCGTCCGTCCTTACCTGCCATCGCCATTTTTAACACCGGTCTTGAATAGGTTAATTGCGTTGAGTCGGATGCCGACCTGGTTGCGTCCCCTTCTGAAATAAATGACAGCCGGACACTGCCGCTGCTGCCGTCTGCAGCGCTCGGGGGAGTTTTGATTTCCACCGCAATACTGGCTTCTTCCCGAGGAGCCAGCGGGCCAACTTCATTTGCCAGCGGTTCGCTTGCCTGACGGATGCCGTCGCGATTAAGGTCGTTAAAAACAACTGCGTCCCCGGCACCGGTGATCATGGAGGAAACCTTGAATTTTTCTCTGACATTGCCGGTATTTGTAACGACAAAAGGAGCAGTCACAGTTTGTCCCGGAATCGCAACAATGCGTGCGGAGCCGGCATGTACAAGGAGACTCCGCTGGGGGGCGACTGAAGAAAGATTTGAAACAAATACGGCGGCAGTTTTGAGCTGGTTGTTGATAAGTTCCACGCGGGTAGACAGCTCCTGTCCTGCAAGTGAGTCATCCTTGAGTTGGAAGGCTACGCTTAACTCCCGGTTTTCACCGGATTTAATCTGCAATCCATCCACCAGAAGTGCGGACCCCGTTTCCTGCCTGAATCCGGCTGCTGCATAGTCGACGGGTTCGAACTGTGGCGGGAAGTTAAGCCGCACTGCCACATCCTTTGCGGCAGTGGAGCCGACATTGAGAACGGCGATGCGATACACGATTTTATCGCCGGGAACTGGTCTGTTTTTCTCTGTGCGTACGACTGCCCGCAGGAGTGGTGCAGAGGCAATCAGGCGTACTTCGCGCGACTGACTTGCCTCTGTCATCAGCTGTGACGCAGCTTTAACCGGGTACGTGCTCCGAAGTCCGTCGATACTGTCAGGTGGAACGGTGAGGCTGAGAACCCCCTTGAATGTTTCGTTCGGTGCAAGTAGCGGTGTTTGGGTGATTGCAACACCAGGAACTGCAACTGTCGCAAAACGTGCCCGGAAATCAGCCGGGAACGCGGATTCCAAATGAAATGAGTCGGCACCGTTGCCGCGGTTTGTAATTTCAAACGGAACCGCCTGCTGCTGGCCAACAGTGAATGCTTCGGGATACGGCAGCAGGTTGAATTCAAAGCCGGCAAACTGTGCAACCTCGAGTCTAAACACCTGGGCATTTTCGGGGAGAGGTGATGCGGCTGTCTGAACAGGAAATGCGACGGCGATTCCGAGCTCCCGGAGTTTTCCGGCAGCAACAGCTGCCGCACTTGATGCGGGGAATTTATCAATAATTGATTTATACTGGCTAATGGCTTTTTCACGATATGCCAGTTTTTTCGCCATAGCGGTTTCATCGGCACGCTTTTGCTCGGCCAGTCGTGCTTCCTCGGCTGTAATCTCAGCAGCGCGCTTACGGGCAACTCTTTCTGCCGCCGCTGTGTGCTCCTTTTCCGCATTGAGTGCGTTCATTCGTGCCAGTTCAGCTTCAGCCTGGGCACCTCGCTCGAGCTTTTCCTGTTGCGCACGTCGCAGTGATTCCGCTTTCTGTGCTTCAATGCGGGTAGCTTCTGCTGCCACTTCAGCCCGTAACGCTTCATCTGCCTTTACTGCTGCGATCCGCTGCTGTTCGGTACTTTCCTGGGCTGCCGTTTCACGTGCTATCCGATCCTGCTCCCTTTTAACGGCTGCCGCCTTTTCTTTCATTCTATTGAAAGCAGCAGTACGTGCAGCATCAGTTGCCTGTTTAGTCTCTTCTGCTTTTGCGGCTATTTGGTCCTTATCACGTTGTGCCTTCCGGGCTGCAAGGATATCAGGACGCTTATCAGAAGGTGATCCGGTCGGCAGCGTCTCACCTTTCTCATATCGGGTTACCAGCGCAAGCAGTTCATCCTCAACAGTGGTTTTAAGCGGGTTTTCCGGGTACTCTTTGGAAAACTGTGAAAGGTAACGGGCGGCCTCTTGATGGTTGCCCGCTTTGTAGTAGGATCGGGAAAGCCAGAACAGCGACACGTCTCTCAGGGGGGTATCGGGGAATTTCTGCAGGACCTCATTCATTTTCTCGATTGAGGTGGTGTAATCTTTCTGCTGGAAGGCATTAAATCCGGCAATAAATATCTGAGAATCTTCAGATTCCTGACTAAAAGCGCACGGAGCGCTTAGAAATGAAATTATGACCAGGGCGACCAGAAACCGGATGAGAGTGTTTCGGCATAATTTCAATAATATCACGTTAATTGACCTCGTTTGGCCGGTTACGCTACTTACGGCGCACGGAGAGCAGATAGAGTCTATAGGTAAAATGCATCTTAAGTAGCACCTCTCCATGCTGTTGTCAACGGAAGAATCGGTATGTCAGTTACTTACCGCCTTTTTGACCTGCCGAAAGTACGTCATTAAATCGAATGGTTAGCATTTTTTAGTCGGTAGCCAGTACCCTTGAAGCTACCCATACATTAATAAATATTTATCTATTGCGTGCCGGTACCGGGTAGGTGTTTTATCAGGGGTGATGTATCGCGTGCGTGTCCGGAGAACCAGGAGAGTGGGTGACCCTGCTACCGACCTGCTGGTCAGTAGCAGGGTCACGTGGGATGGGGTAAATATAATCCAATGAAATTAATGGAGTTTTTAATGATATCAGCGAATGCTGTCTTCCGGATATGCACCAATTTTGTGGATTGAAACGTCTGCACCGTTATATTCGTCATCCTGCTCAAGACGAATCCCTACAGTTTTGTTGAGTACCGTGTAGACAATGAAACTGCTGGCTACCGCAAAAAGCACAGCGAACAGACTCCCGGCAAGTTGTGAAACGAAGCTCACGCCGCCAATCCCACCGAGAGATTTCTGCCCGAAAATACCGGCGGCTATTCCCCCCCAGGTACCTATAACACCGTGGAGCGGCCATACGCCAAGTACATCGTCAATGTGGAGTTTTTCCTGTTCATAATGGAATCCATAGACAAACAGTATCGAGGCAATGCAGCCTACGGCAAATGCCCCCAGTGGGTGCATTAGATCGCTGCCTGCGCAGACCGCTATCAGTCCGGCCAGCGCGCCGTTGTGAACAAAGCCGGGGTCGTTTTTGCCGGCAATCAAAGCTGCGAGAACGCCCCCTACCATAGCCATCAGCGAATTGACCGCCACCAGTCCGGAAATTTTTTCCAAATTTCCGGCACTCATGACATTAAATCCAAACCAGCCAACTGCCAGTATCCATGAACCGAGAGATAAAAAAGGGATGTTGCTGACCAGAATAGGATGTGATTTACCCCTGATATAACGGCCCATGCGCGGACCAAGGATGAGAACGGCTGGCAATGCGATCCAGCCGCCAATCGAGTGAACTACGACAGAGCCGGCATAGTCATGAAATTCGGCACCGCCAAAATCCTTGAAAAGTTTTTGTATCTGAGTGGCATTCTGGCCCCAGATTATTGATTCGAAGAGAGGATACGTAACTCCGGCAAAAATGGCACCGGCGATGACCTGCGGCCAGAATTTGGCACGTTCGGCTATGCCGCCGGAAATAATAGCGGGAATACAGGCAGCAAAACAGAGCAGAAAAAAGAAGTGAACCAAATCGTAGCCCTGAGTTGAACCGAGAAGTTCACCTGCAGGTTTCAAAAACGAAATGCCATAGGATATGGGAAAGCCGATTAGAAAGTACACAATTGTAGAAACCGACCAGTCGGTGAGAATCTTTACAAGTGCATTAACCTGATTTTTTTTGCGTACAGTACCGACTTCCAGAAAGGCAAAGCCCGCATGCATTGCAAACACCATCACTGCACCCAACATTAGAAAAAGAACATCAGCACTACTCTTCAGACCTGTCATCGTTGACATTGGTTCCATACAGAATATCCCCCATTGGTTTCTGACGCCGTCTTTGGCGGTCTTGCATGCAAGCAAAAAAGTGGCCAAATATACTCGTGTTGTAACAATGAGAAAATACGGGTATATCTCACGCGATTCCAGTTATTTGTTGCCGCTATAATAAGCATGTGCCATAAAATAAGGCACCAAATCAGTTGATGAAGTCCATTCACAATCCGGCTGCAAGCAGGTATGATCGATTACTATGAGCCTCGAAGATAAAATACTGCAATTTCCGACATCACCAGGTGTGTACCTGATGCGCAGTGGTACCGGTGAGATAATTTACGTCGGAAAAGCGCGCAGCCTCAGGCAGCGTGTTCGTTCGTATTTCAACTCATCAGGCGATTCGCGTTATCAGGTGAAATTTTTGATGGCCAGGGTTGCGGATATCGATGTTGTGCTGACTGACACTGAAAAAGAAGCACTCCTGCTCGAAAATACGCTCATCAAGCAACACAACCCCCGCTACAACATGAATCTCAAGGATGACAAAACATATTTTTCATTACGTGTCGATCCACATGAAGAGTTTGCACGCTTTACCATCGTAAGAAAACGCCCTCGCGACAATGCGCGATATTTCGGCCCCTATTCATCCGGGGCCGCTGCGCGAGAAGTGCTCCGGCAGATGATTCGCATGTTTCCGCTCCGGCATTACCCCCTTGCCACCTGCATGTCACGTACACGCCCGTGTCTATACCACCAGATTGGCCAGTGCAGCGCCCCCTGTCATGGGTTGATTACTCAGGAAGAATACGCACTACTGGTCAATAGCGCCATGTTGTTTCTGGAAGGAAAAGGCCGGCAACTTGTTGCCGAGTTCAAGCGGCGCATGATTGACGCCGCGGAACATATGCACTATGAAGAGGCCGCCCGGTGGCGGAATCTGCTTCAATCAATCGAGGTGACCGTTGAGAAGCAGAAAGTGGTGCTGCGCGGCGGGGACACGGACGTGGTTGGTTTCTACCGAGACGATAGCCGTATAGAGATGGCACTGCTTTATATACGCGCAGGGGTGCTCTCCGGGAGTCGGTTGTTTGCGGTATCGTGGGAATTAGATGATGCAACCGCGGTTTCAGCATTTTTGCAGCAATATTATGTTGGCCCCGTCTTTATTCCGGAAGAAATCCTCCTGCCACTGGATATTGAGGAAGGCAGGGGGTTGGCGGAGTTATTCGGAGAGCTGAAAGGGAGCAAAGTGTCTCTCTCCTGTCCGCAGCGCGGAACAAAGCGTGAACTGGTTGCGTTGGCATGCAAGAATGCCGCGTCAGCTTTCCGGGAGAGGGACGAAAAAGAGGCGACGGCTGAAGCGGTACTTGACGAACTTTCAAAACGTTTACTGCTGTCACGGATCCCGTCACGGATTGAGTGCTATGACATATCCACAATTCAGGGACGCTTTTCAGTCGGGAGCTGCGTGGTGTTTACATCCGGGAGAGCTGACAATCAAAAATATCGTCACTATCGCATTCGAACTGTTGAAGGTCAGGATGATTTTGCCATGCTTCGGGAAGTCTTCCAGCGCAGATTTAGTGCTGATGGGAGAATAAGGAATCCACTACCTGATCTGGTGGTTGTTGATGGAGGGATTGGTCAGCTGAATGCGGTGCAGGAAATACTGAACGAGCTTGATTTGACTGGATGTTTTGATTTGGTGTCACTTGCTAAAAGCCGCGTCCGGCATGATGCCCTGGCTCAGACCGTCCAGAAAAGTGATGAACGGGTATTTCTTCCCGGCAGAAAAAATCCGGTGGTACTGCGACAGAATTCGAAACCGTTACTTCTGTTAGCGGCAATACGCGACGAGGCGCACCGTGTTGCTATTACCTATCACCGGAAATTGCGCGGGAAAGAGGGGATTGCATCAGAGATTGAAGCTATCACCGGGGTTGGTCCCAAGCGCCGTATCGCGTTACTGAAACATTTTGGCAGCCTGCGGCTCCTCAAAGAGGCTACCGTAGAGGATATCGAGGCGGTTCCCGGAATGAATCGGAATGTTGCAGAAGCTGTCTACGGTGGGCTTCATGAAAGATAAATTGGCGACACCGATTGATTTGATAACAATTCTTGGACCAACTGCCTCCGGTAAAACATGTTTGGCTGTCGCACTTGCAGAGCTGCTTGGCGGGGAAATTATTTCCGCGGATTCTCGCCAGGTATTTCGCGGCATGGACATTGGAAGCGGAAAAGATCTCCATGAATATAAGCAGGTGCCATACCATTTGATTGATATTGTGGATGCAGGAAGTGAATTTAGTGTTTATGAATTCCAGCGCCGCTTTCTGGAGGTCTTTTCAGAAATTACCAATCGGAACGTCATGCCTGTTTTGTGCGGGGGGAGCGGTATGTACCTGGATGCCATACTGCGTGGATATCGAATGGTAGAAGTCCCGTACAATAATGCGCTGCGACTGGAGTTATCAGAAAAAAATGATGCTGAACTGGTGGAAGAATTGGCCCGGATCAGGGTGAATCAACACAACAGTACCGATCAGTTGGATCGGGATCGTACAATCAGGGCGATTGAAATTGCCCGTGGTGAGGTTG
>JAQTXD010000025.1 GCA_028688955.1 Desulfuromonadaceae bacterium
CTCCGCTCTTCAGCAACATCTCCTGGCACCTGAAAAAGGGTGAACGGGTGGCGTTGGTCGGAGAGAACGGCGCCGGCAAATCCACGCTGATGAAGATCATCGCCGGGATCAACGAGCCGACTTCGGGTGAAATCCAGTTTGCCCGGGGGGCGCGGGCCGCCTACCTGCCGCAGGACGGCATCGTCACCTCCGGCCGGATGCTGTTTCACGAGGCCAGGGCCGCGCTGGGCGAACTGCTGGCCATGGAAGAGGAACTCCATCACCTGGGACAGGAGCTGGAGCGCCTGCCGCATGATTCTCCCGAACACGACCAGCTGCTGCACCGTTACGGCGAACTGCAGGAACAGTTCCGCCATCGCGGCGGCTATACGATGGAGGCCGAGATCGGAGCTGTGCTGAAAGGCCTGGGGTTTTCCCAGGAGGACTGGCACCGCGACTGCGGCGAGTTTTCCGGCGGCTGGCAGATGCGCATCGCTCTGGCGCGGCTGCTGCTGCAGAAGCCGGACGTGCTGCTTTTGGACGAGCCGACCAACCACCTGGACATCGAGGCCCGCAACTGGCTGGAGGAGTATCTCTGCAACTATCCCGGTTCGGTGATCCTGGTCTCCCACGACCGCTTCTTCATGGACCAGGTCTGCAGCCGCATCGCCGAGGTCTGGAACCACACCCTGACGGATTATCACTGCCGTTATTCGACCTATCTCACCCAGCGGGAGGAGCGGGTGACCGCTCTGCGTAATGCCAAGCGCATTCAGGATGAAGAGATCGAAAAGACGGAGGATTTTATCCGCCGTTTCCGTTATCAGGCAAACAAGGCTTCCCAAGTGCAGTCGCGCATCAAGCAGCTGGAAAAGGTCGAGCGGATTGTCCTGCCGCCGGAACGGAAACGGATCCGTTTCCAATTTCCCGATGCCCCTAAAAGCGGCAAAAGCGTGATCGAACTGAAAGGCTTGACCCGCTCGTTTGGCACGCACACCGTCCTGAACCGCATCGATCTGAATATTGAAAAAGGTGAGCGGGTTGCCCTGGTCGGCCACAACGGTGCCGGTAAGTCGACACTGATGGCGGTGCTTGCCGGGGGTGATTTCCAAGGTGGCGAGCGGATTGTCGGACACAATGTCAGTATGGATTATTTTGCTCAGGATCAGGCCAATGTTCTTGATCACAACCGTTCGGCATACGATGAACTCTATGCCGATGCACCGTACGATATGGTGCCGAAACTGCGTGATATACTGGGGGCATTTCTTTTTTCGGGTGACGACATCCATAAATCGGTCAGTGTACTCTCCGGGGGCGAGCGGAATCGTCTTGCGCTGGCTAAAATGCTGCTGCGCCCATCCAACCTGCTGTTGATGGATGAACCAACGAACCATCTGGATCTCAACAGTAAAGAGGTGCTGCTTGACGCCCTCAAAAGTTTCGACGGCACCGTCGTGTTTGTTTCCCACGACCGCTACTTTGTCAACGCACTGGCAACGCGGGTAGTTGAGGTTGACGGCGGTAGTGTTGAAAATTATTTTGGTGATTATGAATATTATCTGGGGAAAAAAGGCGCGGCACCTGTTGCAACCGGCGTATCCCCTGCTGCCGGTGCCGCCGTACCGGCCAGTGCTCCCAACGCGTCCCCGCTGCCGTTGCCTCCTCAGGACAAAGACCTGCGCTTAAAGGACCGGGAAGAAGAGAAACGCCGTAAACGTGAGGAACAGGCACGTCAGAAACGCATGGGGGAGATAGAGGCCCAGATTGCTGGTGTTGAAATAGAACTGGCCCGACTGGAAGAGGAAATGAATGCCCCGGGATTCTTTGATGACCCGGAGCGAGGCCTGCGGGGGGGCGAAAGACATGCTGCACTGAATGGCCGGTTGGAAGAGTTGTATGGTGAATGGGAAGGTGTGTCGGCGTAACCTGCCGCCCCTGTAGGTTCAGGGGCGATGGTGTGCAAGGAAGCGTGCTAATTGTCCAGCACACCCCATTTATCAATAAAATTACAGTGATGAAGTTTATTCTGGACGTTTACCGCAGCAAGAATTTCATCTCCCTCCTCCTGACTCAACCCCGCTTTTGGCCGCACGCCCATCCAGTACGCTGCCGTTGCGGTTGGAGTATCCAGGGGACGGGGAAGTGGGGGGCCCGGCTTATAGTGCCCTTCAACAAAGAGTGCCGCTTCATATTGATGAGAAAGTTTAACCAGATACACTTCAACGATCATGCCGTTACTGAGGGTTTTTTCAACAAGCTGGTCGAGAACCACAACATCTGCGGGAACATCAAGTAAGTGAGATGACATCTGTAGCTACCCCTTCTTTCGATGACTTTTCTGACACAAGATCATACACTGGATGTACAATTTGACAAGGACAACCATATCAGTCCGGTTATCTCAGGACAACATAAAACATCATAATTAAGTCTTGCTTTATACATGGGGCGCGCAATGAAAACACGTACAGAAATAGACTCCCTGGGTAGCATGGATGTTCCTGCTTCAGCATATTATGGTGCTCAGACCGCGCGAGCGGTAGAAAATTTTCCCATCTCCGGACTGAAACCGCACCCGGTATTTGTCTGGGCGGTGGTGATTATTAAAAAATGTGCCGCCCGGGCTAATATGTCAACCGGACGCCTTCCTGAAAAACTCGGTGCTGCCATAGTGGCCGCTGCAGACGAGATACTGGCAGGTGAAAAAGCCGATCAGTTCGTGGTCGATCCTTTTCAGGCCGGAGCCGGGACCTCGCATAACATGAACGTCAATGAGGTGCTGGCCAACCGTGCCCTGGAATTGCTGGGACATCAGCGGGGTGATTTTTCAATACTTCATCCAAACGACCACGTCAATATGGCTCAATCAACCAATGATGTCATCCCGACCGCCATCCGCCTGGCTTCTCTGGAGATGCTTGATCCTCTGCTAGAAGGACTTGAAGGGCTGGAGTCGGCGTTGGCGGAAAAGTCACAGGAGTTTGACCATATTCTCAAGTCGGGTCGCACCCATCTTCAGGACGCGGTGCCGATCCGCATGGGTCAGGAGTTTGGCGCCTATGCCGCCGCTGTTCGCAAGAACCGCGAGGGGTTGGAAGCGTGTATTCCCGACCTCCTGGAGATGGGGATTGGTGGAACCGCGGTGGGAACCGGACTGAATGCGGAACCGGCATATATCACCGCCATTATCGAAGAACTGGTCGTTGCCACCGGTTTTCCGCTGGTCGCATCGGTGGATCTCTTTGAAGCGATGCAGAATATGGATCCGTTTCTTGCACTGTCGTCGGCATTGCGCCGTACGGCGGTCAATCTTGGGCGTATTGCCAATGACTTGCGTCTGCTGGCGTCCGGGCCCCGCACCGGCCTTGACGAAATCCGGCTCCCTGCCATCCAGCCCGGCTCGTCGATCATGCCGGGCAAGATCAATCCTTCCATGGCGGAAATGACCAATATGGTCTGTTTTCAGGTGATGGGGTGTGATCAGACAATCATGCTGGCTGCTCAGGCGGGCCAGCTGGAACTGAATGTCATGATGCCGCTTATTGCCTGGAACCTGACATTTTCAATGGAACTTCTCAAGAATTGCGTGCAGAAATTCACAGAATCCTGTATAAGCGGAATATCCGCCAACGAAGGACGCTGCCGTCGGTATCTGGATGATTCACTTGGCCTGGTAACGGTGCTTGCCCCCTATATCGGGTACAACGCTTCTGCGGCCATTGCCAAGGAATCGGTTGTCAGCGGCAGAAGCATCCGGGAAATAGTCCTGGAGCAGGGATTGATGGCAGTGGAAGAGCTTGACAGCATTATGCAGCCGGAACATTTGACCGAGCCGGGACTGCCGAAACAATAGTTAGTTTTGCACCACCACCATACAAAGGAGAGTAACAGATGAAAGAAGAAGTTATGAAGGTTCTTGAGCAAGTACGTCCCGGCCTGCAGGCTGACGGCGGTGACGTTGAGCTGGTGGACGTGACTGAAGACGGTATCGTCAAGGTGCGCCTGAAAGGTGCCTGCGGCAGTTGCCCAATGTCCACCATGACCCTGAAAATGGGGATTGAACGCGCCATGAAGGAAAAAATACCGGGCGTCAAGGAAGTCGTCGGGGTTTGATCCACACTTTGGATATTCACCACAAACGCCCCTTCGGCTTATGCTGACAGGGGCGTTTTTTTAAGGGGACACTTATGCCGGTACTACGTCCGGGTCGCTACCGTCATTACAAGGGGAATTTTTACGAGGTAATCGATGTTGCCCGGCACAGTGAGACTGAAGAGGAGATGGTGGTCTATCGTAAACTCTACGGTGACGGTTCTCTGTGGGTCAGGCCGCTGGATATGTTTGAGGAATATGTCCAGGTTGACGGATTGACGGTACCTCGTTTTGAATTGATCAGGGATTGACGGGAACCGTCTTTACGGGGATATTATGTTTCAGGTCAGCGACATGGATGCGTTATTTTACTTTGTAATTACGGCGAGATAGAGTCAAGATGGTAGTGACTTCGCAGTAAGTAGTGCAGCGTTTTAACTCCTTTGAGAGCGCATTGCAACTCTTTCAGTTCAGTATCTGACATACTCTGTACATCAACATAGTAGGTGGGTTTTTTGCCTGAAATCAATTCACGCAATTGGCTCCGCAGGCGCAGTATAACAAGGCAGTTGAAGGCGTCCTCGATAATTATGGCATCACGGTCGGTTATCGTTCTACTGATTTTAAGTGATTCAAGTTTCCCCCACGTGTTGCCGCTATTTACTCCCTTTTCCAGTGCCAGCAGACTCACACCCAATGTGATGGCGAAGATCCCTGCCTTTTTAATGTCGATCTTACCCTTGTGTTCGCCGAAACGTTCTATCCGTATACGTCCGAATATGCCCAGCGCACTCGGGAAACGTATGGCATGGAATGCCATGTTTGGGAAAAAACGCGAGCAGTTTCGTGCAGATATCCTGATATGATCACGGAGCTTTGTCCCGAGGGAGAGATCACCGTGCAGAGACCGGACGTCCTGGAAAATGCCGAATTTGAGTACATTCTCAGGGGTGGGGACAGTGATCCATTCATCCAGCAGCAGTCGCCATTCTGACATGCTATGCCGCCATTCGGGGTTGCTGGCCATGATGTTGCCGGGACAGCGGGGAACGCCTATCTCCTCAAGGGCATCGACGATCCGGACAGCAAATTGTTCGACGTAACAGAGGTTTTCAAGTGGAAAGTCATCACGGTATGCAATAGCATTGTCCTGATCGGTGCGCATGGTCTGGTCGCCGCGCCCTTCGCTGCCAAGAACAAGGTAGGTGGCCCCGGACGGGAGTCGAATACCCTCTGTCTCGTCAAGAATGACAATCAGGCGCCGGGTCACGGCATCATTGATGCCGGAGATGAGTTCGACGATCTCTTTGGCACCGGCCCCGGCACGAACGGTCTGATCGACAGTGCTCAGCAAAACGTCGCTGATATCTTTCAGTGCAGCTATAGAGTCTGCAGCTGCAACGCGCTGATAGAGAGCGTGGGGATTACGGCAACCGGTTTCCCTGCGTGGCATCTAAGCGTCCTGTTCGGTGCTCGTACTGGTGAGGTCCGATACCAAATGGGGAGAACTGTGCCCCTCAGCCTCTGTGAAAATAGGCACAGTGAAGTAGAATACCGCACCGTCACCAACCTCGCTTTCGACCCAGATCCTGCCCCCCATCGCTTCAACTATTTCACGTGAAATAGTCAGGCCAAGGCCCGTGCCGAGCGGATGGGATTTCTGCGGATCACGCACCTGGTGAAAACGCTCGAAAATCTGCTCCAGCCGGTCTGGCGGGATTCCCGGTCCCTCGTCTTCTACTCCGATCAGGGCAAAGCCTTCACTTCTCGTCCCATTGAGTTTGATCGTTCCCCCTTCCGGTGAGAATTTAACAGAGTTGGCAATAAGATTGGTCAGTACCTGATGGAGGCGATCCGCATCGACAAAAACCGGGGGAAGAGAGGCTTCGATCGTGCTGACGACGCTGATCCCTTTTTCGGCACAGAGCGGATGCGTGGTGTCGACTGCCCTGGCAAAAATAGGTTCCAGAGCCAGCTCCCGGGGAAACAGCTCCAACCGCCCGGCTTCGATCTTTGAAAGGTCAAGCAGGTCGTTGATCATGCGGGTAAGCCGCTCCGCTTCGTCATGGATGATGCCGACGAATTTCTTGCGTTTTTCCACACCGTCCACATCATAGCGCAACAGTATTTCAGAGAAAGAGCGGATCGAAGTGAGCGGAGTTCGCAATTCGTGGCTGACGGTGGAGAGAAAATCACTTTTGAGGCGATCAAGTTCCAGAAGGCGCGCGTTGGCCTTTTCCAGTTCGGCGGTACGCCGTGCCACCTTTTCCTCCATGGCGAGGCTGTAGGCCTGAACTTCACCGTATAGTTTGGCATTGATTGCTGCCATGGCAAGCTGGTTGGCAAGTGCCGCAAACAGGTCAACAAACTCATCGGTGAAATGCATCGGCCCGCGGGAGGTATATGCCGTGAGCACCCCGATAACCTGCCCTTCGTAGATCATTGGTGCATGAATAAATGCACTGACCGGTACCGCTTTGACCAGCTTTGAAAAGAGCAACGTCTTGTCTACTTCACGGGTATCGCCAACTACAAACGGCTTTGCGTCGAGAAAGCAGCTGCCGAAGTATGTTTCTCGTGACGGGACCATCGCCGAGGCGGTAACATATTCGTCACTTAAGCCCACATGGCTCCGAATTCGCAAAATACCATCTTCATCAAGGAGGCGCACACCGAGGTGTTCAAACCCGAATTCCTGTTTGATGAGTTGAAGAACTTCCTGCAAAAGCGTGTCGATGTTCAGGCTTCGTGAAAGCGCGTGTGAGGCTTCATGCAGCACCATCAGTTCGCGAAGCCGTCGTTCAAGGGCATCCCGGCTTTCTACGAGCGTCTGGGATACACCACCGAAAACATCGAGAATTTCCACCGCATGATCATTAGGCCACGCCAGGGTGCTGTTGATAATCATATGTGCCGAGGGGGTCCCGAGGGCACTGGCAAGGCATCGCTCGGTGGCTTCCAGAAGCAGTTGGGGAGATGCCCGGTCGGGGAGCGCGCCGAGTACATCCTTGGCCATCTTGGCACCGACAAAGCGGGTCAGAAGCCCTTCCAGTTCGCTCTTGGTAGCCCATGCAGCCGGATGTTCTGAACGATGGGTCTCTGTCTCGGGTTGTGACGTAAGGAAGCTGAAGACAAAATATGCTCCCATGTTGAATATAAGGCTCCAGATTACGCCGTGAGTCCAGGTGCCGAAACCACTCAGCCCGAAGAGTGCCCTCGGTTTGAGCAGCTCAATACCCCATGGTCCATGCGTCAGAAATGATTCGTTAAGCCACCCTGAATCGACAAAGGAGGGGAGCAGCAGTGTGTAAATCCAGAGAGTAAATCCAGCCGCAAGTCCGGCGAGGGCGCCGGTCCTGGTTCTTCCATTCCAGCAGAGTCCGAAAAGAACGGCCGGGACGAACTGGATCATCGCTGAGAAGGAGAGCAATCCGGTTGCTACCAGAGTGTGCGAATCGCCGATTGTCAGCTTGAATCCGTAGCCGAGGAGTACAACGCCAAGTATAACGGCGCGCTTGGTGAGCAAAAGCTGGACAGAAACATCCCGGTTGCCAAGATTGCGGAGTCCCGGAAAAACTGCACCCATGACCGCCACCCCGGGATGATGAAGAATCATCGTAGCAAGGGCGACGGCCTCGACAATAACCATGCTGGTGGCGGCGGAAAAACCTCCCAGAAAGGCGAGAAATGCAAGGCTGGTATGCCCCTGCATTAACGGAAGGGAAATCATGTAAAAATCAGGGTCCAGGTTGCCGCCGTACAGCCGTCCGACCAGCGCGACAGGGAGCACGAGTACATTAATCAGGAACAGATAGGCCGGGAACAGCCAGGAGGAGGTACGCAGATGACGCGGCTCAACGTTTTCTACAACCAGCATATGAAACTGGCGCGGGAGCAGGATGACTGCCGATGCTGAGAGTGCGCTCAGGGTGGCCCAGGTCGGCAGCGCTACACCGGAACCCTCGCCAAGTAGAAAGAGGCGAGCCAGATTGGGGTCTGCAGTTGCCATTTCAAAAATATGTCCGAGGCCGCCTCCGATGCCGAATGTAATATACAGGCCGAGGGTGAGAAAAACTGCCAGTTTGACAGTGCTCTCGAAGACTATCGCCGCAACCATCCCTTCGTGGCGCTCGGAGGCGACCAGGCTCCTGGCTCCGAAAAGTCCGGCGAAAAGAGACAGGGCAAGGGCGGCCCAGAAAGCTGCATCATCAATGACCCCGGATGGAGCACTTCTTCCGGTAAGCAGGTCGAAGGTATATCCGATCGCTTTGAGCTGGAGCCCGATGTACGGGGTCACCCCGATTACCATAACGATGGTGCCGAGCGCTCCAAGAATCCAGCCTTTTCCATAGAGGACTTCAAGCAGGTCCGGGAGGCTTGTAACCCCCTCTCCCCGACAGAACGAGACGAGTCGCTTGAGCAGGATCGGTCCGAGGAGAAATATCAGTGTGGGGCCAAGATATATCGGTAGAAATCCGAGGCCGGTGGATGCTGCCTGACCGACGCTGCCGTAAAAGGTCCAGGATGTGCAGTAAACAGCGAGAGAAATACTGTACACCCACCGGTTGTCAACCAGGCTGCGACCGTTTTCCCGTGCCTTGTCGGTGGCAGAAGCGATCGCAAACAAAACCAGGAGATATGCGATTCCGAGGAGGGCAACCCAGAACGTAGCAATCACGACTTATCCCTCCTGTTCAGTAGCCAGGCGACCACTACCAGTGCTCCCCATACGCTAAACAGATACAGAGGCAGAAGCGGAATCCCGAGAACGCTTCCCGGTCGGTTGAAGGCTCCCAGGAATGGCGGATAGAGGGCTGCTACTCCGATAACAAACAGAGCGGCAAGTCGGCGTGATATCAAATTCATGACTGGATCCCCTCCGCTCGCTAAAATCGCGAAGACTGCCAGCGCAGGAGCAGCTGGCGGTCACAGAATGCTTTCGCTTCAGCAAGGGTTCGCACCCCGCGTCCCGGCAGCAGTGTGATAAGGCCCAGAAACGCCTGGGCCGTTGCCCGGGCGTCTCCCATGGAGGTGTGCCGTCCGTCTATGATGATCCCCATCCGTTCCGCCATGGCGTCAAGGCTGTGGCCTTCAGTCCCTTCGTGGAGGCCATACGATAGAAACAGAGTGTCGAGAAACGGGTTGTCGATCATCGGCAGGCCCGCATCAGCTGCGGCAATTTCCAGACATTTTTTATCGAAGGCAGCATTGTGGGCTACAAGAATTGAATCGCCGACAAACTCTGTGAATTGTGGATACACCTGATTCATTGAAGGTGCGTCTGCCACCATATGGTCTTCAATATGGTGAAAAATAATTGATTCGGGCGGGATCGAACGGCCGGGGTTGACCAGGGAGTGGAATATTTCGGCATTTTGAATACGTCCGCGGCGTATGCGAATCCCGCTGATGCTGATGACCTTGTCTCCTTCTGAAAGCCGCAGACCGGTGGTCTCAGTATCGAAAACGACGTATTCGAGGTCATTTAAGTTTGCCTGGAGCTGATCGGCCCGTTCGATAACCGGTCGAGGCAGGAACAGATCAAAATCGTAAAATTCCGGTTCAGCGGTCAGCAATCCATCGGTGCGGTTCCCTTCGGAAACGTCTCCGGCCAGCAGAAGTGCAAGTCGAATCTCCATGTGTGTATCTGTGATTCTGGTCCAGATCTCGCCGCGGTTTTTGTGCACCGTTTCCCCGAGGGAAAGTGCTTGCTCGCCGGCGGGTGCTACTTCCAACGTCTCCAGTTCGGTCGGGTCGCCCGTGAAGGGGAGGGCCACCCGAAAGGTCGTGACGACAAAACCTTCCTCCACTTGAAGATTTGCGCTGACGGAGGCACGTCCTGACGTCATCTTCGAGATCCACTGAAGGACACAACGGAGAGATGCCATCCATGAGAATGGTTCAACAGGTACCGATGGAATAGCAGTGCTGCTCTCTGCGATCTCGACCGGAATTCCCGGTGCCAAAAGCAGCGATTCAGTCAGTAGTTCACGGGGATCCGATACGATGGCCGGCCATCGTGAACTTTGGACGGCTTTGGCCGCATCATCAATTGCCGTCACCCGCGTGCTTAGTCTATCCATCTCCTCTGTGACTGCCGCCAGAAACGTTGTCCGTTTTTCCGGAGACATGTCCGGGTGGCGCTGGAGTGCATCTATCAGCGAGCGGGAAGTGGCGAGCGGGCCACGCAGGAGTTGCTGCATTTCCTGCAGGGACTCTTCGGATTTTCTGCTGTTAAGGTTCTGAAATACCAGGAGGTATCCGGCCCGTTCCCCTTTCGGTCCCGGCACAATGGAGAGTGACCCCTTGATGATCTTTTCATCTTGAAACGGAAAAAGCACCTCCTCCACGGTTTCCCGTCCCTGCTCCCATCGTTGGCGCACCCTCTTGAGGTGAAAATTGAGACGATCGCTGGGGAAAATACGTGACAGAGGGCTTCCGATGCCGGACCTGTATCCCAATTCCAGAATGGTCCGTGCCCGTGGGTTCATCAAAATAGTCTCGGCAGCTTCATTGGCGACAATCACACCATCAACCATAGTGCGCAGGACGGTTGCGAGGCGGTTGCGCTCTTCCTGTACCGTAAAAGTGGCTTCCTGCACCCGCCCTTCAAGCTCATCGTACGCTGTGCCGAGGTTTTCGGCCATGTGGTTGAATTCAATTGCCAGGTCCTCAAGTTCATCCCCTGTATCAAGTTGAATCCGGTGACCAAGGTTGATGCGGGAAACAATTTCGGCGCCGCGCCGGATTATTAAAATCGGCAGTAGAAACTGGTCAGCCATGCGCCACGCCAGGAACGTGACTATGCCTCCGAATAGTACGAGAACAAATGCTGTTTGCGTGCCTGCAGAGATAAACTGCTCACGCACGTGGGACATCGGTTGGAGCCGTTCCAGTTCAGTCACATAGTCGTTGACCTCTAAATACAGTAAGAGCATCGTGATAATCAGCGGAAGCAGGGCGAGGGAGAGGAGCGATACAATCATGCGGAGGCGCAGGCTTTTTTTTCTGCGAATCGGCGTATCTTTCGGAGAGGATGTCATGATTCGATAAAGTTTCGTATTGTACTCAGCAGTTCGTCGGCGCTGAACGGCTTCGCAACATAATCGTCCGCCCCCACCTCCAACCCCTTCTTCCGTTCCAGCGCCTGCCCCTTGGCCGTCAGCATGATCACCTTCGTTCCGGCCATATGTTCATTCATGCGCAGAGTGCGGCAGACTTCGTAACCGTCCTTGCGCGGCATGTTAATATCCAGCAGAATCAGGTCCGGTCGTACACGTTCAGCCACTTCAAGTGCGTCATCGCCATCCCGGGCCGTATGGACTTCATACCCCTCCATATCAAGAATGAACTCGATGGACATCAGGATATTCGGCTCGTCATCGACCGCCAGTATAATTTTTTTACTCATCTGTAAGACCTCCGTCTCAACCGGTCATCATTTGGCCGGGCATTATATCTCAAAAATAGAACATGGTAACGTTTTTTTACTGGACCTGCATAAATATTTTGTTCTGCAGTATCTGAAACCAATCAGGCGCTTACCGGAATGGAGCGATCATGCCGCTTGAAACAACTCCAGGCGTTCCGTGCGAAACTCTGATTTACTTTTTGCCGGCTCACATCTTTTTATGCTCAATGAAAGCAGAAAAGAACTCGTTACGGCGTATTTGACTCCCAGACGTTGTCTCAACTCAGGTGTATTTATAGTTTAAAAACAGGATTCAATTTGACAATGGTGTCATTATTTGTCATCACGGTACCCTGAATATCATTCCAACTCCGTTGCTTCCGCGTTTTAATGCTGTTACTTACGATCAGGTTTGTCTGCAGACCATTCCTGGCAGACAACAAATAAAAACAGACTCATGGAGCATTCGTGGCACTAATTTCACTTCGTGATATAACTCTGGCTTTTGGAGGCCCACCGATTTTCAACGGGATTAATCTGCAGATCGAGCAGGGCGATCGGCTCTGCCTGATGGGGCGTAACGGCAGCGGGAAATCGACACTGCTGAAGTTGATTGATGGGGAATTGCCGCCGGAGGGTGGAGACATACAGCGACTGCAAGGCCTCAAGGTAGCCGCACTTACTCAGGATGTGCCGCAGGATCTGAGCGGCACTGTTTTTGACGTGGTTGCATCCGGAATGGGCAGTGCCGCCGCAACCCTTGCGGAGTACCATCATGTCAGTCATCAACTGGCCCACGACTGCAGTGAAAAACTGCTGGCCCGGCTTGAATCTCTGCAAAAAGAACTTGAGGAAAATGACGGTTGGAACCTGCATCAGGAAGTGGAGCGGGTACTTAATCGGTTGGATCTCGACGCAGAAGCCGAATTTACGGATCTTTCGGGCGGAACCAAACGCCGCGTGCTGCTGGCCCGGGCGCTGGTGTCCAACCCGGATATTCTTATTCTGGATGAGCCGACCAACCACCTCGATATCGATACGATCCTCTGGCTGGAAGAGTTTCTCGCCAAAAATGTCAGGACAGTACTGTTTGTAACCCATGACCGTGCCTTTGCCCGGCGACTCGCCAACCGGGTTGCAGAACTTGACCGGGGGCGAATGTACGCATTTTCCTGCGGCTATGATGAATTCGTGGAACGGCGCGAGGCACTTCTGGAAGCTGAAATTACCCGTCAGGCGCTGTTCGACAAAAAACTTGCCCAGGAGGAAGTCTGGGTGAGGCAGGGGATCAAGGCCCGTCGCACCCGTAATGAGGGGCGCGTCAGGGCACTCAAGAAGCTGCGTGAAGAGTCCCGTCAGCGACGTGAACGGCAGGGGACGGCAAAGATCCAGCTGCAGGTGGCGGATCGCTCCGGAGCGCTGGTGGCGGAGGCAACCGGTGTCACCTTTGCCTATGACAGCCGGGCAATTGTGCGGGATCTTACCACTACGATCATGCGCGGTGACCGGATCGGAATTATCGGCCCGAACGGTTCAGGCAAAACAACACTTCTTCGCTTATTACTGGGAGAACTGGAGCCGCAACAGGGTGAAATCAAGTTGGGAACCCGTCGTGAAGTGATATATTTTGATCAGCTTCGCGAACAGTTGGATATGGACAAAAGTGTTCAGGAAAACGTCGGTGAGGGTAATGATACACTGGTCATTAACGGGCAGTCGCGCCATATCATCGGCTACCTGCAGGACTTTCTCTTCTCGCCGGAGCGTGCCCGTTCTCCGGTCAGCATTCTGTCCGGTGGCGAACGTAACCGCCTCTTGTTGGCCAAACTTTTCACCAAACCATCCAATATTCTCGTCATGGACGAACCGACCAACGATCTCGATGCTGAAACGCTTGATCTATTGGAAGATCTACTGATGGAATATCCCGGTACACTGCTTCTGGTCAGTCATGACCGGGAGTTTCTCAACAATGTTGTGTCAAGTACGCTGGTACTGGCGGGTGATGGTGCCGTTCGGGAGTTCGTTGGAGGATATGATGACTGGTTGAGTCAGGCAGCTACAGAGGCGGCAGCCGCAATTCAGGTCGAGCAGAAAGCAGCTCCGGAAAAAGGCCGGCCGCAGAAAGAAAAGGTCCGCAAACTGTCTTTCAATGATCAGCGTGAACTGGAGACGTTGCCGGAACGGATCGCAGCTATTGAAAAGGAGCAGGAAGAACTTCACCTACGCCTGGCAGATCCTGATTTTTACCGGAGTGCCGGAGCGGAAGTAGTGACAGTCAATGCCCGATTGGTGGAGTTAGAGCAGGCACTGGACGCGGCTTTTCTCCGTTGGGATGAGTTGGAGAGTCTGAGAGGATAATCCCACTATTTTACCGAATGCACACCCGGGGCACTTGTGAAACCCGGAAAAGAGGGTACTCTGCACTATTGACAGCATGGTGCAATTGCGCGATTGTTTACTCTGAAGAGGGACAGCCGAAGCCATTGCCGGATCGATCGGGGGGATGGACGTGAGGGTATTGTTGACAACCTGCAGACAGATACTGCTGCTGACGATTCTTCTTTTCGTGACCGGTTGCGCCGTGTCCTCAACCTTTTCTCCCTACCCGAAGCAGATACAGCCTCTTATTACCTCCCTTTCAAATCACACCCCGATTGACATTGCTCACTGTCTGCAGAATGAATGCAAGAGCAAAGACCTGATTCTCTATTCTATGGAGCGTGGGCGCTATGCTCACGTCGTTGGGAACAATGACGCCAGCATGTCCGACTTTACTGCGGCGATGGAAAAAATTCGTGAAAACGATGAAAAAGCTTTGATCAGCGCTTCCGGTATCGGTGCCTCTGTTGCGGCTACGCTTGTGAATGATAATGCTATTCCCTATGAAGGTGAGGGGTACGAGCGGGTGCTGCTGCATCATTACCAGGCACTCAACTATTTGCAGAAGAAGGATCTTGAGGGCGCAGGGGTTGAAATTCGCCGTGCGAATAGTGAACAGAACGACTCTTTACAGCGTTTTGAAAAGGAGATCGACCGGGCACGGGAAGAGGGGGAGAAGAAAAAGGTCGATGGCGGTATCTCCCGGATCGCGACCAACTATGCTCAGATGGATGAAGTTGCGGGCAGGGTGAAAAATTCATTTCAGAATGCCTATACCTTTTATCTCTCCGGTTTTATGTACGAATTGATCCGTCAGTCGAACGATGCCTACATTGATTACAAAAAGGCACTGGAGATATATCCCGAGAATAAATATATACAGAAAGATGTGTTGCGGCTGGCTGAAAAACTTGAAATGCGGGAGGAACTTGAAGAACTAAAGCAGCGCTTTCCAATTGGAAATCAGACTTTTATTGAAGAAGAGGGAGTCGGTTCCGGCGAGCTGCTGGTGATCTTCGAGGATGGTTTCGTGCCCCAGAAACATGAGATTAAAATACCCATTCCCATAAACAGATCGGCCCTTGTCACTATTGCTTTCCCGATCTATCAGGAAAAATGGTCGGTTCCTGTGCCGCTGATGATACTCAATAATGACGAGTTGATAGGCAGCACCGAACCAATCTGTGATATTCGGGCGTTGGCGGTCAAGTCGCTTCAGGAAAAGGTACCGGTTATTGCCACCCGTCAAATTGTCCGTGCGATTTCAAAAGGGGTGACTGCCGCTGCAGCAAAGAAAAACCTGGGTGATCTTGGGCAGTTTGCTGCAAATGTGTGGAACCTGCTCAGCGAAAGTGCCGATCTTCGCAGTTGGCTTACTCTGCCAGCCAGTGCCCAGATATTACGGGCACGATTGCCGGCCGGCAGTTATAAACTAACGATGCAGCACCCGATGACACCCGGAACGATGTACGCTGATGTTGAGATAAATGCTGATGGTAAAACAATCCTGCAGGTGATCCGGACCGGGGGGCAGATGTATAGTCGGTCGACATCATTTTAATGCGCTAATACGGTTTGTATTTTTTACCATTCTGGCGGAAAATGAGTTCAGAAGTCTCGGTGTGCCGCCGGGGAATGAGGGCGCAAAGCGGTGACGGCATTCTGGAAGGAGAGAGGGTATGAAAAAGAGACTAATTATCTGCATGGCTGTTGTAACGATCATGTCACCTGTGAAGCTGCTCTCAGCGGAAAAAGCTCCGGATGCACCGGCATCTCCTGCCGTTGAACTGTTACAGAGCGGAGAGAAGGACACAATTTATGTCGATGAACTGAAAATTCAGCCATCAGTCCTTGATATGGCGGGGAAAAAACATATAAAGACCGCACTGATGCGGGTGTCCGATTCTCTGGAGAATCAGGTGGTTTCAGCTCTCAGTGCCACCCGTGTTTTTCAGTTGGTAGAGCGTCGTCTCCCTCCCGCCAATGGTGGGGTGGTGAACGGTGCTGGTGCTGAAGCTGCTGAGCCAGATAACCGGGACAGAGTACCGGGCGGCACAGCGACCGGAGCCCGATTTGCTTTTCGCACCCTGATTGACGGTTTTGACGACACGGTGAAAACGGTGGAGCATCAGGCTATTGGGCGGGTGTCGCAGAGCCGAACGCTATTTTTATCGGCGTCAGTCCAGATTGTTGACACGCTAAGCGGCAAACTGTTACCCGATTCTCCCAGTGTGCAGCTCACAAAAACGGAAGAAACCGAGAATGCCCGAATGGGGCAGCTTTCAGGAAGCGACGAGTTACTCGTTGCCGTGGCTAAAGAAATGGCACGTACACTTTCTCAAGAGGTTGTCGCACTCCTTCGCCCCGCCAAAGTTTTAACGGTGACCGGAAGGCAGATTCTGATAAATCGGGGGAGCGAATATGGCTTTTCCAAGGGTGATCTTGTTGAAATTTTTACCGTTCAAAGAGTGAGGGACGATGATACCGGCGAGTTTTTCCACAACGAGGTGTCAGTTGGACAGGCGGTGATTAGCCGTATTGAAAAGAATCAGAGTTATGCCGCTGTAACCGGTGATGATACAGGTATTACCAAGGGCTCTGTGGTCCGGTTTGTAAAGTCGGCAGCACGCAGGGCCGTTGAAGCGGAACCACCCCCCGATGTCACGCTGCCTGATTTTGGCACAAAGGGCGACAGGGGGAATACACCGGGTTCAAGTGAAAAACCACTTAAGTGGAAATAGGGAGGGAGTGTTATGAAACAGAGGGGAAAGTATATTTCGTATGGTATTGCGGCGGTTCTGCTGCTTGCATCAACCGGGTTGACCGGCTGCAGCACCACAGCCGGAATTGAAGCGACCGGAAAGTCTTCCTGGAATGATGATGGCTCCCGTGGTCTTGATAAAAAAGTTGTGTTCAACAACAGCGGTCTGAAGGGGGATATTGAGATTGTCGAGATGAAAAGTTCCCAGGCAGGTGATCTCATGAGGGCGCAGGCTACATTACGTTCAAAGGATAAGGCTACCGTACTGTTTCAATACCGGTTCGACTGGTATGATGCCGGCGGGTTTGAAATAAATTCCGGTGCCGGCTCCTGGAAACCACTGATACTCACCGGGCGCGAAACAAAAACTATTCAGAATGTGGCACCTGATCCGCGAGCCAAGGAGTTTAAGCTGAAGTTACGTGAAGTGGAGAAGTAATATCCGGATGTGCAGATGTCTCCCGGATAAGCGTAATGATACATAGAACTTATACCAAGAAAGATAGTGAGGAATCAGCCTATGAAAAATTGTATGAGAGCATTTTTGGCCGTAATGTGCGTCAGCGCGTTATCACTTTCCGGTTGTGCATCGACCATGCAATACGGCGATGCCGGCTCAGCCAAGCCGATTTCTACTGAATTCGGCTCATCCGACCTGCAGCAGATTGCCGAAGCGATGGTTGATTCAATGGTTTCCTTTCCGCCGTTGGTTGAAATGACCGCGGCACGGCGGCCGATCGTGAGCGTTGACAAGGTTAAGAACAAGACTATGCAACATATCGACACTGAGTCGGTGACCGATTCAATTCGTGCAAAGCTGCTTCGGTCGGGAAAATTCCGCTTTATTGATCGCACAACAGATGCACAGACAATCGAGGAGCTCAAAACCCAACAGGATAGTGGTCTGGTAGATAAAAAGAGTGCAATCCAGTTCGGACAGCAGCTTGGCGCTGAATTTCTCCTGACTTCCAATATTTCCGAAATCAGGCAGAAAGCCGGCAGTACCACGGATGTCTATTACAAGTTTACCATGTCGCTTAAAAACCTGAAAACCGGCATTTTGGAGTGGTCAGACGAAAAAGAAATCCGCAAGGTGTTCAAACGCGGTACTTTCGGAGGGTAATGCAATGAAAAAGCTGCTCCTGCTTCTCCCTGTCATACTGCTGTTAGTTGCCTGCTCAACTACGAAAGCGAATTTTGTGTTTCTGGAAAAAACGGCAGTGGATCAGAACACCGGGCTCGTCTGGGCACGAAATGCAAATATGCCGGGTCGTCAACTTATCTGGCGCGGTGATGATAATGTCTACGAATACATGAAACGTCTCAATGAAACCAATTATGCCGGATACGCCGACTGGCGTGTCCCTTCCAAGGAGGAAATGGGCATGTTGATCGAGTATGCCAAGGCAATGGGATACGACAAGGCAAAAATGGATACCTGGCCCTACCAAAAGCTGCGTCAGATGGGCTTCATAGATGTACGTGACTATGAATACTGGACTTCCACCCGTCAGTCACCGTCCGAAATCTGGACCGCTGATTTAACAACCGGTACGGTTGCTCCAAAACAGGAAAGCAAGCCCTACTACCTCTGGCCCGTCCGTGGAAACCGCCCACATTGAAGCAGTCCTGATTCGTCGATACAGCTTATGTCGTGTAAACAGAAACGCCTCTGCAGAGGCGTTTCTCAGTAATACCATATCCATCCTCATACGGTATCAATGAACTCTGCGATTGCCCTCTGTACCTTGTCAGAACCTTCACCAGCGAGTATACCGTGACGATGTAAATCAAAGGGTACATACCGTTTTTCCTTAGCTCCTATCCTGTTGAACATCAGTGCTGTACTTTCAGCGTTGACCACCGGATCTCCCTGGGCCTGTATGACCAGCGTCGGCACTCTGATGGTTGCTAGGCGTGCTTCAACTTCTTTCATGAAGTTGACCATCTCTGAGAGTGCTGCTACCGGTACACGTGAATAATTGATCTGTGGGTTCTCTGAGTTGTTTTTGACATATTCTTTCGTTATTCCCGGGAAGTGCAATGAATTCATAAGATGATTCCAGGATGTGGCAGCGCCGGCAAATCGGGAAGATATGTTATGTAAACGGAAGGGCGGGCAGACTGAAAAAACGGCGGATATGCCTTCAATTCTGGCGGCGCTGTCTAACGCCATACCTCCACCGAAAGAAAATCCGCCGACCACCACCTTCGCACAGAGTGCGCTCATCAGTGCGTAGCCAATATCTACGGACTCTATCCAGTCGATCCCGCTCCGTGTCGAAAGGTCCTCGGGTGACGTCCCGTGCCCGCGGAGGCGAACGCAATACACCCAGCACCCTTTGTTGTGCAGCTGTTTTGCAAGTTCGAATACTTCGCGGGGAGACGCCAAGAATCCATGTATAAGTACAACACCGAGCCTTCTCGACGAACCCTTCAGCAGGATCGGTTCACCGACATCCCGTGTTTTTGAGTCGCCAGGTTGAAAATATCGGGAATAATCCGTTTTGTACTGTTCGGCTGCCTGACGCAGCAGGACATCGACGACCCGGTGTCTGATCAGCATTTCAGGCAGCCATGCCATCCATCGAACCTGGCGTTTCAGGCCGGTCAGCGGCCGGACCTCATTTGCCGCAACTCCCAGTGGATTTTCGATCCGGATGCGATGGAATTCCTTGCCGGCGGTAAGATTGCCGGTATTTCTGAGTAGAAAGCCCTTTTCATATCGGACAACGCCGGTTTCACGGGCTAACGCCAGAAAGTCACGGTATTTGTGGTATCGATCATCGGTTAATAGTGCCACCTGGCCAATTTCAAGGCTTTGATGGCAAAAGACCAGCGTTTTGTCGGGGACAAGATCTGTCAGCAGGAAAACACGCCGTCGGAAGTCTTCCTCGGATATTCTGCTGCAGGGGAGGGCCCTGAGTAACGATGCGAAAAGGTGGTCGTGATTAACCGTTGTCATACTGTAAATGTTTGACATGAAACGGTACATCAGAGACGTGGCTTCCCGACGCATGCTCTGCAGTGACGGCAGCTGGTCATCAAAATTAATCTGCTGCACGGAGAAAATATCGTGTCTGATCCGGGATGAGGTGAGGGATTCGGCCGCGGAGATTGCCGTGCCAAATCGGCTGTCGATATCCACCCCTTCAAAAAACATGGTTCCCTCAGTTAGCAGCTCCTACCTCAGCCTGTCGGAAATGGTCCCTGCAAAGTGGTCGGCCAGGGTGCTCAGGACGTTTTCCCGAGCCCGAAGGGGATAGTAGGTCAGGTTAATCGGGACAATCCAGGTGGTCCCCTCCAGGACCGGTTTCAGGTCATCAATCTGAAACATATTTTGCAGCCGCTCGGCTTCATACGGATTTTCAGAGAGAAGATGACGGAGGCGCTTCCGGTAGAATTCGGTCCGCAGGGCAAGTGTCGCAGCCCCGGTGTGGGCAGAGCGAAGTTTGCCCCGATGCAGACCGAAAATGGAGGGTTTGGTGCTTGCCTCTTTGTCCTTTACCATTTGCCCTTCAGGAAAAATGATCCAGTTTGCCTCACCGGTGAGAAGGCTCTTCACAATGAGAAGGTCACGATCCGGATTTCTGGTTGAAACTGCGCCGACTTTTTGCAGAAATCCGCTTAGAGGTCCTTCGAAAAAAGAGTGGTCGGCCAGCGACCAGACCGGCACATGTGTGTGGGTATAGATGTGATAGGGGAGGAGAAGCGTCTCAATGCGGGTAAAATGGTTAACGACAAAGATTATTGAACCATTCGGAATCAATTCCTGGCCGTGGATCTTCACCTTGATATTTGAAAAACTCTCCATGAGAGCGATGATTTGACCCGTGGCAAGGTAGGCAGAATAGTTCATGACAGGACGGTGCCCATGGTTAGTTTTTGCAGCAGCCAACCGGGACGGTTGGTCATAATGGAGTCAACACCCATCTCGCACAAGTGTTCTGCATCAGCCAGCCGGTCAACAGTCCAGACGTGAATTTCCCAGCCGTTTTCTTTCAACGTATGAACCAGCTCCCGATCCAGGAAACCCCGGTTGGCGCTGGCTAACCCGTCGGCGCCGCAACTGCGGAGCGTTTCGATAACATCATCCCGGGAGGGGGACCACGTCTGCTTCAACAGAGATAACCGGTAGTCACAGAGCCAGCACGAGTACCAATCAGGCAGATGCTTCTTGAGCTCTGTAATCAGTGGAGCGCTGAACGACAGCAGTCTGATGCGCTCCGGTGAGATTTTGGAACCACGCAAAACTTTTTCCAGAGGAGCGATGATTTCCCTGCCGCTCTTGATTTCAATATACAACCAGGTACCGTGGGGAAGGGCGGCCAGTACCTCGTCAAGTAACGGAATCCTGGCAGAGGGCCACTTCGGGCCTTTCCAGCGTCCAGCGTTGAGGGCTTGCAATTCCACCAGCGGTGAATCGGCGATGCTCAGATTTACTCCGGTTGTCCGGAGGGTTGATTCATCATGCATGCAGACAATCCTGTTGTCGGCGGTGAGGCGAAAATCGGCCTCGATTCCAGCAGCGCCCTGTTTCCAGGCCAGCCGAAATGACTCAAGGGTATTCTCGGGCGCATCACGGGATGCTCCTCGATGACCGATTATTCGTGGAATAGGGGAAGGAACCTTTGTCTGCATTCGTATGTAACCCTTCGTTTGTCAACCTTCGCATGAAACACAGGTACAGGCCAGATAATACGGAGTTTAAACGATGTTATCGATGAGTGCAAATTGCTTGTGGAGATACGGTCAAAATTTGTTGCACATCACGACAACACCATGAAAAACATTGACAAAAGTTGATGCCTGGTTATAAATGGGCATAATTGACACAGAGGTAAAGTATGAGGCTGAGTAACGAAGAACACATGCAGATAAGCGACCTGGCAGAAACGCTGGGTATCACCACCAGAACAATCCGCCTCTATGAAAAGCTTGGTCTGGTAGCGCCCCCCAACCGGACTGACGGTCGCGTCAGATATTATGAAAAGGCCGATGTGAAGCGCTTCAAGTTCGTCCTGAAGGTCAAGGAATTGGGGCTCTCGCTGGAGGAAATGAAGGAGTTGGCCCAGTTGTACGACAGGGAACGTCAGGTGCCCGAAATGATTATGCCACGATTGATAGAGCTTCTGGACACTCACCTCAAAAGCATCAAACAGAAAGTGTCAACTCTTCAGTCGCTCGAAAAGGATATTACGGCCTATCGCCAAAGAATTGTTGATCAGTTCAACTTGATCAAGTAGACCTTCCACACCGCCTGCCCCTGTTCCTCCTTTCGGAACATAATGTATCCTGAGTAAACGCAGCTTTGATGCCAGTTCTTTCGGGATCCTGTGTTGGCACATGGCGAGTCGTCACCTGTAATAAGCTCGTATTGCCCTTAAATAAGGTATGGCGATGAGTGGAGTGCCCGTCCGGATGTACGTAATACATTGAATTTCGGCGCATGAAGCAGAAATTATATAATCCGGCATTGAAGTTGCTCCTGCAGCTTCGAGAAAATGATAAAAGGAGATCCACCATGAATAAAACGGTACTGGCTTTTATGGTTGTCGCCATAGCGGCAACGTCCGCACAGGCGCAGGTGAGTGTTAATGTAAATGTAGGCATACCGCCTTCGCGCGTAATTGTGTCGTCTCCTCCCGCGGTTCAGTTTGAGGAGGCACCGCTTTTCGTTGCTCCCCCCCGACTTGGTTTTTATGTTGGAGTTGGCACCCCCTATGACATCGTATTCAGTTCTGATTTTTTCTACCTTTACTACGGAAACAGCTGGCACCGGTCCAGTCATCACAATGGCCCCTGGGTTGAGGTCCCATACCGCAACCTGCCACCGGGCATTCGCAATCACCGGATAGAGGAGATACGTTCATATCGAGATCGTGAATATCGTGTGTATCGTAATGACCGAGATCATTATCGCGGACGAAACTTCCGGCCGGACCGTGACCGAAGGGAGGAATGGACACAGGATCGCCGTAGAAATATAAGGGAAGATCGCCGCCGCGATAAGGAAGAATGGAAGGATGATCGTCGACGGGATAAGAATGAGTGGAAAGAAGACCGACGCAACGATAGGGAAGAACGGAAGGATGACCGCTGGCGGGATAGGGAAGACAGGAAGGACGAGAACCGTGACAGGAAACAACGTGGTAGAGATTAGTCAGCGGGTTTTCAGGGGGGGCAGATGCCTCCCCTTTTTTTGTCTTTGGGCGACTCATTATACGGAAGTTTACAATCCTTTTGACTCATTTTGAGCCGCATGGTACCTTGTACAACATTTTTAATCGGGAGAGACCAATGAGCATTGTTGTTGTCGGTACAGTAGCGTTTGATACCGTTGAAACCCCCTTCGGAAAGGGTGAAAACGTACTGGGAGGCTCAGCTACCTATTTTTCCACTTCGGCCAGTTTTTTTGCGGATGTTTCACTTGTTGCAGTTGTTGGAGAAGATTTTCCTGAAGAGCATGTTGCTTTTCTGCAGAATCGCGCCATTGACACGTCAGGTTTGCAGCGGATTCCCGGTAAGACGTTCCATTGGAGCGGTCGCTATGGATATGATCTCAACGAAGCCCAGACACTTGACACGCAACTTAACGTGCTGATGGATTTCAAGCCGGAACTGCCGGAATCCTACCGTGACGCAGAGTATCTCTTTCTTGCCAATATCGATCCCGATCTGCAAATGGAGGTGCTGCAGCAGGTTCGGAAACCGAAGCTTGTGGCGTGTGATACGATGAACTTTTGGATATCATCCAAACCTGAGGCTTTGAAGAAAGTACTTCAGAACGTTGACATTGTGATAATCAATGAAGGTGAGGCACGGCAATTTACAGGAGAGGCCAATTTGGTAAAAGCTGCCCGTCAGATTATTGCTCTCGGGTGCAAGCGGCTGGTCGTCAAGCGCGGGGAATACGGTGTCCTTATGTTCACAGCCGAGACAGTCTTTGCGGCACCGGCATTTCCGATGGAAGAAGTCTTTGATCCGACCGGTGCGGGAGATACGTTTGCCGGAGGATTCATGGGATATCTGGCGAATACGGGAGACCTGTCGGAAGAAGGGCTTCGCCAGGCGATCATCTTTGGCAGTGTTATGGCCTCTTTTAATGTCGAGGATTTCAGTCTCAATCGGATGAAGCGTCTTGAATTTAAAGAGATACAAAGCCGCTTTTCCAGTTTTAAGGCGCTGACAAGTTTCCGGGATGTTTCTGTTTGATGAAGAACTGCCGAGTGAACGAGGATCTCTCAGGGATATGCATGCAATGAACCGTATCTACTGCATAGTAAGTATGTTGCTGCTTTTTGTGATAATTTCCGGGTGCGTATCAAGCAGGGGGCAGAGTGATTTCAAGCCCAATCCTGCGTCCTATCACTACCAGATGGGACTCTCCTACCTGGGGGAGCGAAACTACTCTTCCGCCTTGTTTGACCTGACTGAGGCTGAAAAGCTTGACCCAGATAACCCGGATGTTCTGTATGGCCTCGGTATGGCCTTCATCGGAAAAAAACGTCCCGATCTTGCCGAAGCAAAACTCCTGAAAGCTATTCTCCTGAAGCCGAGCCTCTCTGCAGCCCGTAACGATCTCGGAGTTGCTTACCTCGATATGAAGCGCTGGGACAGTGCCATACAGCAGTTTAAAATTGTGAAGGATGATCTTTTTTATGAAAACAATGAGAATGCAGCGATAAATCTCGGCTTAGCTTACCTCGGCAAGGGTGATTATCAAAAAGCTTTGGAAGAGTTGCAGGCTGTTGCTGCTATGAATCCGCGTAATCCAGTTGTGCACCTTTCCCTCGGACGGGTCTGGTTTGCCATGGAGAAGAGTGAACAGGCGATTGCAGAGTATACGAAGGCGCTTGAAATTTATCGTGATTATGGCGCCGCGCACTACTACCTTGGCCAGGCACAGCTCAAGCTGAACATGATTGACTCTGCCCGTGCTTCCTTTAAGGAAACAGTCCGAATTATTCCGGATAGTGAACAGGGGCGTGCCGCATTGGGATATCTGGAGCTGCTTAAATGAATGATTCAAGATCGCCAGACCTGGTCTCAGAATCGCAGGAAAATCCTGGTGGGTCCCCTGGTACAATTCTTCGCCGTTGTCGGGAGTTTCACGGAATTACACTTGAAGAAGCCGCAGAAACCACAAAAATAGGCATTACCCATCTAAAAGCACTGGAAGATGATCGGATTCGTGAGTTTGCAAATCAGGCTTACCTCAAGGGGTTTCTTCGTATCTATGCAACATACCTTGGTCTCAACTCTGAAGACGTTGCGCGAATGTATGATAAGCTTTTCGGAGTCAAGGGTGAAAAAGCGGACTCGGCGCGTGTGGCTCCCGCTTCAATCAATCCGCAGCGACGCTGGCTATCCTTTAAGAAGCTATTATTTCCGGCCGTATTGCTGGCTGTAATTCTCGTTACTTCGACTTTTTACCGGCGAACACCCGCGCCGCCTGTTCCCCCGCCTCCAGCAGCTATTGTCGTAAGTCCGCCTGTTCAGAAGGCGGTCGTGCAAACGGTACAAAGTTCGGTGCGTATCAGGAAAACAGAGCAGGTTGTCACGCCACGCTCTGCAGAAAAAGTGCCTGTAGAAACTCCGCTTCCAGAAAAAACGGTTACAGCTAAATCTCCGGTAGAAGGTGTCAGGGGACTCATCCTGAAAATTAAAGTTTCTCAAAACGGTACGCTGACGGCTACCGTTGACGGTTCCGGACCGCAGCAGTATGAACTTACCACTGGTGATATCATAGAATGGAAAGCCGAAAATAAAATCACGCTTGATTTGAGCAACGCCGGTGGCGTAGATATAGAACTGAATGGCAAGCCGTACCAATCACTTGGATCTCGAGGAAAACAGGTCTACGTCGAGTTTAACGCTGACAGTGTCAATCCGTAACTCCGCGAGGTAAGGCGGTTCCCCCCAGATCTTTCATTAACAAACTCATTTATAAATATATACCCTGCGGCTTGACAGCCTGATGCTCCATGCTAGACTTCACGTACTTTAACCGTATTGAGGAATTGCCGTGGATCAGGGTCATAAAAGGATTCTCGTAGTGGATGATGAGGAAAATGCAAGAGTTGCACTTTCTAAAATTCTTGTCCATGATGGCTATGATGTTTCATCCGCCGAGAACGGCCTCGAAGCTCTCAATTATCTTCGTAGCAAGGATGTTGAACTGATAATTACGGATCTTAATATGCCGGAGATGAACGGGCTGACCTTTTTACGTGAGCTCAACCGCAGCCACCCGGCCAGTAATGTAATAATGATAACCGCATACGGAGAAGTGGAGTCATATCTTGAAGCGATGACATTGGGAGCTTTTGAGTACATAAACAAACCGGTGAAATATGACGATCTTAAAAAAATTATTAACAAGATTTTTAAAGTTGTCTGAAAAGAATGCATTTTTCGGGAGGACGATATGAAACCGTTTACCAGAATATTAACTGCCATCGATTTTTCTGAAAACTCGGAATGTGCATTTGACTACGCACTCACACTTGCAGCTCAGTTCAGTGCCGAGCTTACGATTATTCATGTAATTAACGAGCCGGTCGACCTGCGCGGATTTTATGTCCCGCATATTTCATTTGAACAGCTGGAAAAGGAAATTGAAGAAAGTGCCGTTAAAATGATGGAAAATTTCTGCAGTTCAAAATTGGGATCGTTCTCTAACTATAAGACTGCTATTGTGACTGGTGTTCCCAGCGATGAAATCACACTGACGGCTGAAAACATCGGTGCTTCTTTGATCGTGCTCGGGACGCATGGAAGAACCGGCCTTGACCGCATTCTTTTTGGAAGTACCGCTGAGCGGGTTGTACGATCTGCTCCCTGTCCTGTTCTGACGGTCAGGCTCCCGGCTGTGTAATCGTGTGATCAGTAAAATTATGAAAAGAGCCATGCGTACATGCTGATGGAAAAAAAACCTCGCAGCAAAAAAGTTTCTGTTGTCATTATTGATGATGATAGAAATATCCTCGAGCTTACCTCTCTGATTCTTTCAAAGAATGGTTTTCAAACGTATGTGGCTGACAATGCCGCCGAAGCATTTGAGCTGATAGCCAGCCATTCGCCCGAATTGGTTCTTCTTGACTATATGATGCCGGAAATGGATGGTTTGACTGCGTTACAGCAGATCAAGGCCTGTTTTCCTGATACGTATGTTGTTATGTTCACCGGCAAGGGAAGTGAAGAGGTTGCCGTTGAATTGATGAAAAGCGGTGCCTCCGAGTATATCCTTAAGCCTTTTAGTAATCGCAACCTGGTAGAGCGCCTGAAGAATGTCTTAAGAATCCGTGAAATAGAACTTCACAATCAGGTACTGCAAAAACAGCAGGAACAACTACTTTTTGAGATTGAACAATGGAATTTGGACCTGCAAAAAAGGGTGCTTGAAAAATCTGAGGCGCTGCAGGATGCCCGTGAAGAGATTGTTCAGTCTGAAAAGCTTGCTGCCATGGGATATCTTTCCGCCGGTATGGCCCATGAAATTCGTAACCCGCTCAACTCAATCTCACTGTTTGTACAACTCATGCGGCAAACGTCGACTGAACCTGATCAGCTGGAATATCAGGCAAAAATATTAAAAGAGGTTGACCGCATAGATTCTATTATTCGGAAGCTCCTCGATGCTTCCCGGCGGACACGGGTGATCACCTCTAACGTGCAGATTAACCAGGTGATTGATAATGTTATTGAAGCTTTTTCTCCTCAAATCGAGTCCAGAAATATTCAGGTTGAGCGTCGCTACCACTCTGTACCCGCACCCATCACTGCTGACTCGACCGAATTAGAGCAGATCTTTACAAATCTATTCTTGAACGCACTTGATGCAATGAGTCGCGGTGGACTTCTTGCCATCGAGATTTTTGAAGAAAAAGGGCGGGTTATCATCAGAGTTGGTGACAGTGGCAGCGGAATAGATGAACAGATTCTTCCCAATATATTTGAGCCATTTTTCAGTACTAAAAGCCGCGGCACCGGAATGGGTCTGCCGGTTGCGCAGCGAATTGCCCGTATGTATGAAGGAAGTATGGAGATTGAACATTCGTCCTCGGAAGGGACAACATTCCGCCTGGAGTTTCCGACCAGTCGCTGAATTTCTCCCCTTCTTTTTTCAGTTGTGGTGGTGTAGTATGGCCACCGTCATCCACCTCATAAACCTGCCAGCAGCGTGTGCTCCTCATGATTCAATCACCAAGAAAAGTTCTCATCATAGATGATGACCCGTTTTTCCTGAAAGTCCTCACCGATGCGTTTAGCGAAAGCGGCTTCATTGTGTTTAATGCTAATGACGGTATTGAGGGGGTTAAATCATATATTGAAAAGCTCCCGGATATTGTCATTTCGGATCTAGTAATGCCGCGCATGGGTGGTGTAAGCACATGCATGGAGATAGGACGGCTGGCTGGTGAGACACCTCCTGTAATTGTGCTGTTGACGTCCATGTTTAAGGAGTCACCACACGAACACGATGAGCCTGAAATGGGTGCAAAAATTCACATCCCGAAGTCTACAGCCCCGGTGGATATTGTCATTATTGTAGAGCAACTCCTGAACCGTATACCCTGCACCAAAAGTTGACAGCATGCCCTATATCTATCGAAATCTTTTCCTTACACTTTTAGATCATGAAGACACTTTGCCTGCGGTTCTTGCGGAGAAGCTCCGCGTTCCCCAGGTATCTTTACGTGACATAAAAATTATACGTAAAGGGATTGATGCCCGAAAAAAGCCCCATATCAAACGGGTCTACACACTGTCTTTTTCTGCCGATGAATCACTTTCTACTCTACTGAATACCGATCCTGATCTGGAATGGCACGATGAAGAACAGGCTCCGGTCTTTACGCCGATCAGGTCACCAGAGCGCATTGTCATTGTCGGCAACGGGCCGGCGGGTTTGTTTGCCGCCCTCCGTCTGGCAGAGTACGGATTGACTGCGACGATTATCGAGCGAGGAGAACCGGTAGAACAGCGGGCGTTGTCGGTGCAGCGCTTCTGGAAAGACGGCATTCTTGATCCTGAATCAAATGTTCAGTTCGGAGAAGGTGGTGCCGGGACGTTTTCGGATGGCAAGTTGACCTGCCGCTCTAAGGACCCGCTTGTTCCGTGGGCGCTTGAAAAATTCGTTACTTTTGGAGCCCAGCCGGAAGTCCGCTATCTGGCCAAACCACATATCGGTACCGACCGGTTGAGGACGGTAATCAGTTCAATGCGGAGCGAACTTCTCGATAAAGGCTTTACTATCCGGTTCAGCTGTCGAATGACTGATATGACGATCAGAGAAGGACGGATTGCCGCTGTGACCTTAAACGATGCAGAGGACCTGCCCTGTGACCATCTGATACTGGCAACCGGGCATAGCGCCCGGGATTCGTTTGAGCTTCTGGAACGTTTGAACGTACCGCTGCAGCGCAAACCGTTCGCGATGGGACTGAGGGTGGAACATCCTCAGGAACTGATAAACCGAATCCAGTATGGGCACGGTAAACAGCCTGGCCTTGCGGCGGCAGAGTATGCTGTCGCATGGAATAACACGACCAGTGGCCGCAGCGCCTATTCCTTTTGCATGTGTCCCGGCGGAGTGGTCGTCGGCGGGGCATCCGAAACGGGGGGGGTGGTTACGAACGGTATGAGTGGCCAACTTCGCAACTCTCCTTTCGCAAACAGTGCACTGGTCGTAAATATCCGGGAAGATGATTTTGACGGGGAAGGGCCGCTGGCAGGGATGCGGCTGCAACGCAGGTGGGAGCGCCGGGCATTCGAATGTGGTGGCGGAGGATATCGCGCACCGGCCCAGAACCTGCTCGATTTTCTACGACTTCCCGGTAAAGGCGGGGTGAGAACCAGTTATCGCCCCGGTATCTGCGAGACCGTACTGGACACCGCCTTGCCATCGTATGTCATTGAAACGCTGCGGGAAGGTATTGCTGTTTTCGGTCGCAAAATGAAGGGATTTGTCACTGCCGAGGCTACTCTCATCGGCATCGAGTCCCGCACCTCATCACCGGTGCGGGTGTTGCGTGACAGTAACTTTGAGTCTGTCGGTGTCAAGGGTTTGTATCCGGCCGGAGAGGGAGCCGGCTACGCCGGGGGTATCATGAGCTCTGCCGTGGACGGAATAAAGGTTGCCGACTGTATCGCACATCGGTTGGCTGCTAATCTGCCCTGACCTGTTCATGGATGAAACGGCTATACCCCTGATCTGTCCCCTTGATATGGCACACCAGCCACTCTACCAGGAAGTTCAGCACATCATCGCCCACTTCCTTCCCGCTGATAAAACTCTCCTGGATTTCCTGCAAACGGGTCACAAACGTGTCGTGCTCTGTACGGTGAGCTGACAGTCCGGGGTACGCACAGGATAGCATAAGCCGCTCTTCCTCGCTGAAATGTTCCGTCACGTAGGTAACCAACTTCCAGATGACCTCTCCAACGACTTCAGAACTATATTCTCTGTTAATCACCGCATTAAGGCTGTTGACCAGCGTAAAAAGCATTTTGTGCTGTTCATCAATTACCGGAATACCGAGTGCAATACTGTTATCCCATTCAAAAAGAGTCATGCTTTTCTCCTCGCTTGTAACTGTTTATATTCCGAACATCACGGTTTTGGAATATCCAGCTTCAAATCAAGTTCCCGTACGCTTCCCAATGTTGCCAGAGGCAGGTCAAACTTGGCGGCATCACCGATAACAACCAGTTTGAAAGCGTCAGGATGCAGGTGCTTTCTGGCTGCAGCGAGTATATCCGCTTTCGTTACTTTGGCAATGTTGTCACGATACTGTTCCAGATAGCCGGCGGGATACCCGTAATATTCAAGACGTGCCCGTTGGGTCACAATCGAGGATGGGCTGGTGAATCCGAACATGAAAGAATTAATCATATACTCCCGTGCTGAGGTCAGTTCCGCGTCGCTGACCGGATCTTTGGTCATGCCGGCTATTATTTTTTTCATCAGGTTGATCGCTTTACCGGTTGATTCCGCTTTGGTTTCTGTCTCGGCAATGAAGCTGCCGGTAAAGCGGCGACCAATATCAAAGTGACTGCCGACATTGTAAGCCAGCCCCTGGTTGGTGCGAATCTCCGTAGTCAGGCGTGACGTGAAGCTGCCACCCAGAATGTAATCAAGGAGGCGTATTGCATAGATATCAGGTGAGTCTTTTGTTAACCCGCTATGTCCCATGCGGATAACGGTCTGGTTGACATCTTTTTTACCGTAAATTACTTCGCTCTGCAGGTGCGGATCAGGTTGCGGTATGTTCGGTACATCCAGAGCCGGAAGGTCCACTTGCCGCTTGAAGGTTGAATTAAGTTCCTTGAGCAGGGCGGTACGATCAAAGTCGCCAGAGACCGCCAGTATTATGTTGTCCAGGCGATAAAAACGCCCGTGAAAGGCGATCAGATCTCCGCGGGTGATGGCGTTTGCCGACGAAAAGGTGGTGATCTCGCCCAGAGGGTGCCCTGCATATATGGCGCGACTTATCTCGCGACCGGCAATCTCCTTCGGATCGTCATTTTGGCGCCGCAGGTATTCAATTGTCTGCCGACGCGCAATCTCTATCCGGTCACTGTTAAAATCCGGGTGGAGCAGGACCTGGTAGAAAATCTGCAATGTCCTGCTGAAATTTTTTTTGAGAGCAGTCAGCGAGACCGTTCCCATGTCACTGCCTACTCCGCTTTCAACAGATGATGCCATAAATTCAAGCTCGTCGTCCATTGCCTCCGGTGTCATCCCGCCGGCTCCGCCGCTTCGCATGACTGTGCCGACCATGCCGGCCAGACCGGATTTAGCCGAAGGATCATAGACCGATCCGGTTCGGACCAGGGCGGTCATGTTGATGATCGGCAATTCGCTGTCCCGTAGCAGATATACCGGCATTCCGCAGTCAAGAACTACACGCTCTGCGCTGGGAATCTGAAATGTCAATGGCGGAAACGTCATGGTCCGGGGATTTGCCAAAGGCTGAGCTGTGGCACAGCCCTGTATAATCAGGGTAAGGAGTGCGCAGATGGCTATGATAAACCGGTTCATTTGTCACCTCCCTTTTTTGTGATAAACCCGACGGTGCGGTTCTCGCGTGTAAAGTATGCAGATGCAACCCGCATAATATCTGCCGGGGTGACTTTGGCAATTTTACTCCGTTGTTCAGTCATATAGCGCCAGCTCCCCGTCGTGGCCTCATATTCGGTCAGATTGCGGGCCAATCCGCCATTCGTACCCATCCGCCGTGCTTCCTCATATTCAATCTTGTTGAGGATGCGTTGCAGATCACGTTCGGCAACCGGCGTTGATTTCAGCAGATCGAGTTCGGCTTGTACGGCATCTTCAACTTCAGTGATTGTATGCGGTGCTCGCGGGTTTGCGCTGATGATAAACATACTCGGATAGCGGTGCCCCGGCGCATCAAACGCCCCTATGTCGGTCGTAATCTGTTTTTCAATCACCAGTTTTTTATAAAAGCGCGATGTACGGCCACTCCCCAGAATCATGTTGATGACGTCGAATACATAATCATCCGGAGTGTTAATGGCCGGTTTGTGAAAGCCCATAATGACGGTCGGTTCTGCTTCTGCCAGTAACTCAATACGCCGTTCTCCAGCCTGTTTCGGCTCCTGGGTCGTCACCGGAGGCGGTTCTTTTCCCGGTTTTATCGCTCCAAAATACCGTTCAACCATGGCAATAGTTGCCGCACTGTTTATATCCCCGACAATCGCTACGATGGCGTTGTTAGGTGCATAGTAGTTATGAAAAAATTGCTCGGCCTTGCTGCGGGTCAGATTCTCAATATCTGACATCCAGCCAATGGTTGGTTGACCGTAGGGGTGGGCCAGAAAGCTCGAGGCCACGAACGTTTCCCACAATTTACTCTCTGGGTCGGCGTCATAGGAACGGCGACGCTCCTCCATGACAACTGAACGTTCCGTATAAAATTCTCGCAGGACAGCGTTCTGCAGGCGGTCGGATTCAATTGCGGCCCAGAGTTCCAGCTTGTTGGCCGGCAGACTTATCAAATAGGTCGTGCCGTCGCGACTGGTGAAGGCATTATAGCCAGTACCGCCATTTTTTGAATACAGTTCGAAAAATTCATCCTTGATGACATATTTTGATGCAGCGGCCTCCAGAGCAGCCAACTGCTTTTCCAGTTCAGCTATTTTGGCTGTATCAGCTTTGTCACGTTTTGCCTTCTCTGCCATGAGTGTCTGGGCGACCGTTTCAATAGTGTCAAGGATCGGTTTTTCTGCAGCGTAATCCTGCGTACCTAGCGTCTTCGTACCTTTAAAAAGCATATGTTCCAGGAGATGGGCGATCCCGCGCTCGTCGCTGCGCTCATCCACACTCCCAACCCTGAACCGGATCCAGGCTGAGACGGTCGGTGATGTATGGCGCTCGACCATCAGTAGCTTCATACCGTTTTTCAGCGTGTGCTCTGTAACCTTTTCCTCAAGTGTTGCGGCCTGCACGCCGGATGCGTGTGCTACCAGCAGTGCCGCTATAATGACAAATCGCTTCATTTCCAGGACTCCTTTGAATGTTAAAACACCGAAAACTTGATATACTTGCGTGGGTCTTCCTTGAAATCCTTTACCAGTGCATCCAGATCGTCAACCATTTTGTTCATTTTGTCATAGAGAGCCTTGTCGTTGACAAGCCTGGCAGCGGTACCATTACCCTCCTTGACTCTTACGGTGATCTCTTCAATCGCCTTGACCGAAGACTCGGCCCTGGTAAGGAGGGAAATCCCCCTGTCATAAAATTCCCTGTCATTTAACAGTAGACCGACACTCCCCTCTTTTGAAAGGATTTTTTTATTCAGATCGCGGACTTCGTCGGCCGCCTGTATACTTTTATCAGCAAGTGCTGTCAGCTTCGAATAGAGTGCCTTGTCGTAGATTAACCTGTTAAGCGTTCCATCTGACGCCTGAATATCCTGTAGTGTCCGGTCGGCACGACTAAGGATGCTGATCAGTTTGTTATAGGGTTCCGGGTCACGATTCAGCCTGCCGAGAGTGCCGTCGCCATGATTTATGGTGATGATCAGATCTTTCATCTCAACGGCCAGACGGGCAACATTGCTGTAGAGCGTCTCGTCCTTGTTTAGTTTCCCCAGTGTCCCCTGTCCTTTATTGATGTTGTCTACAATTCTGTTAACCTTGTCAAAAGTGTCGCCAGCCGCCTGGATCACGTCATCCAGTCTGGCGACTGAAGTCCCCTGGAGGAGCGTGGGAGGGGTCTCTGAATATTTATTTGAAGGATGTATGTCAACATACTTTTCTCCCATCAAACCACGCGTTTTTATCGTGACCTTTGAATCCGGGCCGATTTTTTTCATGGCTTCGGTGTCGACTTCAATATCGATGCTGACAGCATTACTGTTTTTCGGGTCAGCGAAGAGGATGTCAGTCACAATACCGACGTCTACTCCTGCAAGCCAGACCGGTGCACCAATTTTCAGGCCGACAACATCACTCATGACGACCCTGAGTGATCCCTTGTTGACAAACATCTTGGTCTTCTGCCCCATCAGCAGGACTCCGCCGGCAAAAAAAACGAGGGCCATAAAAATGAATATGCCTCCCCGAACCTGTGCCCAGCCGATCTGATTACTTCGCTTCATAATGGTTCCGCCTGTTTCAACGTTTAATCATGGTAGGTAACTACTCATACAAACAGCGAGTCGTCCGTCGGCTGCAAAAATTCATGCACCTCCGGAATGCTGCTGGCCTTCATCTCCTCTTCACTTCCCTCAAACAGCATGCGCGCCTTGTGGAGAAAGGTGAAGCGCTGAGATGTGGCAAAGGCGGTTGCCAGGTCGTGAGTGACCATCAGCGTAGTCTTCCCCTCAGCCTGCAGACGCTGCATCAGATTGCAGATGTTGTATACCCCGATCGGATCGAGACCGGTGGTTGGCTCGTCGAAAAATATGTAGTCCGGGTCCGCCGCCAGGGCACGGGCGATGGCGACCCGCTTCTTCATACCGCCGGAGAGTTCGGCAGGATAGAGGTTCAGTGCCGCTTCCACTCCTACGAAACTGAGCTTTTCACGTACAATATCGGTAATTTCGGGTTGTGAAAGCCGACCCTCTTCGAACAGACGGTAGCCGACATTTTCCCCGACGGTCATTGAATCAAACAGCGCCCCCCCCTGAAAGACGATGGCAATCCGTTTCCGCTGCTGCATGAAGCTCGCTTCCGGCAGGCCGGTGATGCGAAGGTCATTGATATAGACTGCGCCGGAATCAGGTTCAAGAAGCCCGAGCAGCAGTTTGAGGATAGTCGTTTTTCCGGCTCCGCTGACACCCAGGATGGTGCGGTTGACACCCCGCTCCAGAACAAAATCAAAATCCTCCAGTATTTTGCGGCCGCCGATGGAGTAACAGAGCTTTTCCATGCGTATGGAGTCGCTTGAACCCATTACCCCGTCACTCCACCCATGGTCAGGATAATCTGCCACTCCTGCACCGTCACCGGTTGAATCGAAAGGCGGCTCCGGTTTACCAACGGCATATCTGCCAGCAGCGGGTTCTGTTTGATGCGTTCCAGAGTCACAATCTTATTCAAGGGCTTGCCATAGCGCACGTCAACCATGTACCAGAGCGGTTTTTCCACTGACGCCTTGGGATCAAAATGCTCACCGTTCGGGTCAAGAGCGGTTGTGTCGGGGTACCCTGCCCGTACGACGCTTGCCAGACCAACAATTGCCGGTTCAGGTATGTTGCTGTGATAGAACAGTATCCGGTCGTCGACCTGAATCGTATCACGCAGAAAATTGCGGGCCTGGTAATTGCGCACCCCGTCCCAATGTTCGGTCATGTCAGGGCGTTTTTTCAAATCGTCAAAGGAAAAACATCCCGGTTCGGTTTTAAACAGCCAATAGTTCATGCTATCCTCTGAAAACTACGAAAATCTTTGCCATAAAAAAATCACACACCAGAATCATAACAGAAGAGAGTACGACCGCCTGCTTGGCCGCCGCTCCTACTCCTGCTGCACCGCCTTTCGTATTGAGCCCGACATAACAGGCCGTGATGGCGATAACGGCACCGAAAACGGTCGGTTTTACTACCCCCTCGATCAGATCCTGAAACATCATGAATTGCGGTAAACCGCTGATGTACATGACCGGGTTGATGCTATAGCCGGCCGACATGATGTAGCCGCCAAGAATGGAAACCACGTCAGTTACGATTGTCAGAAGCGGAAGTGCGATAAGCATTGCTTTCAGCCGCGGCACAACCAGGCGCTTGATAATGTCGGTGCCTTCAACCCGCATGGCATCTACCTGCTCCGTTACCACCATCGTACCGAGTTCCGCAGTAATTGCAGAGCCGACCCGTCCGGCTACCATCAGCGCTGCCAGCACCGGCCCAAGTTCCTTGATCATCGTTACCGCCACCATGCCGCCGACATAGCTGGTTGCCGCAAACGGTTTGAGCTGAATTAATGACTGCAGCGCCATGACCATGCCGGAGAACAGCCCGGTCAGAGTGCAGATGAAGAGAGAAGCGAACCCGAGTTTATCAAACTGGATGGCGAATTCACGATAGTAGAACGGGCGGAGGAAGATCCGGGCAAAGGCGCGCCCTGCCAGGGTGAAATAATTCTGCAGCTCATGAAAAAATATCAGCAGGATGCTGTCGAAGACGGCTAGTTTCATAACCGTCTAGAGGGCCACCGACAATGCCTGAGCAGCTTCATTGACGAAAATAAACTCCAGGTCGGCCCGGACGTTCTCAGGAATATCTTCCAGGTCGTCCCGATTGCGCTCCGGCGCAACAATTGTACTGACACCGGCACGATGGGCAGCCAGCACTTTTTCCTTCAGCCCGCCTATTGCCAGTACCCGGCCGGTCAGGGTTATTTCGCCGGTCATGGCGACACTGCGGCGCGCGGGTTTTCCGGTGAGCAGTGAAACCAGTGCCGTTACCATGGTGACACCTGCCGAAGGGCCGTCCTTTGGGATGGCCCCGGAAGGGACGTGAATGTGAATGGTCCGGTTTTCAAACGCATCGGGTTGTATGCCGAATTCATCGGCATGAGCCTGAATGTAGGAGAGTGCCGCCCGGGCAGACTCCTTCATGACGTCGCCCAATGAACCGGTCAAGATCAGCTCCGCCTTGCCCGGCATCGAGGTCACTTCAATAAAAAGAATATCACCCCCTGTTTCTGTCCAGGCAAGACCTGTCACCACCCCGATACGATCATTTTCGGCAGCCACTTCGTTATAAAACTTTTTCGGTCCAAGGAGCTCTGCTACGGCTTCTGGGGTGATGTGGCTGCGAAGGTCCTTCTGCTGGGTGATTTCCTTGGCGACTTTCCGGCAGATTGAGGCGACCGTCCGCTGCAGTCCACGTACACCCGCTTCACGAGTGTAATCGCTGATAACCTTCTCAAGTGCTTCATCACTAAAGGTCAGTCCCCGGTCAGTCAGGCCGTTTTCTTCCAGTTCCCGACGGATTATGAAGCTTTTGGCAATCTGCAGCTTTTCCTGGCTGCTGTAGCCTGCCAGCCGGATCACCTCCATGCGGTCTTTCAGCGGTCCGGGAATCGGATCAAGCTGGTTGGCGGTGGTGATGAACATTACCTTGGACAGGTCGAACGCAACGTCAAGGTAGTGATCGTTGAAACTGAAGTTCTGCTCCGGGTCGAGTACCTCCAGAAGCGCGCTGGCCGGATCGCCACGGAAGTCATTTCCCAGCTTATCGATTTCATCCAGCATGAAAATCGGATTGTTTGCCCCGCACCGGTACAGCTCTTTGATAATCCGTCCCGGCAGTGCGCCTATATAGGTGCGCCGATGCCCACGGATTTCGGCCTCGTCTCTGACACCGCCCAGGGAGATGCGCACAAATTTCCGTCCCAGGGAACGGGCGATAGACTTGCCGAGGGAGGTCTTCCCCACGCCCGGCGGGCCGACAAAGCAAAGCACCGGTCCCTTCATGTTATCTTTGAGTGAACGTACTGCCAGAAATTCAAGGATGCGCTCTTTTACCTTCTTCAGATTGTAATGATCTTCGTTGAGAATTTCTTCGGAACGAACCATGTCAAGCGTGTCAGTGGTACTCGTGTTCCAGGGCATCCCGGCAAGGTAATCAAGATAGGTCCGTGACACGTTGTATTCCGGGGATGCCTGGTTGATTCGTTCAAGACGTTTCAATTCCTTGTCGGCGATTTTTTTGATATCTTCCGGAAGTCCGGCTTCTTCGATTTTTTTGCGCAGATCATTCAAGTCGGACGAACGCGGGTCTTCATCCCCCAGTTCCTCCTGGATATGCTTCATCTGCTCACGCAGAATATATTCCTTCTGATTCTTGCCGACCCGCTTGGTAACCTCACCGGCCACTTCGTTCTTCACCTGCATTCGCTGTACTTCATTCGTCAGATGTACATATACTTTTTTCAAGCGCTCCAACGGGTCGACAGTTTCGAGAAGTTCCTGAAGATCAACATTCGGAAGGTTGACATACAGCGCCACCAGATCAGATAAACGGGCGGGGTTGTCAATGTAATCGATCATCTTCATGACATCATCAGGGAGCGGTTTCCCGTGGGAAAGTGCAATTTTCAACAGAGCATTCAGGCTCTGCACCAGCGCTTCCGAGACGAGATTTTTTTCAACGAATTCCCGTACAATCTCGCAATGTGCGAGAGTTATCGGGGGGGAAGGTTCGGTATCAAGAATGCGCACGCGGGTGACACCTTCCAGAGACACCTTATAGCGCCCGTCGTCCAGCTTTTTAATCTGGTTGACTCTGCAGAGAGTGCCGATGTCGCATCTTCCCGCCGAAAGCTCGCTTTTCGGGTCATCGGGCCGTTCAAAGTCGAGGACGGCATATTTTTCATACTTGTCCGCTTCTCTGAATGTGACTACTTCTTTTTCGCTGATATACAGGGGAAAAAGCATGTAGGGGAAAACGACGGCCTCAGTCTGGGTATACAGAGGTAACCTGGAAGGTATTTCGATATTGGTGAGAGGCATCTTCAGGTATTCCTTTTTGTGGTAATGAGTACTCTGCGGGTAGGCTCTACCCGGAAATCAAGGCCGCGAACTATAGCACATTTCGGGAGACAAGCAAAGCATCAGAGCGCCTTTCCTGCACGAACGAAAACATTGACGATCCGAACAGCAGCGGGAAATCCTGCCAACTCGCCATACAACAGGGACATAAAGCGTACTGTAACCAGGCGGTGGAGTGCTGCCTGAGTGTAACGGTAAAGCCAGAAACGAATCGGCGACGGCGAATGACCACCGAGAATCATCGGGTAATAATCAGTGAGCTGGAGTGTTGCCCGCACATAGCCGTTCAGATGTTCGATGCCAAAACGGAGTTTGCCGTGATCAGACTTGCGAGGCTGTACCAGAAAACCGCCGCAAATGTGCAATGTCGCCGAAGAGTCTATAAACTCCGGCGGTAAAAAGCTGATCAGGCTCAATCTGGTCCACAGGAGGCGGAATTCGATGCCGCTCTCCAGTGTTGTCGGCCGAATCAGTGCCTGAGTACAGCTATGGATGTACCCCAGGTATCTACTGAGCAGAGTGGCGGCAGAAAGTGAGTCGGCAATCGGATCCGGCAGGTCGGTCCACTGAATGGAATAGATGGAGGCATCATCAACCATCACCTGCTGACATGCTATTTCCTGGATAGTCTCGGGCGGTCCCATGCGGGCATTTTGCCATCAGCATCAGATATTGCAATCAAATAACGCTCGAGACATTTCTTCCTTGACAAGTTTTGAAATAGTATTAAGATAAAATCTATCCTGTTAGGAATTAAATACTAAGTCGAAAGGAGACCCTGCCAATGTGGACTGCAAGATTTAGGATCCGTCCGGTTTCCCACTGCAAAGAGGGTTGCCCTAGTTAGCCCGCTGCCGATCGGTCGCGGGCGTCCAGTAAAAAGCCCTCCTGTCGCCCGACAGGGGGCTTTTTTTATGTCGTACCGCGCACAATCTGATAGTATACCTTCACGCACATCTATCAACCATGATAACTACGAGAGTTCTGCATGAAAAAATATATCACGGTACTGTTTATTCTCCTTCTCGTAGCCGGTATATCCGGCTATTTCTATTATAAGCGTACACCTGAGATCACCTACAAAACGGCAAAGATCGAACGGGGAACAATTGTTTCGACGGTAGCGGCAACAGGGAACCTTTCGGCTGTTACGACCGTTCAGGTCGGTACCCAGGTATCCGGAACAATCCAGAAGCTCTATGTTGATTTTAATTCACGGGTTAAAAAAGGGCAGGCCATTGCTGAAATAGATCCTTCACTTTTTAACGCTTCGGTTGAGCAGTCTCAGGGGAATTATCTGAGCGCAGAGGGCAACCTGCAAAAAGCCAAAGTGGCTCAGGCTGATGCGGAACGTACCCTCAGCCGTAATAAAAGGATGCTGGCAGACGGAATCATTTCCCAGGCAGACTACGATGCCGCCGAGACCGCCGTGCAATCATCCCGGGCCGCTGTTAAAGCGGCTGAAGGATCCGTTGCCCAGACGCGCGGTTCGCTCATGCAATCCAAAACCAACCTGCGCTACTCGGTCATCCGCTCGCCGGTTGATGGCATAGTCATCTCCCGGGCCATAGACGTCGGCCAGACCGTTGCCGCCTCATTTTCTACCCCGACACTTTTTACCATTGCTCAGGATTTAACCAAGATGCAGATTGAAGTAAGTGTTGACGAAGCTGACATCAGCCGGATCAAGCTTCAGCAGAAAGCAACTTTCACGGTAGATTCCTATCCGGAGCAGACGTTTCGCGGCAAGGTCATCCAGATCCGCAGCGCGCCGGTCATCACTCAGAACGTGGTTACCTACGTTGTTGTTGTGAGTGTCGATAATAACGACCTGAAACTGAAACCGGGTATGACGGCAAACGTCTCTGTTGAAGTGGCCCGCAAAGACGATGTGCTCAAATTGCCTCCTGCCGCCCTTCGCTTCAAGCCAAAAACGAAAGATGATGATTTGAAAACAAAGGGGGGGACTGACCGTTCTGCCTCTTCCGGCCTGCGCCCTGCACAGGGAAGCGCAGTGCATGGGGGGAGCAAAGGTGCTCTTTCAAAAGGCAAGGAGAGAAGCCAGCAGGTGTATCTGTTGGCAGAAGGCAAGCCTGTTGCCGTGGCGGTTAAAACCGGAATTGCCAACAACAGCAGTATTGAACTGATCGAGAGCACCCTCAAGGAGGGTGACGATATCATTGTTGAGCAGAACGGCGGTGATACGAAGAAAAAATCGTCCGGTTCGTCGATGGGACCGCGTTTCTAAATGAGCACCGTCATTTCCTTATCCGATATTCGACGGGTGTTCACCATGGGTGATCAGCAATTTGAAGCGCTGAAGGGGATCTCCTTTGATGTTGCCGCCGGTGAGTTCGTAGCTATCATGGGGGCATCCGGCAGTGGTAAATCAACCTGCATGAATATCCTCGGCTGTCTGGATCTTCCCACATCAGGTCGCTATCTTCTTGACAGTCTTGATGTCGGGGGCATGACGACCGATCAGCTTGCCGATATCCGCAACAAAAAACTCGGTTTTGTGTTTCAGGGGTTTAACCTGCTTGCCCGTACTCCGGCGATCGAAAATATTGAGTTACCGCTGGTATATGCCGGCCTCCACTCCAAGGAGCGGCGTCAGCTTGCCCTGATTGCCATGGAACAGGTTGGTCTCTCAGGTAAGGAGAACAATCATCCGAGCCAGCTGTCAGGCGGTCAGCAGCAGCGGGTGGCTGTTGCCCGGGCTCTGGTGAATAATCCTGCCGTAATTCTGGCGGATGAGCCGACCGGAAATCTTGACAGCAGCACCACTGCTGAGATCATGGGCCTTTTCACCGCTCTCAATCGACAGGGCATAACGATCATTATGGTTACCCATGAGCAGGATGTTGCGGCGTACGCCGGAAGGCAGATCACCTTTCGCGACGGGCAGATTATTTCGGACAGGCGGACGGAGAAAACAACTTAATATATATGGACTTTATTCAAACCCTTAAAATAGCCCTACGTGCTTTACGCACCAACAAGATGCGCTCGTTTCTCACCATGCTTGGCATTATTATCGGCATCGCAGCTGTGATCGCCATGATGGCGGTCGGGAGCGGTGCCAGTTTTGTCATTTCACAGCAGATTGCCAGCATCGGCAGCAACATCATTCTCGTATTGCCCGGTTCCACGACCAGCGGCGGCCTCCGTAGCGGCAGCGGCGGGGCCCAGACTCTAACCAGTGATGATGCTAAAGCCATTATGACGGAGTGTCCTTCTGTTGCGTATGCGGCGGGCAATGTACGAACTTCCGGACAGATTGTAAACGGCAACATGAACTGGTCGTCAACGATCATGGGGGGGCCGCCGGAACTGTTCGAAATTCGAGAATGGGCAGTAGTCAGCGGTCGTCCTATCACACGTGAAGATGATAACGGTGCCATTAAAGTCTGTCTGCTGGGGCAGACTGTGGCGGAAAATCTGTTCGGTTCCGCCGACCCGGTAGGAAGTATTATCCGGATCAAAAAAATCCCGTTTACCGTTATCGGTATTCTGGATCGCAAGGGACAATCACCCCAGGGACAGGATCAGGATGATGCAGTCTTTGTACCGTTGCGCACCGCCCAACGGAACCTGGTTCGTTCGCAGCGTACCGGTATTGTCGGCTCCATTATCGTCAAGGCACAGAGTGAGGAGCTGATCTCTAAAGCGGAGGGCGAAATTCAAGCGCTTCTAAATCAACGTCACCGCATTACCGGTGGTAAGGAAGCGGACTTCTCGACCCGTAACTTATCAGAAATACTCGCTGTTGCCGAGCAATCAGCAAAAGCCATGTCGCTGCTGCTGGGTGCAGTTGCCTCTATTTCACTGATTGTCGGTGGAATTGGTATTATGAACATCATGCTGGTTTCCGTTACGGAGCGCACCCGTGAAATCGGTATACGGATGGCAATCGGTGCAAAGAAAAATGATATTCTGCTCCAGTTTATGACAGAAGCGGTGCTTTTGACGATGCTGGGCGGCTTGATCGGGATTGCTCTTGGGGCCGGGGGTGCAACGGCAGTTTCCCGTCTCCTCGAATGGCCGACCATGATATCACTTCAGTCCATCTCTATTGCCTTTATCTTTTCTGCAACAGTTGGAATATTTTTCGGTTTTTACCCCGCAAAGAAAGCGGCAGGACTCAACCCCATTGATGCTTTGAGGTATGAATAACATGACGCACTGCCCGATGTGCTCGCGCTGGGATACTGACCATGATCTGCGGATTACTGAACTGCCGCACTCATACGTAATTCTCAATCGTGACCAGTTTTTCCCCGGATATACGCTGCAGTTCACAAAGACCCATGTAACTGAGCTTTTTCATCTTGATCGTGACGTTCGATCCGCCCTGATGGATGAAGTCTCCGCGGTTGCACATGCACTTTTCGCCGTTTATGCGCCTGCCAAGATCAATTATGAACTTTTGGGAAATATGGTGCCCCATATTCACTGGCATATTGTGCCACGCTTCTCCTCAGAACCACTTTGGCCTCGCCCGATTTGGGCGGAACAGCACATAGAGCGGTTCCTGTTGCCTGACGATTACCGCAATCAGATAGAAAAAATCCGGGGTGCCTTATCATGATCCGTTCCTTTCTCCATACTCTTGATAACGGACTGCGGGTCGTCTGTGTCGAAATGCCGCATCTGCACGCTGCCGAGCTGGCGATATATCTCAAAGTCGGTGGCCGCAATGACCCTCCCGGTCGGGAAGGGTTGTCGCACTTTCTCGAGCATGTCCTGTTTCGGGGGACCGCAGAATTCCCCTCAT
>JAQTXD010000098.1 GCA_028688955.1 Desulfuromonadaceae bacterium
CCTCTTCCGATCTGCAGGTGTGCGACCCGATGGCAGAAGCGGAAGAAGCCGTTCATGAATATGGGGTCCCGCTCACCCCGATAGCAGAGCTGAAATCTGCAGCGGCAGTTGTCGCCGCAGTTGCCCACAAACAGTTCCTTGCCTGGACACCTGAGGATATCTGCCGCCAGATGGAAAAAAATCCGGTGCTGATTGATGTCAAAGGCATGTTCGATCAGCAGGCAATGACTGCAGCGGGAGTCCGGGTCTGGAGGCTGTAGAGATCCAATCAGGATTCTTGATTTTGAATTATTTGAACGCTATTTGGATTGCACTCTGGTAATTGGAGTAAGCATGAGTCGTTACGGGTCGATACGAAATTCATTACTGATAGAACCAAAAACGTGGCTGATTACCGGTGTTGCCGGATTCATCGGTTCTAATCTACTGGAGCACCTGCTCCGACTGGACCAGCGGATAGTTGGCCTCGATAATTTTTCCACCGGCAAGCGCAGCAATCTTGAGGAAGTACGGGAAGCCGTTACTGAAGAGCAATGGCAGCGACTCACCTTTGTTGAAGGTGATATCCGCGATCTGGCAACATGCCATCAGGTGTGCAGTGGTGTTGACTACATATTGCACGAGGCAGCACTTGGATCGGTTCCCCGCTCCATTGCAGATCCTCTTGCAACCAACGCAAGCAATGTCAGCGGTTTTCTGAACATGCTGGTAGCCGCACGTGATGCAGGGGCGAAACGGTTCGTCTATGCAGCCAGCAGCTCAACCTACGGTGATCACCCTGCCCTTCCCAAGCGCGAGGAGACCATTGGAAAACCGCTATCACCCTATGCGGTGACCAAATACGTGAATGAACTGTACGCGGATGTCTTTGCCCGGACATACGGCATGGAAACAATCGGACTCCGCTACTTCAATGTTTTCGGTCCCCGCCAGGACCCGGAGGGAGCTTATGCGGCGGTAATACCCTGTTGGATTCGGGCACTCATCAAAGGGGAGACCGTTCATATTAACGGCACGGGAGAAACCAGCAGGGATTTCTGCTTTATCGAAAACGTGGTACAGATGAACATTCTGGCTTCCACAAGTACTGATTCGACTGCCGTAAACCAGGTATACAACACAGCAGTGAATGCGCGCACATCACTCACGGAACTGTTCTATATGCTCCAAAGCCGACTGGAAAAGCACTACCCGCACCTCCGCGGCTGTGAACCGCACTACCGCGATTTCAGGAAAGGGGATGTGCTCCATTCCCAGGCCGACATCAGCAAAGCTGCCACACTTTTGGGGTACAAACCGACCCACACCATTGATGCCGGCCTTGACACCGCGCTCGTGTGGTATATGGCGAACCTCTGAGGTTCATATCGGATGCACTGATTCTATGAGTATTTCAATCCTCACCATAGCAGCTATCATCATTTTACTGCCCGGTGCCGGGTATGCCCTTTACAAGGAGCGTTCCCGCACAAGCATGTTTCTCTTTGCTGTTCTCACCACGACCGCAATGCTGGAACTGTTTGACATGCTTTCCATCGTTTCACCCGTAGATGCGTTCTTCTGGAAAAAGTGTGCTCTCATCACCGAATCTCTCCTCCCACCGTTCTGGATTCTGTGCAGTGTCACCTTTGCCCGCCAGGCAGGTCCGTGGAAGATGGGGCTCGGACTCAAGTTTTTTGTAGCGTTTACCTTTCTGTTCCCGGCCCTGGCCCAGAAACTTCCGCTGAATCTATTTTTGTATGCCCCGGATTTCCCTGCCGAACGGCTTCTCTTCCTCGGAGATGTCGGTTTTTATTTTTATATCGGTATAATGGCCTGCCTGGTATTTGCGCTCGTCAATTTCGAAGTTACTCTGACGAACGCCTCGCCGGACGCACTAGCAAAGATAAAATACGAGATTATCGGACTCGCCACGATTCTGACTGTCCAGGTGTTCTACTACAGCCAGGCGCTGCTCTACCGCTCTATAAACATGAATTACCTGCCGTTACGTTCGTTCATGTATCTGGTTGCAGCAACGCTCATCGCCTACTCGCTGGCGTACCGGCGCGGCGATGCCCATATCCAGGTGTCCCGCCAGGTTGCATTCAAATCAATTGTCCTGCTGGCTGTCGGCGTATATCTCGTCATGCTCGGTCTCCTGGGTGAAGGGATGCAGCACTTCGGTGTTTCTTTTCCCCGCACCGTAACCGTCTCACTGGCCTTTCTCGGCGGCATAGGCCTTCTGCTGCTGATGCTTTCCGAACGTGTCCGGCGTGAAGTCAAGGTTTCGCTGCACAAAAATTTTTACCAGCATAAACATGATTACAGAACCCAGTGGATCCGTTTTACGGAACAGCTTTCCACTTCCCGTTCCGGTGACGAACTGCTCCGACGCATCCTTGCCGCCTATTGCGATATCTTCGGCATTACCGGATCAGCCCTCTATCTCTATGAGGAAAATCGCGGTGGATACTGCAAACTGGCAGAACACGAAATCAAACTGCCGGAAACAATTCTCAGGGCGGATAACACGCTCATCAGCTTCATGACGGAATTTACCTGGGTAATCAGCATCAATGAAGAGGTGCCTGATATACGTCCGGAAGATGCCCGTTTTTTCAGTGAGAACCTCATCTCCTTTGTCGTGCCGATATTTGACGGGAAGCGCCTGGAAGGCTTCATTACCCTCGGTCCTCCGGTCAATCGCAACGAAACCTATATCTACGAAGACTATGACCTGATGAAAACCATCGCCCGGCAGGCCTCCCTGGCGATACTCCATCAGCGACTTTCCGATCAGATATCCCACGCCCGGGAAATAGAGGCAATCGGCAATGTTGCAACTTTTGTTGCCCATGACCTGAAAAATCTGGTATCAAGTCTGTCACTGATTGTTGAAAACGCCGTCAGGTACATACATAACGAAGATTTCCAGAAAGATATGTTAACATCACTGGGGAATACCGTTGACAAGATGCAGAAACTGATCGGCAGGCTGAGAAATCTGGGTGAACAGGATCAAATTAACCAGCAAAAGGTAAATCTGCTTGAACTGGCCGATAAAACAGCGCAGACACTCATAGGCAATAACATTACCGTATCAGGCACCCCGGAAATAATCCGCGTGGATGAAAATGAAATTCAGAAAGTCATCCTGAATCTTCTCATGAATGCGATTGAGGCCTCCGCCCCGAATGAACCGGTGGCTATAGAAGTCGGGCGATCAGAATTCCCGTTTATCAGGGTAATTGACAAAGGGTGCGGGATGTCAGCCCGTTTTGTACGCTCGGATGCATTTAAACCCTTCAGGACGACAAAAAAGAAAGGGCTTGGCATCGGCTTGTACCAGTGTCGCCAGATTGTTGAAGCCCACGGCGGCAGAATCCAGATTAACAGTGAGGAGGGACACGGCTCTATTTTCACTGTTATTTTTTCTAATAGTGCACCATCTGAAAATGAAGCTGCCTGACAGGCAACGACGGATTAATGCAGAATTTTTGTGATGAATTGAGCTGCAGCCACCACCCATCAACCGGTTTTTGCTGAGGAGTTTCCTGTGGAAAAACTATTAATTATCGACGACAATTCTGATATCCGCCAGCAGCTGAAATGGGGGCTCGGTGATGAATACACCCCGTTATTAGCCGGTGACGTTAATGAGGGTATCGCGTTATACCAGAAGCATCAGCCAAAAGTTGTCATTCTTGATCTGGGACTGCCTCCCCATGAAGACACCTCCGTCGAGGGGTTTCGCGGACTGGGTGAACTGCTGGAACTGAATCCCTATGTCAAGGTGATCATGCTGACCGGCAATAGTGAGCGTGAAAACGCCTTGAGAGCCATGCAGATGGGAGCTTATGACTTCTTTCCCAAGCCTCCGATTCTCGGTGAACTGAAAGTTGTCCTCGGCAGAGCATTTCACCTGACTAATCTTGAAGAGCAGAATCGCTCTCTGCAGCGTTCTCTCGAGCAGAAATCCAGTGAATCCTGCGGCATGATCGGCCAGTGCCCGGAGATGCTGTCGATATTTTCCACCATTAAAAAAGTAGCATCATCCGATGTCTCGGTATTTATCACCGGTGAAAATGGTACCGGGAAGGAACTGGTCGCTCAGGCGATCCATGAGGCCGGCCTGCGGAAGAAGAATCCCTTTGTCGCCATAAACTGCGGTGCCATTCCGGAAAACCTTATGGAATCTGAGCTATTCGGTCATGAGAAGGGCTCATTTACCGGCGCCCATGCCATGGTGCAGGGGAAATTGCAGTACGCCAACAAGGGCACCCTCTTTCTTGATGAGATCGGAGAGATGCCGGTCAACCTTCAGGTTAAATTGCTCCGCTTTCTTCAGGAAGGGGTCATTCAACGGGTCGGAGGCAGGCTGGATATTCCCGTTGACACCCGTACCGTCTGCGCAACCAACGTCGATATTGTAAAGGCAATTAAAGAGGGGAAATTTCGTGAGGATTTGTATTACCGCATCAGCGTTATTTCAATCCATCTGCCGCCGCTTCGCGAGCGGGGCGACGATATACTGCTGCTGGCAAATTATTTTCTGCGGATGTTAAACGAAGAGTATCACAAGAAAGTACGCCGCTTCAGTTCTGCTGCGGTTAATTTTCTCAAAACCTACGAGTGGCCGGGTAATGTCCGCGAACTGCGCAACCGGATACAGCGCGCCATCATCATGAGTGACGCGAATGTTCTGGAGCCGGCAGATTTAGGCTGTGAAAGCGAATCCCCCGCCCCGGATGAGGATACCGATGCCATTCCAACCACCAGCCTCCGGGAGGCACGGGATAAAGTAGAGCGGGACATGATTTCGGCAGCCATCGACCGCCAGAATGGCAATATAGTCAAAGCGGCAGAGGTTCTGGGGGTAAGCAGGCCGACACTGTATGACCTGATGAAGAAGCACAATCTGACACCGTTGGCGGCAACGGATAAAACAGCAGGATAGATTTGATAACTTACGTGACACAGAGATAATGTATTGTGCATCTGCATTACCTGTTTTTCCTCTGTTAAACAACTGTAAGGTATTTCGACAAACAAGAAAAGGCACCGCGAATGCAGTGCCTTTTCTTGTTAAGCTATGAATTGGAAGTTATTATGCTTCTTTGTTCATACGACGCTTGCCGTATACTGCCATTCCGAGCATACCCATGCCGAGCAGCATCATTGTGCCTGGCTCTGGTACCGGAGCAACGGTATTGTCAAAGGAAGCTGCTGAATACGGATTAACTGTCATTGTGGCGATCATAGTCAGTGAGAAAGGATTGCTTGCCGGAATGCCATTGTAAATATCGAATGTATTGATGGTGTTAATATTTGCGATTTGAGTTGTCGTCGCAAAAAGAGCGTTACCAGCATCATAAAATACGTCGAGTGATTGAACACCACCGGCACCATTCATTGCAGATATGAATCCATTCAGTCCGTTCCCCATTGGTCCAAAATCAGTTGAGCTGAATTTCACGGTAAACGTACCTGCACTTGCGCCAGAGTTGGCATAACCGGTCAGATGCATTTGAGGGTCAGCCGCGCTGCCGATTGCTGGTGCAGTAGAACCTGCAGCAATGTTAAACATGAAGTTACCGAGGTTGCCTGCCCATGCAACAATACCTGTAGTGCTAGAAATGTCTCCTGACCCCCCATCAAGGATTGTTACAGGCGAAGCAGCGCCTGTCGCTGTAAGTTCGAGTGCAGTAATCGGGGTCGCCATTGCACTCGTTGCCAACATCATCATTGCCCCTGCCAGTAGAGCTACCATTTTCTTTCTCATCTCTTTGTTCCTCCCTTTTTTAAGTTTTGCGAATTTACCCGCAAATTTGAAATATCGGTGTATGTATTCACATCATAAGCAACACGCGTGCCAATTTGTAACATGTAGATATTTATTACATTTTCAACATCTATTATTAAAATCAAACTTATTGTAAAGAATATCGACATGATTTTGTACTAATGTGTTGCTTAATACCCGAGCATATGGCAACTTTTTCTGAAATCATTAATCTCCACAAAGACTTACTACACTGTCGGAGAAATTAACACTTGCAACAGCACGAAACAGACTATCATCATTTCCCTTTTTAATTAAACCAGTTATCTCACTGGTACAGTTTCTGCATATTCCGTGCGAAGCTACGTACAAACTTATACTACTTTAATAAAGAATTCCCTTTCGTTTCTACAGGGATGCGGTGTTTCAGCGTCCAGACAGTTGCAATATCGGAATGGGGCGACAGAGAATGAATACAAGAAATTTCACCAGAGTTAACTACACAGTGGGAGCTTCATTGAGATATGGCAATGAGGTTGTTATCTGTAATACCGATAACCTGAGCCTTCGTGGCATGTATTTGAGAACAGAGCATGAAATTCCCCTTGATACCCCGGTTGTCGTCACCGTATATCATACGAACCAGCCATCACTTAAGGTTAATGCCAGGGTGGTCAGGAAAGAAGAAAAAGGGGTTGGACTTCAGATTAATAATTTGAACGTCAGCTCATTCGTTCAATTAAGGAATATCATCACTGAAAACAGTAGTGACAGTGGGGCCATAATGCGCGAGACCTACAAAATGCTTAAGTGTATCTGCTGATTTGAACTGTTCTTTTTTTACACCACTTACCAAAACTGCCACTTCCCCGTAATGACTACATATACCCCAAGTGCCAGATTCGTAACTGCGTGTGCCAGCACACACTGGGCGAGGCTGCGCGTCCTGTAGAGAAGCAGGTTATAGATAACCCCTGCCATTAGCCCGGCATAGACATAATTATGCTCAAGACCGAATAATGCAACCGTGACAAGAAATGATGCCCAGGTGAATGTACCAATGCGGACAGAGTCAAAATTTTTGTCAACGATGTAGCGAATCATGAATGAGCGCCAGAACAGTTCCTCCATGAGTGGGACAACCAGTACAGCCCCGGCAATTCTAATAATTGTCATAACAATCTGAACGTTACGCCCCGGCAGCAGCGCCGGATTAAACCCCTGCGGTACTCCAGCAGCACCCAGTGTCCAGTCCATCTTTATCCAGAGTGCAAACACAAGCAAACCCACTCCAAAGGTTGCAAAAGTAACCGGGATGTCGGCAAGATCTCTAAACGAAAGCTCTGAATAGCGATCCCTGAAGAAATACAGCAGCGCAGCCACAGTCACCGATTTTACCGGGTATAGATAATAGAGCGTTGCTGCTCCGAGCATAAAAAAACCTTGACCGGCAAGAAAGCGAATAAACTCATCAAGGCCGATAAACCCCATGAACACGGCAAACGGCAGATACCGGTAATATGCAGAACTGACACCATTTCCTCTGGCCATAGATTCGCTTCTCCACACATGCAGTTTGGGTAGCATGCTGATTTAGTTGTGTTCCATGTTCGTGTTACCGTGTTTGTGCACAACCAACATCGGTATAGACCACCCAAAACCAGCGAGCACCACCGGAGTTATATCCGGATATCTGCCGGTAATACCAGTTTGAGCATATTCAAGAGCGAATACACACCCTGCAAGCAGTGATCCGTAGAAAAAGGCCGGTATTTTTTTTCCGCTCGATGCGTGAATAACCGCATAAAAGCCAACAGTCGCAAACGGCCAGATCCCCTCAAGGATAGCACTGATCCCTGACATATTTTCCGCAACCTGACTGGTGAACGGGATCCAATTGAACGAATGAAGCTCAAGTGTCAGTGAATCAGGGCGGAGCTCTTCAATAATAAAAGCACACGCAACTGACAGCCATCCAACTGCGATGATGTTTTTTTTAGGAAATGTACGAAGCAGCGCCGAAACGCACACTCCAAAAGCCAAGCCGACAAGCGCCTCCAGAGAGATCTGTCGTCCCGCAATCAACGGCTTGATAAGGAAAATACTGCCGCAATATAGCCCCAGCCACGGCAGCGCCCTGCCTCGATACGTACCGATCAATTGTTGTACAGCACCCAGACAGCTGATATTCAAGCCATACGTGATTGCACGATACCAGTTGAAGCGGGACGGGTCGTGCAGCGACTGCCACAGTGGTTTTATGCCGTTTTTCACGGTGCCAAAATCAAGCGAAGGCACAAACGGGGCAAGCTGGGCAGCTCCCCACAGGAAAAAAACTAGGAGCCCGGTATCGGCTGCAGCACCCGAATATATGTGGTTTTGCCGCCATTTCCCAAATAGCACACCAAATACTGACTCTGAGCCAAACCAGTTAAAAGCCAACGCACCCAGCACTGAACTGAACGTGTTGAATGCAACATCCATAGGTGACGACGTTCTGGCCGGCAAGAATAGCTGAACAAGTTCTAATGAGCAACTAAGTAATAAGCCCACGCAACACGCCAGGGCGATTCTTTTAATTGAACCGATTCGCCGTGAGAATACGGAACTAAGAAAATAACCGACCGGAATATACGCAAGAAGGTTCGTCAGGAGGTCACTGCGAGAAATATGACTGTGTAAAGCCTGCTGCCAGATTCCCAGGAAACGTTGGTCCGGCATTCTCCAGTCAGAGAGGGGAAAGAGACTTCCATAAACGATAAAAAGGAGAGAAATGATGAGGAACGAATATGATGTGCGGATCGTTGACATAGTCATGCAATCACGTAATACACCAACAATTTAAGGTACTCGAGCCAGATGGGATGATTCAGTTCATAACTGTTTTCAATTTCTGTCGCCGCATAGGGTATCACTGCAACATCCGCTGGAAGCGACCTTCTGAACGCCAGCAGTGCACGCCGCATATGGGGGGCTGAACTTACAATAACCAGACTCTTCACATGCCTGGGAAGATCTCTGGCAACGGCACGCGCCTCTTTCAAGGTCCCGAACAGTTCATCAATCTGTCCCATCCAACGGATCCTGTCAGCCGGAATTCCGCGCCAGGCCAGATAATCAGCCATCCACTGAGTCCGGGTCCATGAGGCATTGGCCTTAAAGCTGAATTGACCATACGCGTCCTCCCTCATAACCAGCAGTGTGTTGACACGCCCCATCTGCAGAAGATCTGCAGCGGCATCAAGCCGCTCCCACATTGCCCCGCCGCTTGCCAGGATGTAACAACAGTCTCCACGCGAGGTTGGGTTATGAACAACAAGCGGTGCGGACAGGACTACTCTTACGGCAGGAAATGTGGGAATAACCACACACGCGAACCAACACAGCGTAGTGATAGAGACCCATTTAACTGTGCGTACGGAGATCATATTCAAGATGCGCATTGAGATGGATCAATCACTGGTCGAAATGAAACTCAGGGAAAAGAAGCGGTCGCAGTGACATACGGCATTGGAACACCCGTTGAAGGTGCAAAGGCATCAAATACAGGTTGTACAAAGTCACCGGCGTTAAAAATATAACTTTTCGGAACGATGACACTGATTGTAATAAACTCACCAAGTTGGTAACTGCTCGCACTCGCGTAAGAAACTTTCAACAGGCGTAATCCGGCATCATATAAAAAGTTTTGCGGAAGTAGTGCAGCACCGGCGAATTGTCCGGACAAAAAAACTGACTGAGCTGTAGGGATACCTGCATTGTCGACAGCTATAGCGGCTCCGACAGGCAAGGACACCTTCAAATCAAAAGCTCCAATCACCGCATTCGGGGGTGAGCTGATTGAAGATCATTTCACCGTTACCGTTTGCGTGTCAGGCGCAGAGCTACACCC
>JAQTXD010000099.1 GCA_028688955.1 Desulfuromonadaceae bacterium
GGACGATTGAGGTCGGTGCCGTTCTCATCTCCAACCGCCAGATTGTGGACCGCTTCCAAAGCCTCATGAATCCTGAAATGAGGGTGTCAGTGTTCATTGAAGAGTACACCGGTATTACAAACCGAATGTTGGCTACGGCGCCGGGCATTACGGAAGTAATGCTCAAGCTGAAGGCTTTTCTCGCCAATCACCATCTGATTGCCCACAATGCATCCTTCGATTCCCGCTTCCTTGACGCGGAACTGCAGCGGATCAACCATAAACGTCATAATGAATTCGCTTGTTCGATGCTCTCTTCACGGCGGTTGTATCCTGAAGCGCCGAATCACAAACTGGAAACTCTGGTGCGATACAAAAATCTGAAGACTGACGGCGTTCACCACCGGGCACTTGCTGATGCAGAAATGACCGCTCACCTATGGATTCGCATGATAGAAGACATCCGGAACACCTATGGACTTCAGAGTGTCCCGTTTAACTTGATGCAGCAGTTGTGCAAAGTACCTAAGAAAAAAGTGCCGGAATTTATGCAGAAAATGAATTCAAAGGGATATTAGTGAAAACGTTTCGTACAGCTACAAGCAGAAGTCTGCTGCTCATACCTCTGGTTTTCAGTCTTGCCAGTTGCGCCTCAAAAGACTGGCGCACCGCAAGTAGAGAATCAGCCGGAATTGCCCCCAATCCGCTAGCAACCCGTGAAGCAGTTGTTCAGGTATATGGAGCATCCACATGGGGATGGCGTGGCTGGTTCGCCATTCACACCTGGGTTGCGACGAAACCTGCCAACGCCGAATCATATACAGTGTACGAAGTCATCGGCTGGAGACAGAACCGGGGACTGCCGGCCATGCGCATCGAAAAGGATCTGCCCGACCGCTATTGGTTCGGAGAACGCCCCCGTTTACTCAAGGAATTTCGAGGCGAACCAGCGGATAAACTTATTGACGCGGTAGATAAGGCGGCTAAAAGTTACCCATGGCCAGATACCTACAAAGCCTTCCCTGGACCTAACAGTAATACCTTTACTGCCTGGATAGCGAAGCAGGTGCCTGAACTCGGGTTGGATCTGCCGTTCTCAGCTATCGGAAGTGGCTATGCAGAAACTAAAGCTCAATGAGTTGATACAAACGGAGAAAAACGGTGATTACTGATACCCTACTGACAGGATCAGCTGTTGCAGAATGCCTGGATGATCTGGCATCACTCCGTATTACTATCTTTCGCGAATATCCCTATCTGTACGACGGACTACGCAAGGACGAACTCACATACCTGCGTCACTACATGGAAACGCCTGAGGCATTGGTCATTTCGGTTAAAGATTCCGGGAAAATGATCGGGGCAGCAACCGGGATGCCCCTGCGCTATGAAAATGAGAGTCTAGTTGCGCCGTTCAGCAGTACACCATATTCTGTCGATGATCTGTATTACGTTGGTGAAATACTCTTTTCTCCGACCTACCGTGACAATGGTCGGGGATTACGACTGCTCAATCAGATCGAAGAGTATGTCTCCACTCTCGAGACGTATCGATTCCTGACCTGTGCAACTATCGTTAGGCCAGACAATCATTCGTTACGTCCTGAAAACTATATCCCGATTGACAGATTCCTAGCCCGTACGGGGTTCTCTATGCTCCCGGACGTTACCACCAATTTCACCTGGCTGGAAACAGATGGTGTCAGTCGAGATCATGAAATGCAATTCTGGCTCAAAGAACTCTGAGGGAAACGACTATGCGATCTTCATTCATAATTATGATCACTGCTATTTGTATTTCTGTTCTGCTGCTTACGGTTAGAAACAGCCGGGCGGCATCCAGTCTGCCTCCTTTGTTGGCGGCTCCCCATGTCGATCTGACTCGCTATATGGGTGTTTGGCATGAAATAGCCCGAATTGATCATTTATTCCAGAAGGGGTGCATAAAAAGCAGTGCCACCTATACGCTTCTTCCAGATGGTGAAGTTGAAGTGATCAACCGCTGCGTAAATGAGAAGGATGGGCGATTGCGCGAAGCTAAAGGACGTGCTTGGTCTGTCGACCCTGAAGGCAATGCTCGACTTAAAGTAAGTTTTTTCGGGCCGTTCAGGGGAGATTACTGGATTGTAGATCTCGGCAAGGAATATGAATACTCTGTAGTCGGGTCGCCTAATCGTCAGTATCTTTGGATATTGGCACGACAACCGGTTATGGATGAATCCGTATTTAAAGGAATTCTTAAAAAATTAACGACGCAAGGTTTTCCAGTAGATAAGTTGGTCCGGTAGTTTTACCGGCTTTGGTATGGTGTTAATTCAGATGTATTGTTTTAATTGTCTGCGTATATCTAAATAATCCGGTACATAACGACTAACCATCTTCCAAAAATCGGTACCATGATGCCGTACTTTGATATGACAAAGTTCATGGATGATGACGTAGTCGAGGCATGATTGCGGTGCCTTGATCAGGTTTTGGTTCAGGCTGATCCGCTTCGTATGATAGGAATAACTCCCCCAGCGTGTTTTCATAGTACGTATGGTGATGGGTGGCAATGGGATACGCTCTTCCGACATCATTCGGTGGCATTCAGTGGAACGCTCCTTGAAAATTATGAGTGCCTGTTTCCGATACCAATTATCAATCATCTTGCGTACGATATTCTCAGGCAAAATCTCCGGTGTAGTAAGAATCAACAGCCCATCATGCAGTTGTATTGATCGGCATAAACCTTTTGTCAATTCCAAGCTGAAAATCTCGCCCCTGTACATAAATTCTGACCCGCGACTATAGCCCTGTGTTACTGGGGCAGGCCTTGTATTGAGCTTCTTCAAGGTTTTCAATACCCAATCAGCCCGCTGCATTACAAATGAACTGATCTCTTTGACCGGCGTCCGTAGTGGCACTCGAACAGAAACTGTCTTGTCAGGGCGAATTGTTATACCCATTGTCCTCCGTTGGGAATGACACCAGCTGTAGGTAATAGTAAAGCCTTCCCATTCGATAGCATCATTACGTAACATATCACTTCTGGATGACACGGACGCCACTCTTGATCCAGTCAACAACAAATCCAAAAATGTAAAACACTGCCATAGGCATCAGCCATGCGACTAAGCATATTAAGATTCCGACCGTTCTTTTAATTGGAAGATTGGAGACAGCCTCTCGATAGTTTCTCTCAATCTTGTTAAATCCGGTATCTCCTTCAGAACCAATGCGATAATTCGACCGAACCTGTTCAATCCAATTGGAATAACCTTTTGAACGGGCAACCTCAAAGATTTTACGTGGGGATTCTCCGGCAAATGCCATGCCGTCGTACCGGCGAACTTCTTCAGTAACTGAAAAGACCATCTTTCGTTCGATACTCTCTTGATTTGGCATGAGTACTTGGAAGATTCCTGCAAGTACCAGCAGATAGATTATTCCGGTAATTATCCATAGGCGATGCCACGGCTTGAGCAGACGCTTTGGTAATGTAGGCACTGACCATATTCCAGAAGGTGATTGTTCAAGAATGACTTCGATTGATGATGAAGATGATATACGTTCTTTCGAATTTCAAATTTTGTCTTCTGCATAAAAATGTAACCATACTTGCGCAGTGATTTAACTTGTATTTCAATGAATGGCTCACCATGTTTTCGGGCGATAAAGTCTATTCCACGGTCATCAACTTCTGTCGAGTAGACCTCAAACCCATACATTGTCAGTTCCATTTTCACAAAATACTCTGTGTAAGTGCCAATTTGCTGATTGTTAAGAGCATTTCATCGGTATTTGGATAATGAATGAATTTTCTGGTCGCACAATATGGTGTCCTTTTCTTGGGTAGTTTTCAAGGATTCAAATATTATCCTTACTCGGTTGGCTGTTTTTTTTGGTTTTGGCAATACTCGCGCGTGATACTATGGCACTAAACAGAATTTTAAAAACCGTTCAAAAGCGGTTTTAATATCATCATTTGGATTCACATCAAGTGGCATATAATTAAATCTTGGAGAAAAAGAACAACTCTCGGATGGGGACTAAATATACTAGCTCAAATTGTCTGGCTTTCTGCCACCAAGGGCGCAGCAAAATCAAGGGGCATTGAGTTCGGAACTGACGGGCCTTTTGCGATCGGTGCAATGTCGGTGGCGTTGGTAAATACAGCTGTATTATTGATTTTATTAGTGAAAGGACGATCGAACGGAAAAAAGGATAACTCCTAACCACGCGGGGGAATAGCCGATAAGTCGCTACTCCCTTTGTGCTATTTTTGTGATAAAGCAGTCCTAAATAGCCAGAAATAACTGAAACAGGGTGAAAGAAATAGCAAATTTCGTTGCTGGTAATACCAATGCACGTTGGGGGAAACAGCCTGATCATCGTGTTTTTAGTCTTATGGATGGCCTATTTAGGCTGAATAGTTTTAGGTTGCTGCTCTATTTGAATTCAAGTTTATAGAAAAGGTCCACGCCACTCTCACCGCCGGTCTGGGTTTCGATCTGCCATTTTTTGAAAATATCGTAGCGCATCAGAAACATGTTACTTCCCGTAAACAGAGACTTCCCGTAACTGACGTACAGTTTCGGCGTCAAATACTTGCCGACCGTAAGTACGGTCTCGGTGATGCCTGATTGCATCGCTGAAGGAATGGTGCCTGGGGCCGTTACCTGGAGTGGTTTATACCCCATCGAACTGCCGCCGGAACCGACTCCACCCTGGATTTCCAAAGTGCTTAAGCCGAACTCGTCTTTAAGCTGCTGTTGCAGGTCTGATGCCTGGCTGGAGGTAAGCAGCGCCCCGGCGGCCTGGGTCATGAGACCGACCTGCTCGCCGCTGCTGTCGAAGGGATGGCCGAGGACAATATATGCCAGAACGTCAACATCCGGCATGGCTGGTTCGGAGTAGAGTTTTGCAACCGGTTTCTGGAGTGATCCGGTGACCGTAACGCCGGCTCGTATGTCTCCAACCGTGCGCAGAGCCAGAAAATCAAGAGCCGGTTTATCCAGTGCCCCCCCGGCAAAGAAGAGCCGGCCACGAACAATGTCAAGGTTGACTCCGTAGGTCCGGTAGCGCCCCTTAACCACCTTGATTTCACCCGCGCTGGTGATGGTGTCGAGACTGCTCAACGACACATCCATTGCCCCACCCAGCTGGGCGTCGATTCCCGCAACCTTTACAAAAATACGCTCGCCGAGCAGTACCCGGATCTGGACATCCAGAGCCAGAGGAGAAGGATGCACGTCCGAAACGAGTATGCCTTCTCTGATTACATCGCTGCTCGGTGCGATAACCGCTGTTGCCGGTGCGCCGTCGAGCCGCATTTCGGGCAGCCGCAGTTCGCCACGGACAGTAAGTTTTTCGGGAGTGCCTTCAAAGGCGAGTCTTGGTGCAGTCAGTAGCCGGAATTCCGGAAGATAGAATGTTTGAAAGCGTTCCCCCTGTATCGTGCCTTGATAGTTGTTCACCCGCCAGCCGGAAAGGGTGACGAGGGCGGTTCCCTCAATATGACCGGTGCCGGAGACGGCCCGAAAGGATTCAATCCGAATGAGATTGCGCTCCAGATGTGCCGCTAGCTGGACGTCGGACAGATGAATGCCGGCACCCGGAAGATATGCTCCCGCTTTAGTAAGTCGAACGATCCCGCCAATCTGCGGCACGTCCCAGGTTCCACCAATATCAGCATTGACGTCAAGTGTCCCAAAACTCTTCTGGACCATGCCCGGGAACAGAGCGGTAATAAGTCCCTGCTCCTGTAGCTGGCCGTTGACAGATGCCCGAAGAGGACCGTGCAGATTGACGGCAATCGGGAACCGAGCCGGGACCGGAAGATTGAAGTTAGCCCTTGTCTGCCCGTATTCTGACATACTCAGGGAAACTGTGCCTGCCAGGGCTTCATCGCGCCATTTCCAGGTGGCGGCAGCTGACGTGAACGTGAGGTTCAAGCCTCCGCCTGGTGCACGTTGGCGGAATGTCCCATCGGAAAGGGAAGTGGAACCGTTAATTTCGAAGTGCTGCCCGGGGAGGATGACGCCGGTTGTTTGACCGTCGATTCGGCCGGTAACTGTTGTGTCTTCAGGAATCCACGGTTTAAACATCGCAACATCAATGTCGCTGAATTCCGCCGTCACCTTTCCCTGCTCGGGCAGGGCGAGGAGAAACGGAGCGGTCGAGGAAAACGTCCCCTTTACTTTGCCACCACCCAACGCATTGGCTTTCAAGCCAATGCGCAGGCCACGTTCGCTGCCGTCAAAGGTTACCATACTTTGTTCGATGGTGATGCTGCCACCCTTTCCGGTGAATGTCCCGTTCCCTGCGGCACTCCCAGACAGAGTCAGTCGTTTTCCTGACAAGAAACCGAGTCGAACGGTGCCGTTACTGCGTCCTGTGATCCGGGCCTCGTTTAAATACGGGTTCGTACGGTCCAGGTTCAGATCAGCCCACTGTACCCGAAGTTGACCGCTCAGCGGATTCAGGTTCAGATCGGTGGAGGCTTCAACTCTCTCTGCAGACCCGGATGTCAGGGCGAGGGGTGAAACCGATATGTGCCCGGCGCTCACAGCAAAAGCAGCCGGTGCGGTTAAATTCCAAGGCCCAACAGGATCCCGACCGGTGAGGTCAGTTAGTGTTCCCTTCCAGACGTCTGAAGTATATCCGGCAGACAGACTCAAACGTACTTCTCCACCGTTTGCAAGAACTGTTGCATGTACGGTGTGATGGGGCAGTGAGCCGTCCGCTATAATGGTTGCTGAAGTCAGTGCATAGTTGCCATAGACAGCATTCTGGAGAGATAAAGCTATATGTCCGGGATACCCTTTCCCGTTATCAAGTCTGGCTTTCAGGGTGGCGGCTTGAATCCGGGTGCCGGAGTAGTCGAGATTTCCTCCGGTTGCGCTGATATCGCCACTCAATTGTCGGTCACGCCATCGCACCCAGCCGGTGCCCTGGAGAGTGCCGGCAGTGCCGGGAACCAGTCGCGACAGGTCTGAAACCTGTACAGACATAATCAGTCGCTGCTGCACGTCACCGGAGGCCTGCAGATCAAACCCTTTACCCTGAAGGAACAGGCGGGAAAGGATGATGTGCGTGTCGGAGAATTTTGCCTGGACCTCTCCTCGCAGCTTTTGCCCATGGACGCGGCTTTCCAGAAGCGAGGCGCTTACTGTTCCCGTGAGCGGAGTGTCCCCTGACGACACTAGTGAACCGGTGGCGTTGAAATTTGCTACGCCGTGCCACGCCGGGTCCAATTTGGCTGGATTAAGGTTCCTGCCGCTGAGAGTTCCTTTTAGAGCAACGCCACTCCGCCAATTTATGTCAAGATTTCCTGCCAAAGCACCGTCGATGGCGGTGGCGGTAAACGGGGCCAGATTTACCGTTTCCCGGGTGCCGCGATAAGCGGAAGAAACCGTTATCGCCTGCCACCCTTTTGCTTTGTTGGCGAAGGTAAAATTCCCCCGGTATTTTTCCAGCGTTCCCGCACATGTCAGGGTGCCGGAAAGATCCGTCGGTACCTTAAGTTCGGGGGCAAGATCCAGGCCCGTTGCTTCAATCTTCACTGACAACACCGGTTCACCGGCTGTCAGCTTCAGGGAACCATCGGCGACGACAACACCTTTTCTACCCGGTGTGCTGGCACGAAGCCGGCGCAGGTTGAAGGTATGTTCAGTCAGTCCAACGTCACCTGACAGCTGCAGGACTTTCTTTTTGCCTGCAGAGCCGGAAAACGAGACCGTCCCGGCCAAAAACTCTGCACCGGTGGTGGAAACGGGCTGCATCTGCACCGAGAATTGGTTCATTTCCGCCACAGGCTGCGCCAGAAGAATTGTCAGGTCCGCCACCAGGGTCGGTTTTGATAATCCGGCCGAAAAAGTGCCATGAATCTGCAGATCAGGAGATAGTGCGGTAAGGTCCGTGATGGAGAGAAGACCATCCTGCCATGTGACGGAACTGTTGATGGCAGTTACCCGAAGAGGTTGTTCCTGCAGGCGTTGATAGCTGAGGTCTGATACCCGCAATCGGGCGATGGTGGCATCGAACAGCTGGGTCTGAGCGGGCAATTTCGGCCAGGTCAGGTTCGGTGGTGTAGTCGTGGACGGCGAATTATCCTGAATTCGCACGCCGGCCACGATCAGTTCCTGAACGGCGACGGTCCCCGATAACAGCAGCAGTGGCTTCCAGCGTAGTTCCAGAGTGTCCACATTCATTTTTTGCCCTGCGACGTCCACCCGGACGCCAGACAGAATTACATGGTCAGATAATCTCCCTTCGATTTTTTGCACGGAGAAACTCGCTCCGCTCAAAGACGCGAGCAGCCAGCGGGAGCCGGGTGCCGAGGCAACAACCAAGAAAAACGCGGCACAGGAGACTCCCACGAGGGCCAGGACAACCGTTACCATGAGGCTCAAGCGAGACAGGAATCTCATAACTCAAACCCCACGGTGAAGTGGATATGGATTTTCGGATTCTCCACCGCAAGCGGACGGGCGATTGAAAGATTCAGAGCTCCGACCGGTGTGACGTAGTGCAGACCGACCCCGGCTCCCTTGGCCAGAGTGACGCTGGAAAATGAATTAAAGGTGTTGCCGGTATCATAGAATACGGATACACCCCAGTTTTTGAAGAGCGCCTGCTCCAGTTCAAGACTGCCGAACAGGAGCTGTCTGCCGCCGGTGATTGCCCCGGTAGCATCACGAGGACCAAGGGATTGGTAGGAATAACCGCGCACACTCTGATCGCCGCCGGCAAAAAAGCGGAGGGACGGAGGTATGTCTCGAAAAGTGTCCGACAACACCGTTGTCCCACCTTTTAGCCGTGTATGCAGGGAGAGACGCCAGGGGAGCGGCAGGAGGTGACTCCCCTCTGCCAGGATCTGCACAAGGGCGGTGTCGGAACCGAGCAGCTGATGCGTGCCGCGCAGATCAAGGGCGTAGTGAAATCCCCGGCGGGGGCGGACCGGATTATCGTAGCGGTCATCGGCAAAACGCACGCCCGGCAACAGGAGCCGCGCATTGGATGTCAGGACTCCTACGGTATATTCTTCATACTGGGCCTTGACATAGGCGGTGCCCAGTTTTCCGGTCCCGAGACTCCGGTGTTGAGCCAGCTCCAGAGCGGCTATACCGCTTGAATAGGCTGTAGTGTCCTCTTGTTGCAGATTCAGCTGCAACATCGTGGAACTTCTGACGTCTTTCGGACTCGGGATGATATAGCCGGTCACCAGTCCCTGAAGTCGTTCGGCAAGATAGAGCTGGGAATAAAATTCATGCCCCCGGTGAAACATGTTCAGATCGCGATAGCGCAAGGTGAAACGGGCACCGGTGTCAGTGCCGTAGCCGATGCCGGGACGGAGGCTTTTCGGCAGTCCGGGAGTCAACCGTACGGAAACCGGCACCCGGTGTTCGACCGCATTACCTTTTTCCGGTGTGATGATCACTTCTTTAAAACGCTCGGAATTGGTGAAGTTGCGCTGTGATTCACCGAGGGCGGGGTAAGAAAAAAGATCCCCGGTTGTATAGGTGAGGTGGCGGCGGAGGAAGCTGTCCGGATAGTCGGTTGTACCCTGAATACGGGTAGGGCCAAAGAAATATTTATCACCTGTTTCTACCGCCAGATCTATTGTGGCGGTAGTGGCTGAGGGGGCAATACGGATCT
>JAQTXD010000026.1:0-27857 GCA_028688955.1 Desulfuromonadaceae bacterium
AAGCTTCCTCCTTTTTTTGCCTACAAGCATAAGATTGTCTTTTTCTCAAAAACGGAAGCCTTCAATGCTTTTGATGAGATAGAGCACCCGGCAGTACGCGAAACATCCCGTTTTATGGAGGTACGGGAGGGGCTCGTCATGCAACACGATGGAGATCTTCCTTCTCATTCAGGCCTCGGCTCCAGTTCTGCGTTTACCGTGGGTTTGCTGCACGCACTCTATGCACTCAAGGGAAAAATGGTAACCAAGAAGCGGCTGGCGCTGGAGGCAATACATATCGAGCAGAATATGATCGGTGAAGCGGTCGGCTCACAGGATCAGGTTGCATCTGCCTTTGGCGGCTTGAATAAAATAATATTCTCTGCATCGAATACAATTGAAGTCAAACCGTTTGTCATTACAGCAGAGAAATCAGCGCACCTACAGAGTAGCCTGATGCTTTTTTTTACCGGTTTTGCACGGTTTGCGGTCGAAATAGAGAAGGACAAACTACGCCAGCTTGACAGTAACAAGCATGCGTTATCACTCATGCAATCAATCGTTGAAGCGGCTGCTGACATTCTTGACGGTGATCTTTCAGGTTATGATGACTTTGGTGCTCTGCTTCACGAAAGCTGGCTTCTTAAAAAACGGCTCTCAAAAAAAGTTTCGACCGATACGATTGATGAAATTTATGCCAAGGGAATGAAATCTGGGGCGCTTGGCGGCAAGATACTTGGGGCGGGAGGTGGCGGTTTCATACTCTTTTATGTTCGACCGGAAGATCGTGAACGTTTACGGCAGGGGCTATCCCCGCTACTACATGTTCCCTTTCGCTTCGACACATTGGGTAGTCAGGTTATTTATTTTACCGAGGAGTAACACTGCGTGAGACCAGACTACCGTTTTCCATCTAAGCCAATAGATAGACCTGATCATATCAGCATCCTGATCCCAACTCGCGCACGGCCGGAAAAGATACAAAGAGTTTTCGACTGTTTTCGCGAGACTATAGAGAATAAACATTTGGTCGATGTCTGGCTGTATGTGGATGATGATGACGAGCTTACACTGCAGTATATCAAGTCTGAAGAGTGGCTGCAGTATGAGATTCAGATCAACTGGTATATCGGAAAACCCACAAAATCCATGGGTGACATGCTGAATCACTTATGGCAGAAATGTACTACTAATCCAGGCATATATTTTCCCTTTTGCGATGATTACATAATCGAAACATGCGGATGGGATGTGATATTGCGTGACTTTATGGCCAGGCATCATGACGGTATTATGCTGGGCTATCTCATTGACCCCCAACACGCAGCATATCAGGTAACCATACCTGTCCCCAGTGCACGATGGCTTAATATATTGGGGTATTTTATTACCAACAGATTTTATTTCTGGTTTGACGATATGTGGCTTGACCAGATCGCCGATATGGCACAGAGAAAAGTGCTCATACCCATCCGCGTACTGTCGCTGGGAGAAAAGGGCAAAACGCCACGAATGAAGAACCTTCCTTTTTGGAACAGGTACTTTGTCTGCACACAGGATGACCGATTTGAGGATGCAAAAAAACTCATTGAGGCTATTCATGATGGGAATGCTTCATCATTGAATTCGGCACTGAGAAGCGCCCGTGAATCGGCAGCAATTCAAATACACAAGAGTTGTCTTGTTGAATTGGAATCGGAAAAGAAAACCGAACTTATGTTAAGTGACCCGGAGCATGCACCTGCCGCATCACAGCTTGTCAGCTACTTTGAGGTAGAGTTGTATGCCGTTGAAGATCTTTTGCTGAAAGTGAAAAAAGCAATAAACCGCGCTGATATGCCAGATGCATTGTTTTTACTAAGTGCTCTCGAGCTATCCTCATACAAATTACCGGATATCAATTACATAAAAGCCACTTTATTAAAGGATTCAGGGTATGATGTTTCTGCTGCTGAATTTCTGCTTAAACATATTGAAAACAATCCTGAAGATGTAAAGTCGGCGCCACTTTATAACCGGATAAACAATAAATCAACTATAGCCGGATCCTTCAACGTGACACCCGCGTACCTGTCAAACTGGCTTGGCATTTCGGACGATTATTTTATCTTTTTCCCGGCTAGAATTGATGAAGAACTTTACTTCATTATCCAAAGCATCATTTATCTGGCCTGTAATAGCGGGGTAGAGCTTAACTCCATTCTGGTTGTTGGAGCCGGAACCGGTGAGGGTGCAGTCCAGGCGGTCGTCTCCGCTTATAAAAACATCAACCCCGACGTACTGTTTTGCGTAGAAAAAGATAAAGATGCATTCAAAATGCTGAAACAAAACTATTCGCATGCCGCAACGTTGTACAACAGTTCTTCAGTTGCAACTGACGGTTACCTGTCAGAAAAGGAATTAACCGCATTTTACAGGTATATTCCAAGTGTTATGAACAGGTATTCGCTTGAGTCATTTATTGCAGCATTGAATGCTGAAGTACATCTTCTTGAAACTACCAATCGTTCGGGTGACTGCATAAAAAATATCAAGCGCTCACGTAATCTGGATCATTTTGATTTTGTTATTCTTGACGGTTCCCTGTTTTCAGGAGAAGCTGATCTTGAAGCCGTTTACGGGGCCAATATAATTTTGCTCACAGGTATAAACAGCGTTAAGGACTATGCAAATCATAAAAGATTGTCTGACGACGATGATTATTCACTTTTATTCAGCAGTATTACACCGCGTTCCGGATATTCTATGTTCATGCGTAAGGATTTCAGATGAAGCCGCTCTGTTGGAATACTCTTTCATCAACAACCATACTTGATGTGACTCCATGGTTTTCTGTCATAGAAGACTCTATCTCTTTGCCAAGTGGCAGGATCATTGATGACTTTTACCGAATCGAAGCTCCTGATTACGTCCTGATAACTGCTCAGCGAGATGATGGTTATATTTTGATGGAACGGAGTTACAAGCATTGTCTCAAAGAGATAATACTTACATCGCCTGCAGGAGGAGTAAATGTCGGCGAATCGCCACTGCAAGCCGCCAAGCGAGAGCTTTTGGAGGAAACCGGATATGAAGCAGACACGTGGTGCCCTATGGGAGCATTTCGCGTTGATGGCACACGAGGTATATGCAATGCGCATCTGTTTTTTGCAAAGGGGCTCCGATTAGTGGCAAAGCCGTTATTGGACGATATGGAAGAGTGTGAACTTGTGTTTATGTCCCAAGATGAAATCCACACTGCCGTGATAGACAAGAAAATCCCGCTACTCCCTGATATTGCTATTCTGTCAATGGCAACCAGCACTCTTTTCAGCAGTTTCACACAGGTCTTTGCCCAGTGAAGGCGGTCATCCTCGCCGGTGGACAGGGAACGCGGCTGAAATCCGTAATTCATGATATTCCGAAGCCAATGGCACCTGTTCAGGGTAGACCGTTTTTGGAGTTTCTTGTTTCCCGGCTTATTGGTGAGGGAGTATGTACTATCATTTTGAGTGTGGGATACCTGCACAAACAGATTATGGACCACTTTGGCGACGGCAGTAATCTACATGCAACAATAGAGTATTGCATAGAGCATGAACCGCTGGGTACCGGTGGTGGTGTTCGTGAAGCACTACGTATGGCAGATAGTGATGATGTACTTGTCATGAATGGCGATACATTTGCCGCTGTTGATGTAAAAAATGTTGTAAAACACCACAAACAACTTGGCGCTGTCATGACTATGGTTGCAATACCGGTTGTTGACGCCTCACGATATGGTACGGTCAATATATCATCTGAAGGACTTGTTACTGCATTTGCAGAAAAAAAACGTTCTGATGTTGCATTAATAAATTCCGGCGTCTACATAGTAAACAAAAAGTTACTGGATATTATTCCTGCAGGAACGGTGTCACTGGAACTTGATGTTCTACCGGAACTTGCTGAGAAAGGTCTCTTGGCGGCCCAAATCCAGGACGTGCCGTTTATTGATATTGGTGTACCGTCTGACTACCATGAATTTTGTCAGAACAGTTCAAAATATACCGGTTTCTAACTCCAAACGGTTGTTGTGGCCGGGTAAGGAAGTGTATGGCGATCTCGGCAGTAGAATATGCCATATTCTCTGAATTGAAAAAATCGGGGATACTCCCTCATAAACCTTCATTTTTGGAAATTGGCGAAGCAAACTGGTATGGCGACGTTACGTATGACCGGTTGAGTAATGACATCTGTCAGCTTATCGATAATTCTGAAGAGCAGATAACCCTTCTACAGGCGTTGATTGATGTCGTGCGGGCACAGCAACCGGATTTTTTGTGGGATGTCGCCAAGATATTCTATCGCGTTTTTCTTGATTATCGGGAGATTATGGCGATTGATTTAGGCGGGACAGAGAAAGCTCTCAGATTTGACCTCAATCAACCGGTCAATTTTGGGCGTCAATTCGACGTTGTATATAACGGAGGTACCGCAGAACACGTTTTCAACGTGTGGCAGTTTTTCAAGAACGCACATGACCTCACCGTGAGCGGTGGTTTTATGATCCATGGCGGGCCATTTACCGGGTGGTTCGATCATGGTTTTTTTAATTTTAATCCGACTCTCTATTGGGATTTAGCTGCAGCAAACGGCTACGTAATTCACCGTTTTTTCTATACCGAAATCACCCCTCTAAAAATTATACCTATATCAAAACGTGAGCAATTAGCTGATATCGCTCAGAACGGTCTCATCGGAACAAACTCTCACATCTATGTGGTGTTTGAAAAACCTGATGGTTCGGGTGAATTTGCAACACCGCAACAGGGTTATTACGCAAATATGGTTTCAGAACAAACAAAAGCACATTGGCAGGCACTGCGATGATTTTATCGTGGTTGTTGAATATCACAAATCTGGAATAAAGCATGAGTAAAAACTTATACGGACAAACCTTCTATGACAGCCAGATACTCGGCAGCCTTCAATCGGCTCAGGTGTACCTGTACTACCTGTTTTCAATATGGGGCGTTCCCGGAAGCGTTGCCGACCTTGGCTGCGGCAGGGGAGCATGGTTGGCAACCTGCCGTGACCTGGGCGTAAGGCGGGTAGTTGGTCTTGATGGTGACTGGAATTCACAGCGTGATATGCTCGACCAGCATATTCAGTTTTATCCAGCTGATCTTGAACAGAAGATTCCCCTCACTGACACCTTTGACCTGGCAATGTCTCTTGAGGTTGCCGAGCATCTGCATCCCGACTCATCCGCAACTTTTGTCGAATCACTGTGTGGATTATCCGATGCCGTGCTGTTTGGGGCTGCCTTTACAGGGCAGCCGGGCCAGAATCATATAAATACACGGCCACACAGTTTCTGGGCGGAGTTCTTTTTCTCACGCGGATATGTCCTGTTCGATTTGTTTCGCCCGGTTTTCTGGGATGATGACAGGGTAGATCCATGCTATCGCCAGAACACCTTTTTGTATGTAAAGCCTGAACATAGCCTTTTTCGCGCTCTTGAGCAAAAAGGCCATGTATGCAAGCGGGATACGCAATTCATTGATTGTGTCCACCCGGCTGTGTACGTCGGACTTGTCCGTGAGTTCAATAAACTGCAGCGCTCTTTGGTAAATGATAAGGTGGAATCAAGTCCCGACACTACTGATCTACTGCCCGGTGCAGAAGACCTCTACAAACAAGCTGAGAACCAGATTGCGTTGCGCCAGACGGATGCGGCTGCAGATACCTATCGACAGATATTGGCAGGAGAACCGGATAATCCGGAATGCCTGCTGAGACTGTCCGCACTTTTGCTGCACATGAAGTGCTATGAAGAGTGTTTTCAGCAAGTGCAGCATTTCCTTCGTTTGGTTGATGACGTTGCTTTTGCTTATGTCCTTGCCGGACAAGTGGCCAGAGAAGTGGGGCATTGGCAGGAATCACGTGAATTCCTGCTTCGGGCGATCGTGCTCGACCCATCAAACGTGTATGCCCGGGTACTCTGCTGTATGTCCATTTTTACGATCTGCGGTCATGAATCAGAAGCCGAGGCAATCATTCACGCTTATGCTGATGAACTTGACAGGCTTGTTTGTGACACCCTCCTTAATAGCCCTGGTGAGATAATGGCAGCCGATGAAGCGATCGGCGTATTGACTCCGTTCTTTCTGCCGTATCTGGGCTGTGATGTAAAAGACCTGCAGAGGCGCTATGGTTCCTGGGTCTGTTCCATCATGGCCGCCAAATATCCACAATTCACACAACCGCTCACGGTGGAGGCAGCACCCGGTAAAATTAAAATCGGCATTGTTTCGAACTATTTTCATCACCATTCCAATTGGAAGATTCCAATCAGTGGGTGGCTCGAACAACTGGATCGACGACAATTCTCTATTCATTGTTTCTACACAGGGGACATTAATGATGCTGCAACAGAATCCGCACGATCTCTGGCAGACTCCTTCTTTCAGGACGCCAACGTAGAATCGCTTGCCGTTGAGTTATACGGGCATAAATGCGATGTGCTGCTCTATCCGGGAATAGGCATGGACACAGCGACCTTGAAACTGGCCGCTCTGAGGCTGGCTCCGGTACAGTGCGCATCATGGGGACATCCGGTCACCACCGGCATGCCGACGATTGACTATTATATCAGCAGCGCGCTTATGGAGCCGGCCGAAGCAGACAGTCACTATACTGAAAAACTGATCCGGCTTCCGAACCTGTCTGTTTGGTGTGAACCGGTCACGACGAATCAGGTTGTCTCCGGGGGCATTGAAATTCCCGGTCTCAAAGAGCAGGATATAGTATTTCTCTGCAACCAGAATATCCTGAAATATCTCCCTCACTATGATGGCATTTTTCCAGCCATTGCGCGCCAGGTGGAAAATGCACGCTTTGTCTTTATTGCCAGTTACGTCCCGGAATTGACGGAGAAGTTTCTGCGCAGGCTTGACAATGCTTTTGATATTAAGGGGCTTACAGCGGCTGATTACGTGACCGTTCTGCCGCAGCTTGGCGAGGCTGGTTTTATCGCTCTTAATGCCAGAGCAGACGTTTTTCTTGACAGTATCGAATGGTCGGGCTGCAACACGGTCCTTGAATCGCTACCGTTCAACACACCAATTGTTACTCTACCCGGTAGCTTTATGCGTGGCAGGCATGCTTATGCAGTTTTGAAAATGATGGGCATCAAAAACACGATTGCCTCAAACGTGGATGACTATATTTCGATTGCGGTGTGTTTAGCAAATGACCTTTCATGGCGCAAGGAAATATCCGCCAGAATTTGCCAGAATAAACACAGGATCTATAGAGATAGAGAATGTATTGACGGCCTAGAGAGGTTTTTATTGAATGTATCAGGACGGGAGAAAGTGTGAATCATACGTATGATGAAGTTCCCGATAGCAATATATCAAACAGGCTAATAAGTCTGTTTAATCTCGGCAGATACACCGAATTGGAGAATCTGGTCCATACAATTACTCACAAGTATCCAAATTACGGGGATGCTTGGAAGTTGTTGGGAACGGCGTTATTTATTACCGGTAGATATGAGGATGCATTGGCGCCCATGAGGAAGGCAGAGGCTCTTCTTTCAAACGATGCGAATACACACATCATCCTTGCTTCCGTTTTTCATAGTTTGGGTCGCTTTACCGAGGCTGAGATCTGTTTACACAGAGCTATTCAAATTGATCCCTGCAATGCAGTGTCTTATAACGACCTTGGAGTAGTGCAGAATAATTTGCTCAAGTTCACAGAAGCCGAGATAAGTTATCGTAATGCATTAACAATGAAGTCAGATTTTCCTGAAGCGTACAATAACCTTGGTAATACTATTAGAAACTTGGATAGAAAGGCTGAAGCGGTGGACTGCTACCGTAAGGCTATTGACATTAAGCCGGATTACTTTGATGCATACGACAATCTGGGAACAACTCTCATGAGTCTTGGTTGTGCGACCGAGGCTGAAGCATGTTACCGGCAGGCCATAGAGATAAGGCCCGACTACTCTGATGCACATAATAACCTGGGTGTTGTTTTTAAAAGCCTTAATCGCCTTGACGAGGCTGAAGCTTCCTACCGCAAAGCTATAGAAATTGAACCAGACTTTGCAGAAGCTCACAATAACCTGGGAATTACCCTGAAGGAACTTGCTCGTTTAGGTGAGGCAGAGGCAAGCTACCGCCGGGCATTGGTAATTAATCCCGATTATGTTGATGCATATAACAATCTGGGGATTGTCCAGAAGATTCTGGGGCGCCTTGACGAGGCAGAAGCTTGTTATCGCCGTGCGTTGGCAATCAAACCGAATTCCATTGAGACAAGTACCAATCTAGCAGCACTGCTAAATGGGCAAGGCAAGTTTAGCATGGGTCTAACTGTTATCTGGCCACTCCTGCAAACAAATGAATCTATAGAGGCAAAGTGTCTTTTTGTTGATTGTATAAAGCACATTGACCTTATGTGTACCGGCGACGATATTCGTGCTGCCATTACTCAAGCATTGATTGAACCTTGGGAGCGGCCGAGAGACTTGGCGCTCGTTAGTACCTCTGTCGTCATGAATACATCGACTATCAGCGAGTGTATAACACGGGCAGATGAGGCCTGGCCGCAAAGTCTGTCGGAACAGGATTTATATGGGGAAGCCATCCTTGCCAAACTGGCAGATGATGTGCTTTTGTGTGCCCTCCTTACTTCAACTCCAATCTGCGATATTAGAATGGAACGTTTTTTGACAGTGGCGCGCAGAGCCATGCTTGAGCGCATATCAAAGAAGACATTGTCAGATGCAGAACCTATTGAAATACTACGTTTTTACAGTGTTTTATCACAGCAATGCTTCATAAATGAATATGTGTTTTTTCAAACCGAGGATGAGATAAAAAAAGCGGATTTACTGCGGGATAAGCTGATTGCTGCACTCGATACCAATCATCAGATTCCGGACTACTTGCCGATTGCGGTCGCAGCCTATTTCCCTCTTTATTTGCTACCGGATCCCGCCCGATTATATGTAATCAAAACTGATTGGTCCGACGCAGTATTGGCTGTTCTGGATCAGCAAGTTCGTGAACCGGGTGAGGAATTGCTGTTACGTAGCAGCATCGCAAAATTAACAGAAATCGAGGATGCAACATCTATTCTCGTTCAGAACCAATACGAGGAGAATCCTTACCCACGTTGGATAAAAGCTGAGCCTGCTGGTAAATCAATGTCAGTCTCCGAATATTTGCGCCGAAGGTTTCCACTGGCTTCATTTCAAAGAACGGTTAAAAGTGATAGTGCTAATATCCTGATTGCCGGTTGCGGTACTGGTCAGCATCCCATAGGCACTGCGCAAAAGTTTCGAGAGTCTAACGTCTTGGCGATCGATCTAAGTAAAAGCAGCCTCTGTTATGCAAAGCGTAAAACCCGCGAGTTGGGTCTGACCAATGTGTTCTATGCCCAAGCAGATTTATTGAAACTTGGTTCACTTGGCAGCCATTTTGACGTTATCGAGTCGTGCGGTGTATTGCACCATTTAGCGAATCCTTTATATGGGTGGAAAATACTTTTATCGCTACTTTGCCCTGGCGGGTTCATGAATCTTGGCTTTTACAGTAAGCTGGCCAGGCGAAATATTGTCAGGATACGGGATGTCATCGCCCAGTATGGTTACGGTGCTACCGCAGATGAAATCCGGAAATGTCGGCAGGAGTTGGTTGACTCATATCGTAGTGAAGAATTTTCGAAAATATTTAGATCAATTGATTTTTTCAGCATTAGCGCCTGTCGTGATTTACTTTTCCACGTGCAGGAACACCTCATGACCCTGACAGAAATTGAAATTTTTATCAGTGAAAATAATTTGATTTTTTTAGGTTTTGAAATTGACAGTAATACGCTTAATGCCTATAAACGCCGATTCCCTGGTGATCCGTCCGCTACAAACCTGAGTCAGTGGCAAATATTTGAAAGTGAATACCCCGATTCATTTTGTGGCATGTATCAGTTTTGGGTTCAGAAAGTATAAACTAGCGCTGTTTGTATCCATGTGATGATACTGACAAAGGACTCGTTTCCACAGGCAATTTACATTTTCTTATTAAGGGCATTTGTCATAATTGAAACTACTAAGGAATTCTGATTCGAGATATGCCTGAACATGAAACAAATAGTCATCACTCGGAAAACGCAGAGGCCTGCTTCACTCGGGGCGTCAGATGTATGGAAAATGGTGAGTATGCTGAAGCGGAGGTTTGTTTCCTGCGGACACGTGCCATTGCCCCGGACTCAGTTGAAACAATCCTGAACCTTGGGTACGTCCTTGACATGCAGGGGCGCACGTGTGAAGCCTTAACATGTTACAAATCTGTCCTCACTGTAGCCCCAAATAATGCTAAGGCACGCTACAACCGAGCAATTCACCTACTCCGCTCTGGAAATCTGGCTGACGGTTTTGCTGATTATGAATTCCGCTTTGCGGCTATGGGTAATGCTGACAGCCGTATCTATAGCCAACCCCGGTGGGATGGCTCCCCGTTGGATGGCCGTAGCATCCTGGTTTACTGTGAACAGGGACTTGGTGATGCACTCCAGTTCTGTCGCTATCTCCCGTATATCGCCAGACTTGGCGGGCGAGTGATACTTGAGGTTCAACTACCGCTCGTGTCGTTGTTTTCAGGGCTTGCGTGCGTGGACCGTGTAACGGTAAAATCTGAAAACCCTCCACATTCAGATGTTCATATTCCCCTTCTGAGTCTTCCCCATATGTTCCAGTCAACATTGGAAACACTGCCGCGCCAGGTCCCCTATCTCATGCCACCGGACAGTGCAACATCAGTCTGGAAGGAGCAGGTTACACGCAGCGGCGGTATGGTGCAAATTGGTTTGGTCTGGGCTGGAAAGTTGCATCCCTATCCAACTCGCTCCTGTCCGCCGGAAAATTTAGAACCGCTGCTCGCGTTGGCCGGCTTCCGATTTTACTCCCTTCAAGTTGGTGAACAGGATCGTTATTCTCTTTCACAAACATTTTCATCTAACATTGTTGATTTGACCGATCAGATCAGAGACTTTACTGATACTGCAGCATTAATATTGAATCTGGACCTTGTCATCACCATCGACACCGCAGTAGCTCACCTTGCCGGAGCTTTAGGGAAACCGGTGTGGATCATGCTTCCGTACGCTACCGACTGGCGGTGGATGCTTGAACGAAGCGATTCACCCTGGTATCCCACCGCTCGTTTATTCCGACAACCGGACCCCGGAAATTGGCAATCCGTTGTGCAAGAAGTCGCCGAAGCGCTTCGTCTTGAGTTTTCCCCCGGGGAGCAAGAACCAGCAGCTGTTGCCGCTTTGCCGGAAACGTCTTTCCAGCAAGCACGTGCCGCCATGGAAAGAAATGACCACGAAAGTGCAATCAAAGAGTTACACAAGGTTCTCCTGCAACAGCCGGATGATCCGGCTGTTTGGTTCAACCTTGGCCGTGCGTATGACCTTGCAGAGCAGGGTGCCCTGGCTGAGCAGTCCTATCGTCAGGCCCTGCAGTACTATCCTGACAGCCCGGGCATCTGGTTCGCTCTCGGTGAATTGAGGCTGAAGCAGAGAGCATATCCAGAGGCAGAGTTTTGTCTGCGCAAGGCACACGGCTTGAAACCGGAGTCGACAGAAATATTAATGCGTCTGGGTAAGGCGCTTGCTATCCAGAACAAAACGCAGGACGCTCTGAACTGTTGCCAAAGGGTCTTGGGCATCAGACCCGATTGCGCGGAAGCAACATATAACATGGCCCTACTTCAGCTTCGCAGTGGCGATTATCAGTCCGGTTTTGCAAATTTTGAGGCACGGTTACGCATGCAGTTTTTCGGAGCTGACGACCGGATTTACCGGCAGCCTCGCTGGGATGGTTCCATCTTGAACGGCAGGAGTATCCTGGTTTACGGTGAAGAAGGCATGGGGGACGTGATTCAGTTCTCCCGTTACATACCATTTCTGGCAGAACTTGCCGGAGTAGTCATTTTTGAAGTCGATCTGCCCTTAGTGCCCTTGTTCAGTGGTTTCCCCGGTGTTGCAAAGCTTGTCCCGAAATCGGCAATACCACCTGTGACGGATGTCTATATTCAGACTCTCAGTCTGCCGTTTTTTTTCGGTACCACATTCGAAACAGTCCCTGTCCGGATTCCCTATCTTGTACCGGATGTCTCAAAAGTGGCACGCTGGCGTCAGGTGCTGGCAGAAGATACAAATTATAAAATCGGGCTCGTATGGCGCGGCAACCCCAAAAACCCGCGTGATATTCTTCGTTCCTGCCCCCTGGCAACATTTTCACCACTTTCTGAAATTCCTCATCTCACGTTTTACAGTCTACAGGTTGGTTCAGGAATGGAAGATGTTTTGTCAACACCACATGGTTTGAATCTGGTCGACCATTCACACTCACTGATCGATTTCACGGAAACCGCCGCGCTGATTGCTAATCTCGATCTCGTCATAGCTGTTGATACCGCCGTGGCGCACCTTGCAGGCGCGATGGGAAGACCTGTGTGGGTCCTACTTCCGGGCGATATGGATTGGCGCTGGCTACAGGGGCGCTGTGACACCCCCTGGTACCCAAGTATGCAGCTCTTCTGCCAGAATTTGACTAGTGGCTGGTCTGACGTAATGCAGCGGATAAAGAGTGCGCTGGAGCAGTGGCTTTCGGATCAGAGTGACGTCTCCAAGCAGACCGATATTGAAGCCGCATATGAGCATGCATGCAACCTTAAGGAAGCGGGTGATCTCGCCGGCGCCGAAATTTGCTTTCGGCGAATTGTGGAGCAGCATCCCGATTTACCGGATCCTCAGCATAGCATGGGGGTTGTGCTCCAGTTGCAAGGTCGCCCAGTAGAAGCTATTGGATATTTCAAGGCTGCCATTGCCGAGGATCCTGATTTTGTGCAGGCTCTCTACAATCTAGCCAACGCGCTTGTACAGTCAGGCAGGCCTCAGGAGGCAATTGGGTCTGTACGTGAAATAATTCGGCTCGATCCTGCACATGCTGACGCCCACTGGCTGCTTGGCATGCTCCTGCTTTTGCAGGGAGAATATTCGGAAGGATGGAAGGAGTATGAATGGCGCTGGCAGGCAGAAAGATTTTTGGCCGGACTCCCTGATTTAGGCCGCCCCCTCTGGGATGGTTCTCCGTTGGGAGGGAAAACCCTTTTAATCCAGATGGAGCAGGGGCGCGGTGACATACTTCAGTTTGTCAGATTTGCCCCGTTGGCTGCGGCAAAAGGGTGCCGTGTAGTAGTTAGTGCCGTGCCCGAATTGGTTTCACTGTTATCAACGGCTGATGGCGTAAGCCAGGCTGTGGATCAATACGAACAATTACCTGATTTTGACGCCTATATTCCGGCGATGAGCCTTCCGCTTGTTTTGGGAATCACACTTGAATCGCTTCCTTCACAGATACCGTACCTCCATCCCGATCCTCGACTGGTTGAAATTTTCCGTCGGAAAATGCCTGCTGATGGTCTTTTCCGGGTCGGATTAGTTTGGCAGGGGGCAACTGAAAACAGAGATAATCACAACCGCTCATGCGCCCTGACGGAGTTTCTACCGCTATTGGAGTTAGAGGGAGTTGTCTTCTACTCTCTTCAGATCGGAGATGGTTCAGAGCAACTCAAAAATCTATCGGGAAACATAAAAGTTATTGATCTCACCAATCATATTCATGACTTTGCCGACACTGCAGCTCTTATCGACAATCTCGATCTGGTTATCAGCGTATGCACATCTGTTGCTCACCTGTCCGGTGCCATAGGCAAGCCGGTGTGGACATTGCTCCACTTTGCTTCCGACTGGCGTTGGCTCCTGGAGCGGAGCGACTCACCCTGGTATCCATCCATGACGTTGATTCGCCAGACAGCACCGGGTGATTGGGCGGGGGTAATTGCCCGAGTTACGCAGGATCTGGCTCAGATGCTTGCACACGCCGGATTTCATAACCAGCAAGGAATTGCTTTGATGTTAAAAGGCGATCCTGTCAGAGCTGAATTGGCATTTTCTTATGCAGTTGCCCTGAATCATAGTTATGCAGAGGCCTACTGTAACCGTGGTGCTGCTCTTCATGCCCTTGATAGAATTGATGAAGCACTTGACTGTTATCAATCTGCATTGCAGTTCCAGCCGAATTTCCCGCAGGCCCTTTTCAATATGGGGAATAGCTACAGGTCTCTTGGCAGACCAGATCAAGCCCAGACCTGTTATAAGCAGGTGCTTGAGCTGAAGCCGGATTTTGTTCAAGCGTATATTGGCCTGGGTGAAATCGCCAAAGGTTTGAGAAAATTCGATCAAGCCCGCATACACTATGAGAAAGCGTTGTCCATCGACAGTTTATGTGTGGAAGCTTTACAGGGACGCGCAGAGACGTGCCACGCTGAGGAAAAATTTGAAGACGCTATCAGCGCATATCGCGAGGTTTTGACTTGCCAGCCTGACCGGGCTGACATATGGAATTTACTCGGGGCTGTGTATCATGCTCAGGAAAAGCTTGCTGAAGCAGAGTCATGCTACCGCCAGGCATTGGCGCTGCTTCCGGATCTTGTAACCGCTTTGAACAATCTCGGGGTAGTATTAAACTTTCAAGGGCGATTAAGCGATGCTATTGCCATCTTCCGCCATCTTCTTGAAGTTGATAGCACATATGCAGAAGGTCACTGGAATTTCTCCGTTGCTCTACTTGCGGCCGGAGAATATCCCGAAGGATGGCAAGAATACGAGTGGCGGTTTCTAAAACCAAACCCAGTGGAAACTCGTAATTTTCCACAACCCCGTTGGGACGGTTCTGCCTTGCAGGGAAGGACGATCCTGCTTCATGCTGAGCAGGGTTTTGGCGATACGCTCCAGTTCGTACGCTATGCACGTTTAGTCGCGGACACCGGCGGACGGGTAATCATTGAATGTCAGGTGCCCGCCTTAAAACGTCTCCTGCAATCTCTTGAAGGAGTTGCCGGGATAATAGTTGCCGGTGAACCTTTACCGCACTTTGATTGTCACCTGCCACTCATGTCACTTCCTCAGGTTTTCGGCACAACAGTTGATACGATACCTAACAAGATGCCGTATCTGGGTGCAAACCGTCAAGATTGTGAAGTATGGCGAAAACGTATTGACAGCGGCGGACAGTTCAAAGTTGGTTTGGTATGGTATGCCAAACAGAGTCAGGTACTTAATCGCAAACGATCCTGCCCACTTCAATATTTTTCCTCATTGTGGAGAGTCCAAGGAGTTGAATTCTATTCGCTGCAAGTCGACGTAGGTACGGAACAGCTGGAGGATTTCTCCGTACATCATAAAATACATGATCTGACCGGTGCTATTGACGATTTTTCCGACACTGCAGCCTGCATAGCCAACCTTGATCTTGTTATTACGATAGATACGGCAGTTGCCCATCTTGCAGGCGCTCTTGGTGCTCGAACGTGGCTCATACTTCCATATGTTGCTGAATGGCGCTGGCTATCACAGCGCGAAGATAGCCCTTGGTATCCGACCATGAGGCTGTTCAGACAGGCTTCACCGGGTGATTGGTCGTCACTTATGGATAGTGTTGCAACTACCTTGCATGAATATATACAGACCACTGGTGATGGAAAAATTGAAGATGCAAAGTCGCCGATGCTTGTAGGACTTGCATGGGCCGGACGTAAAGACAATCCTCTTGATTGGAGGCGCAGTTGCCCAGTCTCTGCCCTTGCACCTCTATTTAATCTGCCGAATATCAGGTTAGTAAAGTTACAACCAGATCAATCAGATGACGACACGCGAGATGATATTCACATTATTGATCTTACTGCTCATATCCACGATTTTGAAGATACCGCTGCCCTGATGGCAAATCTGGATCTCGTACTATCAATTGACACATCCGTTGCACATCTTGCGGCGGCCACTGGGTGCCCAACGTGGGTTTTGCTCTCTCATGCTGCAGAATGGCGATGGTTGACAGACAGGGAAGACTCTCCCTGGTATCCTGGAATGAGACTCTTCCGGCAAAGTGAACACGGTAACTGGGATGACTTGATTCAGGAAGTTGTTTCTTGTCTGGCAACGTATGCTAACAACGGCTCACATGATGACATCCTTCCCGCATCGATAGAAAGTCACGGAATGAGTTCTCAGCTTACTCAAATTCTTGAACATCAGTTAAAAGAATACCAACAGAATCTATGCCAGGACAGTAACAATCCAGATGCACTTTTAAACGTAGGTGCCTCACTGTCGCTGTTAGGAAGGTACGAGGAAGCGGCTACTTTCTTTCGCCGAACTATTGAGTTGTCTCCCCGACACGTAGCCGGCCATCTGAATCTGGCTTATTCTCTGTTGTCAGTCGGTAATTATCTTGAAGGGTGGCAACATTTTGAATGGCGATTGCAGCGCATTGAAATGGATAATCTTCCCCCTTGGCCGCTGCTTCAGCCGAATGAACTCCGTACTCACCGAGTCGGTACTTCAGTGCTCGTACACTGCGAACAAGGTTTCGGTGACACGATACAGTTTGCCCGCTTCCTGCCTCTGCTTGCTAATGCGGGATATATCGTTACCGTAAGTTGCCAGCCATCGATGGCTACGCTTATGAAATCAGTATCCGGTGTCAGTAAGGTAATTGTGCATGGTGATCTGCTGCCGGTCTGTGACGTGCAGATCTTACTTCTGAGCCTTCCGTGGCTATTTTCAATTTCTCTTGAATTAATCCCAATTGATATACCGTACCTTGCGCCAAATACATTTAAAATAGGGGAGTGGAAAAAGAGACTTCACAACGAATGTATCCAATCATGATTTTTTTCTAAAGAGTTTCCCTCAATCGTCGATAACGTATAGTAAGCGCAGAAAGCGCAACCGGTAGAATTACCGGCAAAAACCCAGAAAAGGAGCAACATCATGGCACTTTCAGACATTTCCCTGACCGCAGGTATGCGTAACAACCTCCTCTCGCTTCAAAAAACAGCAACACAGTTATCAAACACACAGGAAAAATTGAGTAGCGGTAAGCGAGTTAACTCAGCTCTTGACAACCCGACTAACTACTTTGCCGCAGCTGCCCACATGGACCGCGCTAGCGACCTGAATGACCGCAAAGACGGTATGAGTGAAGCAGTGCAGACCATCAAGAACGCTGATAACGGCATTAAAGCGATTACTGCCCTGATTCAAGCTGCGAAAGGTCTAGCCTCTTCTGCAGCCGCTACCAGCGATACCTTGTCACAGTTAACATACGAAAGTCAGTTCCTGCAGATCACCAGCCAGATAACCACACTAGCCAGTGACTCCAGCTACCGTGGTACCAACCTGCTGACCAACGGAACTCTTTCAATCGAGTTTGCTCCTAAAGCTGGTGATTCCAAGCTTACCGTAGCTGGATTCAAAGCAGGCTCAGCAGATTTGGGTGTCTCTGGTACTGCTAACTGGGCTAATGTTCAAAATGCAACTCAGGCAATGGCAGGTATGGACGCAGCTCTTACGACGCTACGCTCCAAATCATCTGTTCTTGCAAGTAACCTGTCTGTCATCACTGCTCGTCAGGACTTCACAGATAACGTCATCAACACTCTCCAGCAGGGTGCAGATGGACTGACTCTGGCTGACATGAACAACGAAGGCGCCAACATGCTGATGCTGCAGACCCGCCAGTCCCTGGGTACTACTGCTCTGAGCCTCTCTTCACAGGCAGCACAGTCGGTTCTCAGACTCTTCTAGTCGTAACTGAGAAGGCGAATCATTAAACCTGGGCGGGGAGAGGGCAACCTCTCCCCGTTTATGTATTTCAGCGTCCGGGGGTGACCGGTTATGAGGATAGAAGGTAATGATCAACGATTGGCTGCAGCAACAGCCAGCCAGATGCAACAAACCGGTGTCCAGCAGGTGCTGGCGCCAAAAGCTGCGCAACAGAAGGAAACCCAAAAAAACGGTACCGAGAATGCGGTCCAGTCTATTGCCGGGGATAAGGTTTCCATCAATGTAGAGCTCACCAAAAATACTGTTGATACGCTGCAGAAAATGGGCAATATTTCTGATTTTCTCAACTCAGTAGCAACCAATCTTCGTCAAACCAATGAGGGATTGAAAGCGACTTCCAGTATCGTCGAAGATATGAAGGTGTCTCTTAATAAGGTTATCAATAAATCTCCTCCCTACTCGCTCGTAGACAAGGAAAGAGTTGAGCAATTAATGACATATTCATCTTTAAAAAAACAAATTATGAGCATGATGGTCCCGGCACCTCCTCCTCCGATTTATGAAAACGTCAAACATCTTTGGGAGGATCTTTTTAGCGGCTCAGGCAATACGATCCAAACACCGACATTACCTTCTGACGCCCCGACCTCTCATGTGAATGCAGCTGCTAAGCAACTGGATGTTATTTCAAACCAGATTGGTCTGGTACAAGAATCTGTAACCAACTCCGTGTTGAGACCTTAGATATGCCGCTGATACTTACATTAAAACCGGGTGAACGTGTCATACTTGGCGGTGCCGTGATTAAAAACGGTTCGTCAGTTGCACACTTGCAGATAGAAAACCAGGTGACCCTGTTAAGACAGAAGGATATATTGACGGAAGCCGAGGCCACCACTCCCTGTAAGAAAATCTATCTGGTTATTCAGTTGATGTATATAGGGGGCGGCTTGACACCCGAACTTGCTCAGGTATACTGGGACTTGGTTCGAGACGTGATTGAAGCAGCACCAAGTACAAATGACTTGATTTCCCAAATAAGCGCGTATATTGTCGACTCAAATTTCTATGCTGCAATTAAAGTCGCAAAAAAGCTGATATCTTACGAAGAGGAGTTAATGAATCATGCAACAGCACTCGGTTAATGCCTACACTGCAATTCAGAAGGAAAATTTGAGCGGCAGAGAACTGGAGGCTTCTGTTTTGTCCCGTGCTGGACTTATGTTGAAAGCGGTAAAGGATAATTGGGATGCTCCTGACCGCGATCAAAAGTTGCTGGAAGCGGTGAAATTCAATCAAAAAGTCTGGAGTTTTTTTCAGGCGGAGCTCTCAGATCCGGAGAATCCACTACCCAAAAGTTTACGCGAGGACATTCTCAACTTGAGTATCTTTATTGATAAACGGTTGTTTGAGGTTTTAGCATTTCCCGATCAGGAAAAACTCGCCATTGTGATCGATATTGACTTTAATATCGCCGCTGGCTTGAGAACAAATGTCGGATAAGCAAAATCCTTTAACATTCTGATTGTTCGCCTCTTGAATACCTTATTCAAGGGGCTTTTTTTGCCTGAGCAGAATAAGTTCATTGGTAATTATACTGATTACCTGCTCCCATTCCTGCGGAATTTCCTGCCTGAACAGCCGCATCGTCGAGTACCATGGTGAATCAATTCCTTCACGCATCCAACGCCAGTCAGGGGCAAAAGGAAGCAGCAACCAGACAGGCTTTGCCAATGCTCCGGCCAGGTGGGCAACGGCAGTGTCAATACTGATAACAAGATCCAGCTGTTCAATTAGTGCGGCAGTATCTGCAAAATCATGTATCTCCTCAGTCATATCAATCAATAATAAGTCAGGTAAATCTGTTTGCTCACCCTTGCAGCCAATTTGGAGTGAATAAAATGTAGTGTTTATAATTTTCTGAAATGGCGCGAAATCACGAAGTCGGCAGGAGCGTAATGGGTCAGGGTAACTCTTCCCGGCCCAGGCAATACCGACGCGAAACCCAGCGGTTGCAGCGGGCATCATTTGTTGCCACTTTTTCCGGTAATCATCAGGAGCTGCCAGATATGATCCCGACGACGGGATTGTCTGAAGTGTTGTAGCAAAGATGCGAGGGAGTGAGAGCAGCGGTACCTGACAACTGACGTGTGGTAGAAGTCCCCCGAATGGCACGACGTCCTGAATACCCTCAATCGACCGGACAAGGGGTTCAAGCTCAGGATGACATTCGACAATTACGCTCCCTCCCCGTTCCACAACCGGTAACACATATCTTACAAACTGGATGGCATCACCAAACCCCTGCTCTGCATGGATCAGAATGGTGCGCCCGTTAAGCGGTGTACCGTTCCACAAAGGTATGTCCGTATGACGGCTCGGGGAGGTAAAATCAGGTTTTTTCCAGCGCCATTCATACTCACTCCATCCCTCGAGATACCTCCCCTGCAGCAACAAATTCAGGGCTAGATTCCAGTGGGCAGAAGCAAAGTCAGGAGCAATTGTGAGTGCAGCGCGACAGTCTGCTTCGGCTTCAGCTATTTTTCCAAGAGCTTGCAGAGCTGTTGCCCGGGCTGCCAGTGGTACCGGGGACAACGGCAAAAAAGTAATCGCCTTCGAAAAACTGTCGACTGCGGCGGCAAAGCGACCAAGCGCAATCAGTGAGTTACCAAGGTTATTGTGAGCTTCTCCCATGCATGGCGAAACAGTAAGCGCTTTACCATAACTTTCAACCGCTTCGTCGAATCGTTGCAGATCATGGAGCGCAGCACCACTATAAAGATACAATGTGGGGTTTGACGGAGCGATCCGCTGTGCTCTTTGAAAACAGCCCAGCGCCCGTTCGGCTTTCCCTGTCTGCAACAAATCGCATCCTTCTGCAAATAATCGCTGAAGCTCAGATTCCATGAGATCCATAGTGGCCATTTTCTACACAACCGTCAGGCTGTAACCTTTTCCTTCAAGATACGTGACGATCTCATTGATATGCTCATACCCCCGTGTTTCAAGTTCAAGAGAAACATCAGTTCTGCCAATAGCCAGCGACTTCGAACGCCGATCATGAGTGATATGGAAAATATTAGCCCGAGTGGCAGCAATGGTATCCGCCAGTTTCGCAAGTGCGCCAGGGTGATCTTCAAGTTCGACAACCAGCTTCAGATAGCGCCCCCCGGCGATCAGTCCACGCTCTACCACCTGTGAAATTGTCTTTACATCGATGTTCCCACCAGACAACAGGCAGACGGTTTTGCCTTCAAGCACAGGAATTCTGTGATTGAGGACTGCAGCAAGTGTGACCGCGCCCGCCCCTTCAACCAACATTTTTGTTTTCTCAAGCAAAGAAACAATTGCCAGAGCAATATCCTCTTCTTCGACTTGAATAATCTCATCGACGAGGTCGCATATTACCGGGACTGTTCGTGATCCCGGCAGTTTAACGGCAATTCCGTCCGCCAGCGTGACGCGCACCGGTTGCTCAACCGGTTTTCCTGCAGCAAAAGAGGCCGACATGGATGAAGCAGCGCTTGATTCGACGCCCACGATCCTGACATGAGGTGCACGCTCACGCAAGGCGGTTGCCATACCGGCTATCAGTCCACCTCCACCGACCGGTATGATTACGGTGCGCACATCTGACAGTTCTTCCAATATCTCCAGTGCTATGGTCCCCTGTCCTGCCATAACAAGTTCATCATCAAAGGGATGTACGAACAATGCACCGCTTTCCTGCTGCGCTGCAATTGCAGCTGCACAGGCCTCATCAAAATTCCTTCCGGTAAGCACAACTTCTGCACCATAATCCCTCGTAGCCTGAACCTTCTGGGGGGGAGTTATCTCCGGCATATAGACTGTTGCGGCAACACTCAATAAATCCGCAGAAAAGGCCACACCCTGAGCATGGTTACCGGCTGATGCGGTTATGACACCGTGGCGCAGCTTCTCACGAGACTGGGAAGTCATAAAATTGAGCGCACCCCTGATTTTGAAAGACCCCGTCCGCTGCAGGTTTTCGCATTTGAAGTATAATGGTATGCCCATCTGCTCGCTATAATAGTGGGAGTAGATCAACTCACTGCGACGAACGCGCTTTTTCAAGCGATCATACGCATCTGTAATCAGCTCGGAAAGCTGCATGGGTGGCTCCCTCATTGCAATATCGCTGGATACTAACAGATGCGCCTTCACCGGTCAAACATACTTGGCATTCGACCTGTTTACTGGTACAGTTCGCCAATACTTTCTTAGGAGGAACTATGAATCCGATTCATCATCGACTTATAATCCTGGGTGCAGGCCCCGCTGGTTACACAGCTGCTGTCTATGCTGCACGTGCCAATCTTAACCCGGTACTGATTACAGGACTACAACCGGGCGGACAGCTGACCACTACCACTGAGGTTGACAACTGGCCGGGCGATCATGCCGGAGTTGAGGGTCCAGAATTGATGGAGCGGATGCGATTGCATGCCGAACGGTTTAATACTGAAATGATTTACGACCATATTATTACGGCAGACTTGCATCAGAGGCCGTTCCTCCTGCAGGGTGATTCAGCAAGTTACAGTTGTGACGCTCTGATTATTGCAACCGGTGCTTCTGCAAAATACCTTGGACTACCGTCCGAAACAGCCTTTAAAGGGAAGGGTGTTTCAGCTTGTGCCACCTGTGATGGATTCTTCTACCGTGGCAAGGATGTTGCGGTCATTGGCGGCGGGAGTACTGCAGTCGAGGAGGCCCTCTACCTTTCAAATATCGCCCGTCACGTTACCGTCGTGCATCGTCGTGATGAGTTTCGAGCCGAGAAAGTACTGACTGATCGCCTTATTGAGAAGACCAAGGGGGGAAATGTTACTATTGAGTGGGATCATCAGCTTGACGAGGTTTTGGGTGACCCCAGTGGTGTGACCGGCATGCGGATCCGTCACCGGAGGGGATCTACCAAAGAAGTGCCCCTGCATGGGATATTCATCGCTATCGGCCATTCTCCCAACACATCCATCTTTAACGGGCAGCTTGATATGCTTGATGGCTACATTCGCACAAAAGGGGGCGGCTGCTTTGAGGGTAATCTGACTGCCACCAGCGTCAAAGGTGTTTTTGCCGCCGGAGATGTACAGGATTTCACCTACCGCCAGGCAATTACTTCAGCAGGAACCGGCTGTATGGCGGCAAAAGATGCAGAACGGTATCTTGACACATTAGAACAATGACGATGTCCGGTAACGATAAAGAGCACAACGATCTGGAAAGGCTATTGGCGGATGTTCAGCGTACAATTCGCGAGAACGACCAATTTATCCGGCATCTGAAGGAAGAATCTTCAGAGTCTGACCATCCGGCAGAGTCGGAAGAAGAGCCGGAATCAGAGAGTGACGAATACGAAGAACTGTAAATTTCATCTATTATCACAAACAAACAAAGGCCCCGTTCACTTCGATCGGGGCCTTTGTTGTTATCTGGTTATGAGTACTTTGTTGCTGATCAGTGTTTCTTTACCTCTCCACCGGTAACATCAATACCGGCAGGTGCATGGCACTCACTGCAGTTGGTTTTCTTCATCTCATCACCAATATCAACGGGATGAACAAAATCTTTCACCTGCGTACCTTTTGGGATGTTTTCCTGAGTTTGGCTCAGGACACTGTGGCACAGGTTACAATCCTTCGAAATGATCTTGCCTGCTGCATTCTTGTGCTTGCCATCGTGGCAGCGGAAACAGCCGGGGAAGTAGAAGTGCCCCATGTTGGTTGGGTAGGCGCTCCAGACGACCTTCATTTTCGGGAAATAGTTTCTGGAATAAATACGTTGAACTTCTTCGGAGGCCTGCTTAATGGAAGCAGCCTTTGAAGTAACAAGAGCCGGATAGTTTTTGGCATAATATGCCTGAATCTCTTTGTCGATTGATGCAACCGCCTCCTCATTGCTCTTGTATGGTTTTTCCAGCAGCTCACTGGCAATCTTTTTCAGGTACGGTAGAGAAGGATCAAGCCGGTGGGCTTCAAAGCCATGATCCAACTCATCACTCGGAGGATTATAGGAGTGAGCAGGCCTGTTATGACAGTCGATGCAATCCATAACACGCTTTTCATGTTTTGCTACTTCCTCTTTCGTGATTGGCTTCTCGGTACTTACATATTCATCAATAGTCCCGTTACTGTGCTTGACCGCAACATATGGGATAACCTGCCGTTTTTCATCAGTTGCTACGTAGGAAACTTCTTTACCGATATGCCAGTGGATGCCGGATGTGTTAGGTGCGCCAGGTGTTCCACCGATCTTGATCAGCATCTGCAGTTCGCGCTTTGCATTTTCTTCGTTGGGAGCGTTATGTGAGAATATTTTGTGACGGGCGGAGATGAATTTTTCCGGCCAGTGGCACCGTTCACAGGTACCACGGGCAGGTCGCAGGTTATGAACAGGGGTAGGAATCGGAGTCGGATAGGTACCGGTAAGCACTGAGTACAGCTGTCTGGTACCGTTTATTTTCGCTTTGACGTAATAGTCAAGTCCTGATCCTACATGGCATTCAACACAGCGAACTCGGGCATGCGGAGAACCCTGCCAGGCAACGTGCTCAGGCTCCATTGGAACATGACAAACTTCACCGCAGAAAACGGTGGACTCAGTAAATTCAAATCCCTTTATACTTGCAACGCCGATAACTGCAAAAAACACCACCGTTACGAGAGCAAAGAACGCCGTCAAACGGAGTTTACTCGGGTCATTAAAGTCCAAACGAGGAAGGGGCGGAAGCTCCACATTTGGATTTCTGCGATGTTTGATGCGGGTACGCCAGGCACCAAAATACGTCATCACGCCACCGAACAGAATTCCACCGGGCAGAAGGAAAAAGGTTACAATTTCCAAGTACGGGTTTTCAAACCCTCTGAATGCCTGCAGTGCAAGGAACAGCACGATTACAATTGCCGAAATGGCTGACAACAGCATCCCCAGCAAACTGATGACGTTCATGTAGTATTTTTCTGCACTTACCCGTTTTATTGGCTCCATTCGATTCCTCCGCAGCTTTTTTTATCTGATATGCACTGAAGAAACCCTTACGATTTCTACCGAGATACACGTATAGACCCGCATGTATTAAAAGAGCCATTTGGTATCATGCCATCCACAAAATTGCAACCCAAAATGAATTCCTATTTCAAACTACCGTTATTATTTATTTACTTTTTACCCATATCTCCCGACTATATGCCTGGTGAATACATTCAACTTCATTGACAATCAACTGCGATATCTTTATTTTAAACATCGTTATATTTATTACTATTAAAATCGGACGAAGGAGAACGGTATGACTCACCATGAGCCGTCCACTGAAGATCGTGAAAAAGAGCTGACTGCCCGCCTTCAAGCTATGGAACAACAGCTGGAACGCCTGACAGCCCGCCTCTCTGAAGTTCCTGTCAGCACTGACCATGAACCCGCCGGTACACCTCAGGATAACAATCTGGACTACCCCCCCGAAGATATCGGCAATGTTTCTGAAGAGGTACTTAATTGGGCGAGTCGCACAGCACTCTTGCCTCGTCTCGCCACGCTCTGTTTCGTACTTGTCATTGCACTGATTCTCCGCACCGTAACCGATAGTGGCCTGATTAACAAACTCATCGGCTCAGGCGTCGGCATGTTTTATGCGGCACTCTTGGTTGTCGTCAGCTGGGTCAGATACGGCAAGCAGAGCCCTTTGGCACCGATCTTCGCTGCCAGCGGTGCTCTGCTTATGTCAACAATTGTTGTGGAAACCCATAGCCATTTTAATTCACTGCCGCTTGTTCCCGCCTATCTCACTCTGATGGCAACCGGTATTGCCATGGCGCTGATCAGCCGCAAATTCAACGCGTTCACTCCCATTTCAGTCGGGGTTATCAGTATGTGCTTTGCCGGTGCAGCGATTGATTATCCGCACCCTTTTTTTCCGTATCTTTCCCTGCTGCTTTTTACTGCGAATATTCTCGGTTATTTTGCCGCACAGTTAAAACGCTGTTCATGGTTACGCTGGTCGGCACTCCTTGTGACGGTGGCTATGCTCCAGCTGTGGGGAGTGCAGATTGTCTCTGCATTACGCAAAGGTGGAACAGTGCCCCCCGAACTGGTGATTTCCTGGTTCTTACCGGTAATGGCAGTTTTTGCGCTCACATACATTTCCCTTTCACTGCTTGGTATTATCAGAAGTACTCCCGAGAATTTTCGTATATTTGATCTAACACAGCCAACCATTACCGTTCTGTGGGCATTTCCCATGATGCTTTATGTTTCAAAAGATCAAGCGGGTGGAAGTTCCGCTATTCTTGGTGGTGTCGGCATACTTTTGGCCATTGGTCTGCTTGGGATCAGTTTCTGGTTGGCTCGCCGCGGAGGACGAGGCGCTCCGGGAGCCTCATCATTTACCTTTGCCTGTGGTGTTTTGCTTGCACTGGCACTGCCGGCTGCTACCGGGAAATTGGCGCTTTCACTGCCGCTCCTTTCACTGATAGCAATTTTCATGGCTGTAATGTCCCGCGTATGGGACTGTGGCACCATCAGGATAACAACCTACCTTTTTCATATCTACAGCTGTATCGCCCTTATCATTGCATTCAGGGGCGACGGGCCTTCCGCAATGGATGCCGTCAACATACTGCCATCCGGACTCCTTGCCTGTATTATTCTGTACCAGTACCAGTGGTGCCGTTGGTGGCCACCTACAGAGGGATCTTCATTCTTCAGCCGCTTTGACTCCCGCGATCGAAGTGCCGTCATGCTGCTGCTTGCCGGGCTGATAAGTGCGTTCTTCACGATCCGCATATCCCTGTTTCAAGCCGTTGGATTATTTCCTGTCGCGCTGCAGCATGATGCGTTCCGTTGCTCCCAATCGGTCATTATAAATTGCGCTGCTATTGCCCTGATTCTGTTCGCTTATTTGAAGCAGAATAAGGAAATCCGCAATGTCGCCGTCCTGGTCCTGGTGGTTGGCGGTATCAAGGTTCTTCTCTATGACCTTACCGGTACCCACGGACTGCCGCTTGTGTTCAGTGTATTTTCATTCGGGTTGGCTGCGGCGGCACAATCCGTAGCCCTGGGCAAGTGGCAAAAACAACCGCTTGCCGCATAAAAAAAGGGGGGCTGATCAGCCCCCCCTTTTTTTATGCGCTAATTATATGTATCAGTGTCCTCCACCACTCATGAATGCAAGTATCATGAGCAGCATCAGCCCGATACCTATCGAGACTGCGGTGAATCCAAAACCCTTCAGCAGGAATTCATATACAGCTCCACTTGTCTTCTTACAGGCATACTTCTCGGTAATACCCAATTCCTCGTAACGCTTCCACTGATCGCCACGCTCCTCAATCATCTCTTCCTTACCGATTTGGCCGTTAAAAATAACGAAGTCCATCGGGAACTTTTCAGGGCGCCCATGGGTATTGAAGAAGTGAACCGTGAATATGAAGCCGGTAGCCAGAAGGGCCTCGTCAGAGTGAACAATAGTAGCAATATTGAACGCCCATCCCGGCAGGAAAAGCCCGAAAAATTGCGGGAACCAGAGCATCAGACCCGATCCGCCGATCGCAAACATACCCCAGAATACTGCAACAAAGTCAAACTTCTCCCAGTAGGTCCAGCGCTCGAAAGTAGGTTTTGGTCCTTTGTGGAAGAACCACTTTACCATGTGGATAACGTCCATTATATCTCTGAAATTGAAGCAGAGTGAATCCGGTCCGAATAACCGCTGGATCGGATTGCCGGGGATATCACGTCTTATGAAGAGAAAATGGACGCTCATTGCCAATGCAGCACTGAAGTACACAAAGGTGATGACAGCACAGATTCGATGAACAATCGCTGCGACGCTGGCCCCCCCGTAAAACTGCATCATGAAACTTGCCCACTGCTGATCGCTGAATTTAAGCGGCAGACCGGTCAGAGAGAGCCCCAGAAAGCTTGTAATGACGAGGATGTGCAGGAATATGTGTATTCGGTTAAAGCGGCGATACTGCTTGTGGGCATCGGGAATAACAAGATGATGCGTCCCGGCGGCAAGCTTCGCAGCCTTTTCCCGGTTTTCAACGAATCCACGGAACATCCAGAGCAGTGTGTGCACCCAGAAAACGGCAAACGTTGACAAGAGCAGGCCGGTCATGCAGACGAACGTGTAATACATGATCGGGTACTTTTTACGGTCGGTCATCTCACCATGAGCA
>JAQTXD010000026.1:27867-42450 GCA_028688955.1 Desulfuromonadaceae bacterium
TTGCTTGACCATATTTGCCGGATTGACACTGGAGGCCGGATCACTCTTGGGAAGCACGGAATGTGCAGTGTGACAGTCGGCACAACCGGCAACTTTTTCAGGATTATTGAGACGGTAGTTCTTGCCGTGATAACTCTCAATATATGATTTAACCGCTACATTAGTGACCTTGTTTCTGGCCATCATTTTTGCGTCACTGTGGCATTTCATACATACTTTCGTATGGAATTCACGCCCTTTGTGATCCGACGCTCCTGCCAGCTTGTCTATGGCATGAAGATTATGACAGTCATGACATGCAGCTGAGTCCATGTTGCCTGCCGCAACGGCTTTGCCATGTACCGACTTCTGGTAAACAGCCTCTTTATCGTGGCACTGGATGCATTTCGCGACAGCAATTCTCTTGTCGTTTTTCCAATATTTGTGCGTATGAATATCAGTATGGCACTGGGCGCAGGTAACACCTTTTTCAGCATGCACACTGGCGTAGTGCTCTGAATTTTGTTTTTTGTGGCAGCGCTCACACTGAACCTTCTGGACTTTAATCTCCTTTTTCATGTGCTTGAGCAGGTCAGTGATGTCGATGTGACAGCTGGTGCAGGCATTTTTGCCATGGACCGACGCGGCGAAGTCGTTGATTGAATACTTGTTGCTGTGGCAACCGAGGCAGGTTGCAGGATCGATAGCCATTCCGTACTCAGCCTCTGCAGGAAGAGCCCACGCAAAAGCGAAGAACATCAGCGCTATGAATCTGAAAAGATTTGAAGACATGTTCTAAATCCCCCGGAATAAGTATTGATAAGGATGATGCTGAGGTGCTGCGGTCGTAAAGGTAAGTAGTATCAGAGCTGGTGCAATATTTCGCAGGTACGCAGGCCAGGTCCCAATGAAACGCTAATCAACCTAAACCCCGATTTCGAAAGATGCGCATAAACAGGACGCCAAGGATTGAAAAGGCAACACCCACGCAGAGAAACAAATATCCGATGGAGCGCCCCTCGCCCCATCCCCACAGATCACGCCCCTTCATCATAAGTATCAGTGCGGCGCCTCCGAAAGCGCCAATACCACCGATGATGTAGATGGAGAGGGCTGCTATTGCCAACGTATTTCCATGTTTATGTGACACACACACCCCTACAGTAACACACGCTCATACTCAGAATCAGTAATCCCTGAACTTGCTGTGAAGACGGCTTAGCCGTCTCCACAGCGAATGAAAGACTATTTCTTGGCGTGGCACCCATCACATTTTACGGGCCCTTTTTTCATGTCAGCGTGGCACCCCTTACATGTCTTGTGCGCAACGTCCTTGCCAAATCCTTCAATCTTACCGCCTGCAGCTTTGGCATGGCACTTTGTACAATCCTTGAGCGCCTCTACGTGCGCTTTATGTTTGAAGGAAACATTTTTCTTCATCTCGATAACATCGGCAGCAATTGCGGATCCTGCAAAAACAGTAACTGCCATCAGTGCGATAATTACTTTTTTCATAAGTTACGTCTCCTTTGTTTGGGTTTGTTCTGCGCAGAGCGCAGTTGTATTATAAATATTTTCTAATCATATTGACTAAGCAGGGGCGAGTGGATTTACGCGCAGTTTTGCGGAGGGATAAATATCGGCAGAACAACGGTAGGGAGTTTTGGGTACCGTATGAAGGCAACATCCACCGTCACAAGTGGTGCATATTTGAGCGAGACTTCGCATACCGTCTGGACGAACATTGCACAGCAGACGGTCGAATCGCAGCCATCCGGATCCTCTGTAGAGGGGTGATCTCCCGCTTTGCCCGAGGAATCAGCAAAAGCCTGATGGTTCAGGCATGAAATACATGGATGTGTAAAGCATGCAAACGGCTGCAGCAGAAACATCAGAATGATAATCAGAGTCACACTTTTTATATGCCGTGCTGACACCATACCCCCAACCATCAAAGCGCATCTGCTCGTGTTGCATCCTCAATGGAATGTACCTGTAAAAACGTCAACCGATATATGCTATCAACAAATTGGAGAAAGACAACCTACTGACACAAATAAAGGTGACAGACGATGTCTGCCACCTTTATTAAATCAAGCAATGTAATGAATTAGTACGCACATGGGCTTAGAATCTACATTTTGTGACATTTACCGCACTCATCCTGTACCGGGAATGCATCCTTGCCCTTGTTATGGCAGGCACCGCAGGATTTCCCGGATTCCATGTCACTCATTGTTGCCTTCAGCGCACCTGCCTTGAACGGGAATATCTTTGTGTGACAATCGGCACACTTGTAGTTCTGCAGGTGGATATCGTGGCTGAATGTAGCGAGACCACCATCCGTTTTGAAGGTCATGATACCCGGCTTGAAGCCTTTATGGCACGTGGCGCAGTCACCTGCCGATGAGAAAGCGTCCGTGCCGTTATGGCAGGCACCGCACGATTTGCCTTTGGCCATATCGGCCATGGTTGATGTGCCGGTAACTGCCCGGTAGGGGAATATCTTTGTGTGACAATCAGCGCACTTGTATGCCTGGAGGTGGAAGGCATGACTGAAGGTGACTGGCGACACTTTTTTCAGAGCGAATGTAATGTCCTTCGCCTTAAATCCTTTATGACAACGGTCACAGTTCGCAGCAACGGTAAAGGTACGTTTACCATCATGACAGGCACCGCAGGTTTTCCCTTTTTCCATTTGTGCCATGGTTACGCCCTTTTCCTTGGTGATAACCTTGCCGTTATGGCATGAACGGCAGGCACCACCTGTCTTGGCAAGGTGGTGGGAGTGACTGAAAACAACCTGTCCGATTGATTTAACCGGATATGTGACATTCTGGGGGCTGCCTTTATGGCAACGAACGCATGTTTTTTCATTTGCAACACTGAAGGCCTTAACACCGGTATGACACGCACCACAGGAGCGGGTCTTTTCCATCTCAGCCATCGAAAAGTGACGACGTGCGCGCAGATTGAAGATGGCGCTGTGGCAGATTTTACAGTTGTTGTTGTACTTGCGCAGATGCAGCTCGTGGCTGAATACAACCGGACCGGCATTTTTGAACGTAAAAGTAATATCCTTGTACTCGGCCGCTCCAGCCATTACAACAGTCAGTAAAACTGCGATGACTGAAAATGATAGACTTTTTCGCATGTTCCAGACTCCTTTGCTGCAAATGTAAGCAATATATAAGCGCGTAACTATACAGATGACAACAAATATCGTCAATCGGAAAGTACATCAATACACCGCAGAAACTATATAAAGCCCTTTTACTGCACGTTCCGGGGATTCATAACCATTCAATCCAACAGTATTCGTGTCTGCAACAGCGCAAATAACTCTTGAATCAGCGTACAGTATGTGAGATAAGTCCTTGGAAATGAAATTGCGTTCTAAATGTCATTGCATCGTGGCAGACATTTACACTGCAGCTAATTGATCTATCCGATATTACTGGATAAATACAAGGGAGGTATTGTCTGTGAAAAGTCATGTCTGGCGACCGTTGTATGTGGCGTTGGCCATCATTGCGCTGATCCTGATTGCACGCACGTTTATGGTGCCGAAAGATTTCGGTATTCAAGAACGGGGTTACATGTACGGCATGCATCGCAAGAGTAATGAGGCCGAGTGGCAGGCGGTAAAGGTTAAGTACAAAACAGCTGCGGCCTGCAAGGAATGTCATGAGCACAACTACAACGACATAAAAGCATCGCCCCACACCGATATTAGTTGCGAAAACTGTCATGGACCGCTCCTCGACCACCCCAAGGATCCAACAGGTTTAAGTATTGACCGCAGCAGGCAGCTCTGCCTGCGATGCCATTTGAAGCTGCCCTACAAGGCCAGCGATCGTGGCAGCTTGAAGGGGATAAATCCGGATACGCATAACCCCGGAGCCGAATGTGTCATGTGCCATGTCCCCCACAACCCGAAACCGATGAATCAGAAGTTGGAGGTGAAAAAATGAATCGTCGTGAGTTTTGCAAAAAGGGGATACTCGTCGCCGGCGGGCTTGCCGTTCCGCTGACCGCATTGGAACTGTTCAACCCGAAACGGTTGCTGGCTGAAAAGGATGACAAGAGCAAGACCCGCTGGGTTTTTCTGGTTGATACCCACAAGTGTGTCGGCTGCGGTTTCTGCGTCAGAGCATGCAAGATTGAAAACGAAGTCCCGTATGACGCCAATGTCACCCGCACCTGGGTTGAACGCTACGTCATAACCAAAGATGGGAAGCCACATGTTGATTCCCCGAAGGGGGCTCGAGACGGTTTTCAAAGCGCCAAACTCGACCAGAATCATGCCGGAATGGAGGAGATCAAAGAAGAGGATATCGCCAAGGCATTCTTTGTCCCTAAACTATGTAATCAGTGCGATAATCCACCCTGCGTGCAGGTCTGCCCGGTCGGAGCAACGTATCAGACTGCGGACGGTGTCGTCCTGGTAGACCGCTCCTGGTGCATCGGCTGCGGCTACTGTGTTATGGGCTGCCCCTACGGTGTGCGCTTCTTTCACCCGATCTTTCATGTCGCCGAAAAATGTACCTTCTGTTATCACCGTATAAGCAAAGGAATGAAAACGGCCTGCGTTGAAGTCTGCCCGTTTGGTGCGCGCAAAATCGGCAACCTGAAAGACCCCAATGACCCGGTAACCAAGGTTGTCATGAACGAGCGGGTTAATGTTCTCAAGGAAGAGTACGGCACCAAGCCGCAGGTTTTCTATCTTGGACTGACGAAGGAGGTTAAATAGCCATGGTACATGGAGAAGTTTGGACTCTCAAAGAATTTTTCGTCTATCCCAATGAGTACATATACTGGTCTATCCAGATTGTCATGTACCCCTTCATGACCGGTCTGGTTGCCGGGGCCTTTGTCTTGTCGTCTCTTTACCATGTGTTCGGCGTCCAGAAACTCAAAGATATTGCCCGATTCTCACTGGTATTTTCCTTTGCACTCCTCCCGGTCGCCATGATGCCGCTCATGCTGCATCTCCAGCAACCGCAACGCGGCATTGAAGTAATGATGACACCGCACTTTACTTCAGCCATAGCGGCGTTTGGTATCGTATTTTCAACGTACGGAATGATCGTCGCAGCGGAGATCTGGTTTGTATATCGGCGATTTTTTGTTGAGACTGCTCTGGAGTTACGGGCAAAACAACACAGGACCGGGATAGAATCTCTCCAGTGTGCGTTATACACCATCCTGACGCTCGGTGCCTGGGATATCAGCGAACATGCTCTGGAAGCAGATGAACGCGCTATTTCACGCCTGGCCAGCATCGGTATCCCGGTAGCCTGTTTTCTCCACGGCTACGCCGGTTTTATCTTTGGCTCAGTAAAGGCCAACGCTCTCTGGATGACGCCGCTGATGCCGGTTATATTTATCTGTTCTGCGGTTGTATCCGGTATTGCCCTCTGTATCCTGACGTATGTTATCACCATGGAACTGCGCAAGATCGTCTATGCCAGAAAGCGGAGAAATGATCCGACTCTCCCGACCAATGACGAACTTAAAAGCGTTGAGAAGAATGTTGTCATAATGACCAGTAAATATCTGGTTATGTTCCTGGTGCTGGCCATTTCGCTCGAACTCCTTGACCTGATTTTCCGCACCTATACTGCAGTTAAATCATGGGACATCCTGAGGGCCGTCATTTATGAGAAAGACTTCTTCAAGATATTCGTACTTCAGTACGGCTTTGGTAACCTTATACCTTTTATAATATTCCTCAGCCCCGGCTTAACGGTCAAACGCGCGGTACTTGGTACCATACTGGTTCTGATCGGCGTATTTATGATGCGTTGGAACGTCGTAATCGGCGGCCAGGCCTTCTCCGGTTCATTCTCGGGTTTCATGGAGTATGCAATGCCAATTATTCCCCACGACCTTGAAACCTTTAAGGAGGGCCTCGCCGGCGCATTGATGGTTATCATTACGCCCTATATTATCTTTTTTGGGTTATCCAACATTGTGCCGATATTCGGTACAAAGAACGACACCCACTGACAACCTGCATTATGATCTGAAGCGGGGCGACAGCAGCAGCTGCCGCCCCGCTTCATTTTGTTCCCATCGCTCTGAATCTTGACTTTATCCACCCCATTTGCTAGCTTCACGACCGCCGGAAAACACTATTTATCCCGTGTCGGAGTTATTCTTATGCATAAAAAACTGTTTATTCCCGGACCAATTGAGGTCCACCCTGATGTGTTGAAAGCCATGGCAACGCCTATGATAGGGCATCGCATGAAAGAATATGCCGAGCTGCATAGCCGCGTCACATCCGGTTTAAAAAAGGTAGTGCTTACTTCAAATAAAGTGTTTCTTGCCACGTCAAGTGCCTTTGGCGTAATGGAGGGAGCGATTCGCAATCTCGTCGGCACGCGCTGTGCCAATTTTTGTAATGGAGCATTCTCTGATAAATGGCATGATGTTACGCTCCGCTGCGGCAAAGAAGCTGATGCCATAAAATTTGACTGGGGTACACCGGTCACCGCTGCTGCAGTAGAAAAAGCTCTTTCAACCGGGAAATACGACAGCATGACCATGATACATAACGAGTCTTCTACCGGAGTCATGTCCCCCCTGGATGAGATCGCTGAAGTCATGAGGAAATTTCCGGAAGTTGTGTTTATTGTTGATACGGTCTCCTCCATGAGCGCCCTCAAAATCCCGGTCGATGAACTCGGTATCGACTGTTGTATCTTTGGAGTACAGAAAGCGTTTGCGTTGCCACCCGGATTGGCAGTATTCACCGCCAATGACAAGGCGCTCCAGCGTGCAGCAGGGATGAAGGGACGTGGCTATTATTTTGACTTTGTTGAGTTTGCCGCCAATGATGCCAAGGACAATACCCCGTCAACTCCCTGCATTTCACAGATCTATGCGCTTGATTGTCAGCTGCAAAGAATTTTTGCCGAAGGGTTGGAGAATCGCTGGGCGCGTCACAAAAATCTTGCCGGGTATGTGCGCGGTTGGCTGACGGAGCGTGGCTTCACATCATATCCTGCGGATCCGTACCGCTCCCTGACACTGACCTGCAGCCGTAACAGTAGAGGTATAGATCTGGCCACTTTGAAAAAAAATCTGGCGCAGGCAGGCTTTGCCTTTGATGACGGGTATGGCAGAATCAAGGGGGAAACTTTCCGGATCGCCCATATGGGTGATATGACCCATACAGATCTGGAGGAACTATTCAGCGCAATCACAACGATTCTGCCGGAATTGGCGTAGGCATTCTGAAGAGAGTCGTGCGGGGGAAAATCAATGGGGGCGGGCATGTTGCCCGCCCCGGATGAATCTATTCCTGTTCAAAAACATCCTTACCGGCGCCGCAGAGCGGGCAACACCAGTCGTCAGGCAGTGCCTCGAAAGAGGTTCCCGGCTCAATTCCTCGATCCGGATCGCCAAGCGCAGGGTCGTAAACATATTGACAGATAGTACAGATCCAACGTTCCATAATGTGTAGCTCCTTATATGTGGGTTACGTCCAGCTGATGCACTGAACGGGACAGCCGTCAATAGCACGTTGAATATCAGCTTCAGGAGCACCGGCAGAGTCATAACATTCAGATTTGCCTGAGCGGTCAAATCTGAATACGGAAGGGCACGTGGAAATACACAAACCGCAGCTGATGCAGTTTTCTGTTTCGACAACCACTCCCTTCATTCATGTAACTCCTTACTATATGCACTGATGCAGGCGGAGGTCAGTGTACGCATCTCTTTTGAGGATGTCAATAATCACTGAATTACTCGGATGAAGTTACCGCCCACCATACCCCGGATTAAAACAACGAGAGAGAATTATGATATTTGAATCAATTGCCGTAGGTCCGTTGTCTGTTAACTGTTTTATTGTTGGCTGCGAGAGCAGCCGTGAAGGCATAGTTGTCGATCCCGGGGGAGACGTTGAGCTCATTATTTCCCTGGTGAAGAAGCACAAATTGACGGTCCATACGATTATCAATACCCACGGACATTTTGACCATCTGGGTGGAAACCGCCAGGCCCTGAAAACATTTGGTGCGCGACTGCTGATCCATCAGGCGGATGCACCCATGCTAAGCCGTTCTGCGGAGGTTGCGCGTAAATATGGCCTCCAGGGCGAGAACTCTCCGGAAGCAGATGCCTATTTAACGGACGGCATGGATATTTCCTTCGGTACATGTCGGCTGAAAGTGCTTCACACACCTGGGCACACACAGGGGGGTTGCTGTCTCTATTTTGAGGATGATCGGAAAATTATCACCGGTGATACTCTCTTTGCAGATTCTATCGGGCGAACAGACCTGCCGGGCGGATCTCATGAACAGCTGCTCGAATCGATCCGAACTAAACTTTTTACTCTGCCTGATACTGTGATTGCCTATCCCGGGCATGGCCCACAGACAACTATCGGTCATGAAAAACGTTACAATCCCTACTTCTGAGGCGGCCTGGATATGCTAAAAAACAAAAATATCATTCTGGGCGTGTGTGGAGGTATTGCCGTCTACAAGTCTGTCGAACTGCTGCGTCTGCTGACCAAAGCAGGAGCATCTGTTCACGTCATCATGACGCGCGCAGCCCAGGAATTCGTCACTCCACTTACCTTTCAAACGCTCTCATCCAATCCGGTACATACAGACCTGTTTAACCTTATCGCCGAGCGGGAAATCGGCCATATTTCCCTTGCTGATCGGGCAGATCTGTTCATCATCGCCCCTGCCACGGCGAACGTAATCGGTAAGATTGCTGCAGGAATTGCTGATGACATGCTCACGACCACGGTCATGGCCACAAAGGCCCCGGTTTTAATCTCCCCGGCCATGAACGTCAACATGTTTACCAATCCGATATATCAGGAGAGTGAGCAGAAACTGCGCCGTTTAGGATACCTGTTTGAGGCGCCGGTCTCCGGCAGTCTGGCATGCGGCTGGGAGGGAGAAGGGAAACTGGCTTCTCCGGAGACCATATTTGAAAGTTCCGTTGCAGCACTGACCGCAAAAGACCTATCTGGAAAAACCGTTTTGATAACTGCCGGTCCAACCCGTGAAGAGATCGACCCGGTCCGTTACATCAGTAACCATTCCTCAGGAAAAATGGGATACGCTCTGGCACGTGCCGCACGGCGTCGTGGTGCACAGGTGACTTTGGTCAGTGGTCCGACCGCTCTGGCGAAACCTGATGGTGTGAGAGTTGTCAACATTACAAGTGCAGCCGAAATGCAGAGTGAAGTTATGACACGTGCGGCTGAATGCGACATAATCATAAAAGCTGCAGCGGTGGCTGATTATCGACCGCTAGCTCGAAACAGTACTAAGATTAAAAAGAAAACCGATTCCATCACTCTCGAGCTTGTCAAAAATCCTGATATTCTTGCTGGGTTGGGTGCAATGTCCGGCGATGGTTCTCCGCGACCATTTCTGATCGGCTTTGCCGCAGAAACTGATTCACTGGCAATAAATGCGCAGAAAAAACTGAATGAGAAGCATCTTGATATGATCGTTGCCAATGATGTCAGCCAGACTGATGCCGGATTCAATGTGGAGACTAATCGGGCACTGCTCTTTTTCAAGGATGGCAGCAGCCGTGAGTGCGGGCTTATGACCAAGGATGAGCTGGCCGGAATAATTCTCGATAATGCCGCATCGCGACTGAAGCCATGCTGACGACCCTGCATGAGTATACTGTTTTGTCTTGACTTGACTTCCCTGAAGTACTACGTTTTTCCAGTTTCTAATCCCAGTGGAGGTATCATTCCGTGGCAATAATCCTCGGTGCCGGTATAATTGTAAAGCTTGTCCTGCTCCTGCTGCTCTCATTTTCAGTCGTTTCCTGGGCAATCATTCTGTTCAAGTTTTTTCAGGTACAGCGCGCAAAGAATGAATCCGAGCGTTTTATGGATTTTTTCTGGAAATCAAAGCGCTTTGACGCTATCGCATCCCAGGTTGATCGTTTTGCAAATTCTCCCCTGACCGTTCTGTTCAACGAAGGTTACAGCGAACTGAAAAAAGTGGTAGAGAGTGATAGCAAGAGTGACGGCAGTGCGCTCAGCACAGACCTTGGGGGAGTTGAAAACGTGTCCCGGGCCCTCCGTCGGGCAACAAATTCCGAGATAACCCGACTTGAAAAATATCTGACGTTTCTTGCCACAACCGGTTCGACATCCCCGTTTATCGGGTTGTTCGGCACTGTTTGGGGGATAATGACCGCCTTTGAAGGGATCGGCAAAACCGGTTCGGCTTCCCTGGCGGTTGTTGCTCCCGGTATAGCCGAGGCATTGATCGCGACAGCCATTGGCCTTGTGGCTGCAATTCCAGCTGTTATGGCCTATAACCACTTCCAACACAAAATACGTGTATTGATAAATGAGATGGACAGTTTCACCACTGAATTTCTCAATATTGTACAGCGTAATATCGCGGGGAAATAGATTATGGCCATGGGAGGACAGAATAGCAATCGTGCTGTAATGGCTGAAATAAACGTCACTCCGCTGGTGGATGTCATGCTGGTGCTGCTGGTTATATTCATGGTTACCGCACCAATGATGCAGCAGGGGGTGCAGGTCAATCTTCCAAAAGCTGATACGAAGGCAATGACTCCTGCAGAGGAAACGGTTGTTGTCTCCGTTGATAAAAGCGGAAAGGTTTTCATAGATAAAGCGGAGGTCCCTGCGGGCGAACTTCGTAACCGGCTGACAACCATGTTTGCCACCAGAGCAAAAAAAGAGGTATTTCTCAAGGCTGACACGACTGTCCCGTACGGAGAAGTGGTGAGAACGATGGCAGATATAAAGGGTGCCGGGATCGAACGTCTCGGCATGGTAACGGATCCGGCTGTAAAATAATGAATTCACGAGTTGCCAGGATTGACTCCGGTGCCGGCGTCAGTTTCATTGCATCAGCCGTCATACATCTGGCGGTTTTTTTATTACTGGTTTGGTGGAATTCTCTGTTTCCTCAGTTGCAAACAATTCAGGAAACATACTATGTCGATGTTGTTAACCTTCCAACGCTCACCCCCCAATCCGGTGTTCCTGATTCAAAATCCGGCGCACCCGAAGAGCTCCCCCCTCCTGCACCGATACCGCCATTGGCACCACCGCAAGCGTCCGCTTTGACTCATAAAACAACCATGAAGACGGCTAAAACAACAGTCGCGAAGGAATCTGTGGAAACCGAGTCAGAGTTTGCCGAACGTATGGCGAAACTTGGGGAAAAGGCCGAAGCCCGGCAGTACGAAGAGCGGCTGAAGAAGCTCAGCAGTACACATAAGTCAGTTGGCAGCTCAAAAGTTGGCATGCCCGGTACCAGCGGCACAGAGACCGGTAGCCGTTATGCTGACTACATAAAATCGCGGTTAGAAGATGCCTTGAAGATTACGAGCAGCTACACAACAAAAAATCCGGAAGTGGCTGTACGACTGACAATCACCGCAGACGGTAAGCTGTCACGTATGAAGATTGAACGGAGCAGTGGTGATGTGACATTTGAACTGGCGGTCAGGAGGGCAATAGACCTGGCCAGCAGTAATCTCACCGCACCACCAGGGCGCACGCTGTTTGAAAATGGGTTTATTTTCAGACCAAAGAGTATTTCCAGCGGAAAATCACGATAACTATTGGACAAATTATGAAAGTTTTTGCACTTGTAGTAATGCTCATTGGCCTTCCAACCGTTCTTCCCGCGCAACCGGGTTATATTGAGATAAACGCCCCCGGCAACCGGCAGCTTAAACTTGCGGTTGAAGTTCCTCGTCAAGTCGATAGTCCATCCAATCCTGAGGCAGCAAAAATGGTTGCAGATGTGATCGCTTTCGATATGAACATGTCGGCTGTTGTCAACGCTTCCAGCACTGCTCCGGTTCTGGGTACTAAAGGCTCGGCACTGGCGATTTCAGATTTTACACCGTGGTCAAACGCAGGCTTTGATCTCTTGGTGAAGAGTGAGTACAGCCTTGTAAAGGAGCAGCTTACTGTCGAATTTCGACTCTATGACGTCATCAATCGAAAAATTGTCACCGCAAAGCGCTATCTTGGTAGAGCACGGGATTTGCGCCGCTTCAGTCACCTGTTTTCTGACGAAATACTCCGAGCACTGACCGGCGAAGCAGGTGCATTTACGACCAGGATTGCATACGTTTCAACTCAAACAGGCAATAAAGAGATCTTTATCATGGATTGGGACGGTAATAATCCGCTGCCGCTCACAAAAAACGGCTCCATCAACCTGAATCCTGATTTTTCTCCTGATGGTCGAGAAATCCTCTTCACCTCCTATAAACGCGGCAACCCGGACCTGTACCGACGCTCGCTTTCAAACCCGACAGAGATCCTGCTGTCCAATCGTAAAGGTCTTAACATAACCGGGAAATGGTCTCCGAATGGCACCAAGATAGCTCTTGCGCTCAGTAAAGACGGTGATGCAGAGATCTATCTTCTGGAGAAGGATGGGAGCCATCCTACTCGGTTGACAATAAATCCTGCCCTTGATCTGTCCCCCGCATGGTCCCCGGATGGAACACAGATCGCTTTTGTATCTGACCGACTGGGAAAACCTCAGATTTTTGTGATGAATTCGGATGGCAGTAACGTCAGACGGGTGACGACTGACGGAAGTTACAATGTCAATCCGCGTTGGTCTCCGAAAGGGGACAAGATAGTATATTCACGGATGACCAACGGCGGCTTCGATATATTTACTATTGCACCAGACGGCTCTCAGGACACGCAACTCACTTCCGGAGGCTCGAACGAGAACCCCACATGGTCTGCAGACAGCCGATTTATCTGTTTCAGTTCAAAGCGAAGCAGTGGTAACGGTGTTTATGTAATGCGTGCCGACGGGAGTGGGCAGACAAAAGTATCCCAGGGAAAAGGCACGTATTTCCAGCCGGCATGGTCAGCACGATAACACATTGATAATATAGCTTAATTTATTTTTTTTATACGTTTTTTGTTGCAGAACTAACGCTGTTATGTATAATCAGACCCATTAGATTTCAAAGGCATTATGCCTTATTTTAGGTAAAACAGGAGATTGGTATGAAAAGAAGCATGGTAACTTTGTTGTCGGGCATCAGCATTGCCGCACTCCTTGTTGGTGGCTGTGCAAACAAGGAAGCTGTAAAAAAAGAAGAGGCCGTTGTGCCTGTTGCGGCAGTAGAAAATGTTCAACCGGCCGCCAAGCCTGTTGAGCAGCCAAAGCCGGTTGAAGCCGTTTCCACACCAGTTGTTGCGCCTGTACAGGTGGCACCAACTCCCAAGGTTGAAACAAATCCAGAAGTTGCTCCGCAGCCGGTTGAACTCAAATTCGAAACGGTTTATTTCGATTTCGACAAGGCTGATCTTCGTCAGGACGCTCGTGATGTTCTCTCAAAAAATGCTGAAATTATCCTTAAGGCAATGGCCAACACGAAGGTCCAGATTGAAGGACATTGCGATGAGCGTGGATCTGCGGAATACAACCTGGCGCTCGGCGAGAAACGTGCAAAATCCGCTCTGAACTACTTAACAACTCTTGGCGTCAAGGCTGATCGTCTCTCCGTAATTAGCTACGGCAAAGAGAAGCCGGCCGTTATCGGAAATGATGAATCTGCCTGGGCAAAAAACAGGCGCGCCGAGTTTGTTATCGTAAAATAGAACTAATTACAGGCTTCAACATCTCCAGACCACACCGGGCGGATACGTACTTCACCGGTGTGGTTTTTGTTTTTTAAGAATGGCCCCGAATTGTCTGACGGTATTATTTCATCTCATTTCTGACTGTTTATGCACGCTTTACTTGACAACACTTCCGTTTTCTGTGATAGTTTGCCGCCATTTTTTAAGGTTACGCTACTTCTATCCAGCACGCGGAGATGATACTCATGGCTACAAAAACTAAAGATATAAAAGAATCAACTCCGAAGACGGCAAAAGCAAAAAAATCACCCGCATCTTCTGAAGAAACTTCATCTGCAGCAGAATCAACTGCATCAAAATCAGCCACTAAAACCAAATCAAAATCGAAAATGCCGTCCGACCTGAAAGAACATTCTAACGTTGCTGCTGAGTCGCCAGCTGCAGAACTGACTTCAATGAAGGAAAGCCCTGCTGTTCAACCGGTTCCCCTCACTGTTTCCACCGCCCCCGAAGATAAAAAATGGCAGGAAATCAGAATTATTCTTGAAAAACTTAAAGATGACACTCTCCGTGAAATAAGGAAGTCTGTTAAAAACGGCACTGAGGCGGTAGCAGCAATTGAACCTGGTGGTGATATCTATGACCAGGCATCATCAGAGCGTGATCGTGAACTGGGTTTGTTGCTTGGTGATCGGGAGCGTGAAAAGATACACAGCATTGATGAGGCGTTACTTCGCATTGATGAGGGTGAGTACGGCATCTGTGAGGAGTGTGATGAGGACATCCCCCTGGGCCGTCTCAAGGCGATGCCGTTTACCCGCCATTGCGTGAAGTGCAAGTCAGATATTGAAAAGCTGCAGGCTCAGACGAAAAGAGTGGAGGAGGAACGGGCCTACCGTGAAATTCCGCTTGGTGCTGAGGAAGACGAAGGCTAGACACCCTTCGTTCCAGATACCAGCTTTAAGATCTTCAGCAGCAGCCCGCTCTTG
>JAQTXD010000100.1 GCA_028688955.1 Desulfuromonadaceae bacterium
GGGCAATTGCTGCTGCAAAGGCGTTGGTATAATTAAATTCTGTCAGGCCGTTACAAAGGGGGCGGCCTGGCTCATACCAGGTATGGGAGATGGAGATGTCAATCAAGAACAGTTTCTTCCTCGAACGGGACAAGGCAGTGCTGGTGGTTATTGATGTACAGGAAAAACTATGCATGGCAATGGATGATGCGGTGCTGAAACAGTTGGTGAAAAATGTCGGTATCCTCCTTGACAGTGCCGCTGAACTGGCCGTCCCGGTACTGGTAACCGAGCAATATGTCAAGGGGTTGGGGCCAACCGTGGCGGAACTGAAGGAAAAAGCGGCAGCGGCGCCCTGCTACGAAAAAATGACTTTCAGCAGCTGTGGTAGCAGCGACTTTGTGGCCGCGCTCAAGTCTAGCGGCCGGACCCAGGTGATTATTACCGGTATGGAAACCCATGTATGTGTACTACAGACGGTCATTGAACTTCGTGAAGTTGGTTTTGACGTCCATATTGTGAAGGACGCCGTCATGAGCCGCAACAAGCAGAATTGGCAGACGGCTGTGCAGGCCATGACCCTTGCCGGAGCCATACCGACCTGCACGGAGTCTGTTGTGTTCCAATTATTGAAGGTAGCCGGAACGGATGAGTTTAAAAAACTGTCAAAGCTGGTGAGATAAAAAGTACCATACATTATACCGGTGTGAAAACATGCTGGACGATTTCAGCGTGGTGTTGAATGCGTGCAAGGGCCGGCAGGTGTGACTTATATGAGATGAACGGGACGCCGGCACTCCTGGCGGCCTGCATGTCGACCTCGCCGTCACCAACGAAAAGAGCCTCCTCCGGGGCGATGTCAAAATGCTCCAGCACCTTCAGGAGCGGCTCCGGATGGGGTTTCGGGTGAGTAACCTGCGATGCCGTCATGATAAACTCAAAGTATCCGGCAAGTCCAAAATCCTCGATTATCATCTCCATTGAAGAAGCCCGATTGGTGCATATCGCCAGAGATGTGTGCCCTTTTAGCTGATCAAGGGCACTTACAAACCCATCCTCCATTCGCATATAGGGCATCAAATCACGATAGCGGATAGTTTTTGCAAACGAGAGCGCTTCTTCCTGCTGCCGATCTCCTGCAAAAAAATAGTTCATCACATCTCCAAACGAATAGGTGTGCAAGACCCTTTGAGCCTCACTGTTACTCCGGTCAATTTCCGGTCGGCCCAGAAAGCCCATGATACGGTTGTAAAATACATAATTTGATTCAATGGAATCAAGGATCACTCCGTCACAATCATATATGACGGCCTTGTAGCGGCTTTTCATTCTACTCATGTGGAATCTCCGGTGCCGACTTGCCAAGCTTGTCTAAATATTCTTCCCATTCGATCGGTAACAGATATTTCTTGCGGCTGTTGCACTCTTTGCAGGCCGGTACTACGTTGTTACGGGAGGCCTTTCCGCCACGCGAAACCGGAACGAGGTGGTCCATAGTCAGCTCGTCTGCAGTAAAGACCCCGTCGCAATAGTGGCAGCGACCCAATGCCAGACGATTTTGCCACCAACGACTCTTGCGTAGTTCTCTCGATTTGTCTCGTTCCCGCTTGATATCAGATTCACTGATTTCCAGAATAAAGTGATCCATAATTGAAGCCTTTATCAGAATGTTGACATATATTGAAAGTGCCAGACTATCTGAAAATGGCCCAATAGGGTAGGAGAAAATCGGAAATATTGATGGGTATCTGTTCAGGAACATAAAAAAAGGTTGAAATATTCTGAGTGGTAGGCTATAAAGCCAATTCCAATGCGCTTGTAGCTCAGCTGGATAGAGCAACGGACTACGAATCCGTAGGTCGGGCGTTCGAATCGCTCCAGGCGCACCAAAAAAACAAGGACTTAGCCGTTTTCGGTCGAGTCCTTTTTTTATATCGCCTAGTAAACGCCGTAATAAAGTTTCTAAATTGGTTCGCTGTTCAGCCGTTTCCACTTTGTTCCACTGAGATACAACTACCTATAACAACTACATGTTATTCAATAAATAACCCATCCACCTAAAATTACGACGGGGGAGTACCATCTCTCTACTGTAGTTTAAAGGTAATTTATCAGCATTGACAAGTGCCGATTTTTCCTCTGCAAGCTCGACAGGTAAACATTTTATTGCGGTTGTCAGTAATTTGATCAGGTAGTCACTTAACGGCAGCGTGTGAGGATCTTTATTTCTGGTACGCCTCAGGTACAACATCACAGCACGATAGTCGCAGTAACCACATTGCCGGTCCCTTCATATTCAACGGTGTTGAACGAAAACCTTCGTGCCATGGCGATGCCTCTGCCATTTGGGTCCAGAGCCCGTTCGGGATCAGGGGTAAGGTATTTTGACCAGTCAAAGCCGTTTCCCTGGTCGGTAATCCGGAACTCCAGAGCACGACTCGTGCGATCAAAGGTTACAGTAGCACACCTTTCAGCATATTCGGGCAGTGTGAGGCGCCGGTTGAGTTCTGACTCCCAGCGGTCTTCGAACATAAGCTGTTTCTTTTCGTTATAGCTAATTCCGAGATTCCCATGTTCTATGGCATTGAGCAGCAGTTCGGCCAGCCCGCTGGATGCCGACTCCGGGTCGGGACACATGGCAGAAAGAATTCCCGCCACGCAATTAACATCTTCAAGTGAAGCAAAACGAAGCTCGGCACGGGTAAAGTATTTTAACGACTCAACATAGCGAGCAGATTGGGCATATACTTTGTTTCGACGTTCAATATCGGTAAAAACTGCACGTACAATGCAGAGCAGCATATTCGGCGTATAGGGTTTGGTAAGGTAGTAAAATGCACCCGCCTCGATTCCTTCGGCAACCTGTTCCGGTGCCGTCGCACCGGACTCCATAATGACCGGAATTGATGCAAGACGGCTGTCAGCCTTGACCATTCGTAATAGATCGAGCCCGTCCATGCCGGGCATCATCCTGTCCAGGATGATGAGGCTGAACAAGGCCTCCGGTTGGTTAAGCTTTTCCCAGGCATCTGCGCTATTGGTAGCTGTTTCAACTTCACAATCTTCATTTATTAACAAGTTTGTGATCAAAAACAATATGGATGGTTCGTCATCAACAACCAGAACTTGCCATTTCGGCATGTCGTCCCCCTTAAATATTGCTGAGCGGCAAGATGGACATTGAACTGTCGCAGTAACCCGATTCCTTCACTAACTGGACTGCGAGCAAAGCTGCTATAGAGTTCGTCCGGGTATCTAACGTAAATTGGGAATATGGTCTGTTCATCTTTCGCAATCTGTCCGGATGGGCCTGAATTAAGATTATACCGTGTTATTCTGACTTGCCAACATTGAAATGAATTAATTGGCTTCTCACACGAACCTGTTCAGAGTGGTTCTATTCGTGGATTTAGTGGGGCAAAATGGATGTTGATTTTTACGCATAGTCGATGGAATGATCTTATGCAAACGTATTGGGTCCCGTCGGCACGACATACCCGTTCATTGTTCCCACTTGCATTGCACGGGAATTGTAGATAACGTAAGGTTGCTCCAATACTCAGACCAGGGAACAAGTAGCCAATTTTTCCTCCATGAGACACTTCCACTCCGCTGACGATGTAACCGTCATTGAGTTTTGACGCCACTTTCGCTGCCTGAATAGCCGTTATTTCAATAGAATCCTCTCCACAAATCTGGTACTACTCCACCACATCTTCAGATCTACTGTAAACGAGGAGTGCCCCACTGTGCTAACCTGTGGAAAAACAGCTCTATGCGAGGAAAAAGTCCGGAGCCACTATACCCGGCATGACTTGTTGTCCCGAGTCCTCTCTGCATTGGAAAATGCCGGAAAGAATCTGAGTGATTTGTGTCCGGCAGACCTTGCACCTGTTGACGAATTTCATATCCGTGGGCGTAAAGCAACCCTCGAACTTGCTCATGCCATCAAACTGGGGAAAGGGATGTCTGTCCTTGATGTCGGCAGCGGTATCGGGGGGCCATCGCGCTGTCTCGCTGCCGAGTTTGGCTGCCGTGTTGACGGAATTGATCTGACGGAGGAGTACTGCCACGTGGCCGGTGCGTTAACGGAGTTGGTGGGTCTCTCCCCCCTGGTTACATTTCACTGTGCTGATGCCTTGCACATGCCATATCCGGATGGCGAGTTTGATGTAGTCTGGACTCAGCATACGGCGATGAATATTTTTGAGAAGGATGCCCTCTATCGAGAAATGAATCGTGTCCTGAGGCCGGGAGGTGTCTTGGCAATTTATGATATTCTCGCCGGGGAGGGTGGGGATGTTCATTTTCCGGTTCCGTGGTCGCGTGGTTTGGACACCAGCTTTTTAATTACGCCGGATAATTTGCGGCGACTCCTCGAGGAAGCCGGATTTGAGATTACGACGTGGCAGGACACTACTGACGCTGCCCTTGTTTGGTTCCGGAATGTCATGCGTACCAGGAACGGTGCAGATATTCGGCCCTTGGGGCTTCATTTACTGATGGGAGATGATTTTGAGGTTATGACCCGAAATCAGTTACGAAATCTGGAAGAGGATCGTATTGTTCTGTATCAGGTGACTGCCGTCAAACAGGCGCCTGCCTGAGCCGTCTGCGTACACTGGATTAAGAATTGGAGTGATCATGAATAGGAAAAAAATAGTCTCGGATCCGCTGAAGGACTTTTTTCAGGCTGAATATGTCAAGTACATGCACATTTGCAGCGAGAAGCCTTCCTGTCTTGCTCTGTTTGATCGTAATTTGCGTTGTGTCGTGCTTAATGAAGGCATGTCAGAGATTGACGGTATACCCACAGATCAACATGTCGGCAGGACCCTGCAAGAGGTCAACCCCCGTGTTGCGTCAGTAATTGAGCCGATCTTGCGCTATGCAATTGATGAAGGTACCGCCCTGAAAAATGTGGAGACCAGACTGGCAGGAGACCATGATGATGATGCGTTAGCACAGTATTGGTTCGTGAACAGCTATCCGCTGAAGGGGGATAACGATGTCATACATGGAGCTTGTCTTGTCATTCGTGATGTTACCGAACAAAAACAGAGGGAGATAGCACAGGAAGATCGATTGAAGTTTGAGGCGCTGCTCTCGGCGCTTTCTGCCGAGTTCATTAATATGGATGTCAGTGAAGTAGACGCCAGAGTCGTACAGGGCTTGAAGCGGGTACATGAATTCCTTGGGTATGACCGGGTCACTATCTGGCGGTTTTCCGATGTTGATGGGCAATGTATGCTGACTCATTCACACTCGCTGCCGGATATTAAGGATCCACCCCCCGTAATCGACGATATCATCCCCGTGTGGGTGAATATTGCGCGGCAGGGAGAGACGTTCATGGTCGATGACGTCGAAGACCTGCCGGATAAATTCTGGCGGGAAAAAAAATACAGCAAAGAGCAGGGGGGCATCAAGTCGATGTTCTACATTCCGCTACGGACCGGTGCGGAAGTACATGGACTTATTTCAGTGGTCTCCTACCGGCGAAAGCGCAAATGGATAGATGTCTTCATTCAGCGCTTCCGTTTGCTGGGGGAAATATTTGCCAATGCCCTGGAGCGCAAGCGCATTGACCAGAAAATGCAGCAGGCATTTGCCGAAATTGAAAAGTTGCGCGACCAGCTGCAGGTGGAAAATCTCTTTCTCCGTGATCAGATTGACCTTGAACTTAAACACGAAGAGATCGTCGGTGAATCCGACGCAATCAGGAAAGTGCTGCTTAAGGCCAAGCAGGTGGCCGGTACCGGATCCACGGTGCTGATTCTGGGGGAGACAGGTACCGGTAAGGAACTGCTTGCGCGCGCCATCCATACCCAGAGCGGTCGCAGCGAGCGGGCGATGGTAAAGCTGAACTGTGCTGCATTGGCCGCAACTCTAATCGAGGCTGAGCTGTTTGGCCGGGAAAAAGGCGCCTATACCGGTGCCACTACACGACAAATCGGGCGTTTTGAGGCTGCCAACGGTTCTACGATATTTCTCGACGAGATCGGCGAACTTCCGCTGGAACTTCAAGCCAAGCTGCTGCGCGTTCTCCAGGAAGGCCAATTGGAGCGACTTGGGAGTAATATTCCGGTTACCGTCGATGTGCGGGTCATTGCCGCTACCAACCGTGACCTCGCCCAGCTGGTGAAGGATGGACGTTTTCGGGAGGATCTCTATTACCGGCTGAATGTGTTTCCTATTTCGCTGCCCCCCCTACGGGAACGGAAAGAGGATATTCCGCTCCTCGTCTGGGCAATGGTCAAGGAGTTGGGGCTGGCATTCGGCAAGACGTTTGAAAGTATCCCGAAAAAAAACATGGATGACATGGAGCGTTATTCCTGGCCGGGGAATGTCAGGGAGCTTCGGAATATCATAGAGCGGGCGATGATCCTGAACAACGGACCAACTCTGGTGATTGAAGTGCTTAATGCTTCTGAAGAAAATACCCCTGTTTCATATTCGCTTAAAGATGCTGAAAAAAGGCATATCATCTCGACTCTGAATAAAACGGGGTGGCGAGTTCGTGGTGCAAACGGTGCCGCTGCTCTCCTTGAACTCCCCGCTTCGACCCTTGAATCAAAAATGAAGAAACTCAACATCAAGCGGAAAGCAGAGTAACCCACGAAATTTCATGCCACGCACTAAATGTCGTGCATAGTTGCCGGCGTGGCGGCAATGTGCTGATGCAAAGGTCTTGATGGTAGAAGACCAATGAAACAAAGACTGATCACCCCCGGTTGTGCACGAAGTTTCGTGCCTGGTCGGGGGTGATTGCGTTTTAGATAAATGGATTATAAATTACAGCCCAATATTTCTATAGTGTTAAGTGGTGTAATTGTGTATATAGTGGCCTTGGTATGATAAATGCAAAACAGTGTTGTGAAAAACGAGTGCTGTCAGGCGGGGTAAAATATGGGTATTGTTCAAGTGGTAGGCAAGTAGATGCCCTTTTTGTTGGTAGTTTATAAAACAATATGTTTTTCAGTATGTTACTGCTTAAGTAAAAGAAAAACCGCATTTTGAAATGATCAGGTGTGCCGTCTGCTGTGTTGGGGAATCGGTGTACAAGATAGCGCAACTACGCAGCCGCAACTATCACAACAACAGATTACAAAGGGGGAAATTGAATGAGTACAAAAATTGGGGTTCTTGGTGCAGGTCAGATGGGCAACGGCATCACACATGTTTTTGCCCAGTACGGCTACCAGGTTGTTCTGTTTGATATTGTTCAGGCGCAATTAGATAAAGCGCTTGCAACCATAAAGCAGAATTTGGAGCGGCAGGCGAAAAAGGGTGCGATACCTGAGTCCCTCGTTGGCGAAACGCTCGGGCGGATATCAGTCACTCAGGACATGAATGGTCTCGCCGATGTCGATTTTGCCGTTGAAGCGGTTACCGAGCATGAACCGCTTAAGCTTGAAATTTTCCGCAAACTGGATGGAGTTGTAAAAGAAGGTGCCATTCTCGCATCAAACACCTCGTCGATTCCGATTACGAAAATTGCCTCCGTTACCGGTCGTCCGGACAAGGTCATCGGCATGCATTTCATGAATCCGGTTCCGGTTATGAAACTGGTTGAGATTATTCGCGGGCACGCTACCAGCGAAGATACCTTTGCACAGGTGTCCGGGATGGTGGCGAAAATTGAAAAAGAGATGGCGGTGTCTCATGACTACCCCGGTTTTGTCGTCAATCGCATTCTGATCCCGATGATCAATGAGGCGATATTTGTTCTCTATGAAGGAATTGCGACTGCCGAGGACATCGATAAAGGGATGAAACTCGGTACCAATCAACCGATGGGGCCGCTGACACTGGCCGACTTTATCGGTCTTGATACGATTCTGGCGATTACCAATGTTCTCTATGACGGTTTTAAGGATCCGAAATATCGTCCCTGTCCTTTACTCGTCAAGATGGTGAATGCGGGGTATCTGGGGCGCAAATCCGGTCGCGGCTTTTACACATATTAACATCACACACCAACCAGAAAAGGAGAGTACACAATGAATTTCGAATTAAGCCAGGACCACAAGGTATTACAGGACAGCGTGCGGGATTTCGTTAACAAGGAGATCAAACCGCTTGCCATGAAGATCGACGAAGATCATATGATCCCGGATGAGCTGGTCAAGAAGATGGCTGACATGGGGTTCCTGGGCAGCTACCTGCCCGAGGAGTACGGCGGGGCCGGACTGGACATACTCTCCTATGCCATTGTCGTGGAAGAGGTTGCCAAGGCCTGCGGTTCCTGCAGTGTCCTGATCTCCGCACACACGTCGCTCTGCTCCGGTCCGATCTATACCTTCGGCACCGAAGAGCAGAAAAAGAAATGGCTGCCTGCCCTCAACAGCGGCGAAAAAATCGGCTGCTTCCTTCTGACCGAACCAAACGCCGGCAGCGATGCGGGCGGCACGGCCACCACCTATACCCGTGACGGCGACCACTTTGTCATCAACGGCGGCAAGACCTTCATTACCAATGGCGGCTACCTGGGTACCGGCATATTGATTGCCTCCTTTGATCGCAGTCTCAAGCACAAAGGTATCACCGCTTTTATTGTTGACCTGAACTCTCCCGGCGTCACCATTCTTAAAAACGAAAACAAAATGGGTATCCGCGGCAGCTACACCACCGCCTTCGCGTTCGATAACCTGCGCATTCCCGTCGAAAACCTGCTTGGCCAGGAAGGCAAAGGATTCAACGTTGCCATGGACACGCTGAACGGCGGTCGTATCGGCATTGCCTCCCAGGGTCTGGGGATTGCGGAAGGTGCCTTCGAGCGGGCCCTGGCCTATTCCAAGGAGCGCAAACAGTTCGATCAGGCCATCTGTGAATTCCAGGCGATTCAGTTCAAGCTGGCCGATATGTGGTCCCGGATCGAGACCAGCAAGTTGATGACCTACAAGGCTGCCTGGTTGAAGGACAACAAGAAGAACTACACCATGGAATCGGCCATGGCTAAACTGCTTGCCACCGAGGCGGCAACGTACGTGAGCCATCAGTCGATCCAGATCCACGGCGGCTACGGGTTCATCTGTGACTACGAGGTGGAGAGGATGTACCGCGATGCCAGAATTACCGAGATTTACGAGGGAACCAACGAAATCCAGCGTATCGTCATCTCAAAACTGCTGTTAGCGTAGGAATAGATAGAACATCTGTAGTTTGCAGAGGCGAATCCGGTTTCGCCCGATTGAATAGTGCAGAAAGGATCAGGGGGCCCCGCAGGAGCGCCCTTTCAAGGAATTATTTTCATGGAAGCCACCCGTCAAATATACTGGAACATCGGCCACGGTGTTGTTATTCCGATGTACATCCTGGTTTTCGCCGTAATCGGCTTCATGGCCTGGGGATTCTGGCAGCGTCTGCCGATCTGGCGTCA
>JAQTXD010000101.1 GCA_028688955.1 Desulfuromonadaceae bacterium
TATCAGGAGGAGGTGGATACAAGCCGTTACCAGAAAGCGGAACTGCGCCGCCAGCAATATCGGGACGGACTTGCAAAAGCTGAAGAGATGCCGTCCCTTGATGAATATCTGTATCTTAAAAAACTGCACAGTGAGCAGGAGCAAGTCGACTTTAACGGTATCCGGGCCGGTAAACTGGTTCTCGAGTCAACCAACAAGGCCTATCCGGAACAGGAAAATGTACCTACCACCATTTTTGGCGGATACCTGATCAGGAAGGCATACGAACTTGCAGCTCTGGCAGCTGAAATGGTTGCCCCCGACCGGGCGGTTCCATACCAGGTAAACCGAATTAACTTCAACCAGCCGGTGCTGTTGGGCGATCAGTTAAAGTTCACTTCACGAGTCGTGTATACCGGAGTGACAACGATCACCGTACAGACCGACATAGAACGTTACAGCCGCACTGACGGCAACAAGTCGCTGTCAAACTCATGCCTCTTTACCTTCAGAAACGTCAGTAGTGACATGACCCCTCAACCGGTCCCCAACATATATCCCGTAACCTATGCTGAAGATGCCCGGTTTCTGAACGCCTATCGTCAACGGGTTGATTGAAGCATCATGAAGATCCTTGCCATAGACACATCCACCTCACTGGCCAGTATTGCCATCTCCACTGACCGGCAGATCGTTGCCGAATCGCTGATAAGCACCAACCGCACTCTTTCAGCCCGCATCATCCCTGAAATCGAACGACTGCTGGCATCAGCCTCTCTCACACTTCAGGACATTGATATCTTTGTCTCTTCCATCGGACCCGGTTCATTTACCGGAGTACGCGGGGGAGTTGCAACAATGCAGGGACTGGCGCTGGCGTGCGGTAAGCCATGTGCCGGATACTCCTCCCTGACAGCACTTGCCATGAACTTTTCCTTTTCTACACCCCTGGTCTGTCCACTGCTTGATGCCCGAAAAAGTGAAGTGTATGCAGCGCTCTATGATTGTTCGACACCGTTCCCCTCTCCCCGGATCAATGACTGTGTATTGCCGCCCGCCGTACTCCTGGATCAAATTACCGCCCAGACCGGTAATCCGGTCATATTTGTCGGCGACGGTGCCGTCTGTTACCATGATTTGATTACAGAGCGTCTTGGTGATCGAGCACTCTTTGCCCCCTTTTCCTTTAATTCCCCACGTTCCGCCAACGGGATTCTGCTTGCACAGCACTCCGCCAACCGTGGAGCCTTACTGGAACCACGAGAATTGCTGCCAATCTATCTGCGTGCTTCGGATGCAGAAATGTTGAAGCAGAAAACATTTTCTGTTCCAGACTGATACACGCTGCAATGAGATAACATACCCCTTTACCTGATATGTATATGGAGTCGATTATGAAGTGGAATCTATCAGTACTGACTGCTCTGGTCGTAACTGTTGCGCTGTCGGCAATTGCGTTTGCTGGACCTGTCAAAACCCACGTTGCAGAATTTGCTGTTACCGGCGCACCGAACAGCCAGGAACTGAAAGTGACCCTGCAGGGAATTCTCTCCTCCCGCCTCAGCCCTGACATTGTCACCCTAGTCGAGAAACCGGATCAGGCTGAATTCCTGGTGATCGGCAGCTACGCACTGTTTGGAAAGATGTTCAGTATGGATATACTCATAAAGAACACAAAAAAAGACAGCGTCGTAAAGGTATTTGAACAGGGGGGCGGGGAGGAAGACGTCATCCCGGCCATTGATCGACTCGCAGAGAAGATTAATGCCAAACTCCTCAAGAATGCGGCTATAGCAGTACCTGCAATACAAACGACCTCCACTGCCGCGGTACAGCCTGCCTATATTCTCCCGACGGAGCCGTCATCGAAAAATACTTCCGACAGTTGGTCCAGTCCCCCGCTAGAGGGTGTTTTCAGCAGTATTGCAACGGGCCGCGTGTTGCATTCAGACACACGTGAACTGTTCATAGCCGGTGATCAAACCATCCGCGCCTACCTGATAAATAAAAACGACTTTAAACCGATCGCTGAAACCACCATCCCCGCTCCCGGAAAAATACTTGCTATCGACACCGCTGATCTCGACAAGGACGGAATTCCGGAACTGTTCGTAACGGTAATCGACAGAGAAAAACCGGCATCGCGCGTGTATCAGTTTAACGGTACAGGCTTTGCTGTTGTTGCAGAGAATCTGCCCTGGTTCTTCCGCGGCATTGGCACTAGTGTCTCCTCTCGTAAAATCTACGCCCAGGAGATTGAAAACGGGGGGAGCTACTACGGTGACGTCAAAGAATTATCAAAATCTGCAGCAGGCTTTACAACAACAGGGCCGCAAAAACTCCCTCGTATCGGAAACATTTTCAACTTCATTCTCCTGGGCAATACGTCTCAAAACGATACGTATGTTGTCTTGGATGAGGATGGCTATCTGGTAGTGCACTCATCTGATGGTGCCGAGGTATGGAAAAGCAGCGATAAATTTGGCGGATCGGAACTTTTCTTCAACAGTAAACCGCGTAAACATGCGCGCTTGAAGAATGATCTGCAGCGCCGGTCGTTTCTGGAACAGAGAATCACCATCCTGAAAGACGGAACTCTGCTTGTGCCACGCAACGAAGGTTCTTTCAGTTTTGGCAATAACCGCTCGTATGACAAGTACGCCCTGTACGGTCTTGAATGGAATGGCGCCGTACTCAAGGAAAAATGGCATACCCGGACATCTCCCGGTTATCTGGCAGATTACGCCTTTGACCAGGCTTCCGGAGAGATATTCCTTCTTGAAGTGGTAAAAAAATCGGGGATTTTCAGCTCCGGTAAGTCTGTAGTCTCTATTACCAGACTATATTAGTGCGCGACCGCGGTTCCTCCAGAACCTTTGCCGGTTATCTGACTGCCCGCGCCGCCGCAACACTGGCCTATCAGATGGCAAGTGTTGCGATCGGCTGGCAGATGTATGATTTAACCGGCAGCCCCTTCGCACTTGGACTTGTTGGTCTTGTCCAGTTCCTCCCATCCCTTGTTCTGTCGCTATATGTCGGACATGCCGCAGACCGCTATGACCGACGCACCATCGTGGCAATATCCCAAGCGCTGGAAGCAGTTGCGCTGCTGTCCCTGGCCCTGTTCAGCGTGCTGCACTTCGCCGACAGAAACAGTATCCTGCTGATAGTCTTTCTGCTGGGGATCGCCCGTTCCTTCGAATACACAACCTTCCAGACGCTGCTCCCCGCCCTGGTTGCACAGGAAGAGCTCCCCGCGGCAATTGCCCGAAACGCCTCGGTACGTCAGGCGGCGGTCATTGTCGGTCCGGTTGCGGGAGGGTTCCTCTATATCGCCGGTTCTGGGATCGTCTACCTCACCGGAGGATGCCTGTTCCTGCTGTCAGCAACCATCCTGGCACGGCTCAAGATGCTGATGCGGCTTCAGACGGCACGTGAACCTGGGACGTTTACTTCGCTGTTTGCCGGAATCACCTACATTCGCAGCCAACCGGTCCTGCTCGGGGCAATATCTCTTGATCTGTTTGCCGTCCTGCTGGGTGGCGCCACCGCACTGCTGCCCATTTTCGCCAAGGATATTCTGGCGGTTGGTCCCTGGGGACTCGGCATTCTGCGGGCCGCGCCGGCTGTCGGGGCATTGACGGCATCTCTCTATCTGGCACGGAAACCGCTGCAGCGCAACGTTGGCAAAATAATGTTCGCGGCTGTTGCCGGTTTTGGTGCCGCTACTGTCGTGTTTGCCCTTTCGACTTCTGTCGCACTGTCATGTCTGGCTCTGGTGGTGCTCGGCTGGACAGATATGATCAGCGTAGTCATCCGCGCTTCGCTCGTTCAACTGGAAACCCCGGACGAGATGCGCGGTCGGGTGAGTGCAGTCAATGCCGTGTTTATCGGCACCTCCAACGAATTTGGCGAGTTTGAATCCGGCCTGACCGCCGCCTGGTTTGGTGTAGTGCCTGCCGCCCTGCTGGGTGGCATCGGCACACTGACGGTAGTAGCGATCTGGATGTACCTGTTTCCACAACTGCTGCGGCGCGAACGTCTCAGGGCGAACTGAAACCATCAGCCGCAACCCTCATCAATCTCACATACCATCCTGACAATCATTCTCACCACTGAATTGCACTATCCCCCGTCACTGCTATACTTGCCAGCAGAGACACACTCATTACCAGAATTTATATTACGCCCCTGAACAGTGTGAACTTTTGGAGAGTGCACTATGAACATTCACGAATATCAGGCCAAGGAAATTCTCGGCAGTTATGGCATTCCGATTCCTCGCGGCACTGTGGCACTGACCTCTGACCAAGTTGAACGCGCTGCAAAAATGATGGGAGGACGCTGCGTCATCAAGGCCCAGATTTATGCCGGTGGTCGTGGCAAAGCTGGCGGGGTAAAACTGGTTCATCACCCGGAGGAGGCTCAGGAATTCGGTAAGGAGTTGTTTGGTCGCTCACTTGTGACCAGACAGACCGGCCCCAACGGGCTGAAAGTACGACGCATCCTGGTAGAGGAAGCGGTTGAGATTGCCCGGGAGTTTTATCTTTCCATCACACTCGACCGTGAAAGCTCCCGCTATATCCTGATCGCTTCAACTGCAGGTGGCGTGGATATTGAGGAGGTGGCAAGGAAAAACCCGGACAAGATACTGACACACATCGTCAACCCGTTTACCGGACTGCGGCCCTATCAGGCACGGGCGGTGGCGCTTGCGCTGGGCTTGTGCGGAACAATCTGCGAAGATTGTGTCGAGTTGATTCTGAACCTCTACCGTGCCTGTCAGGAGAAGGATTGTTCCCTTATTGAAATTAACCCGTTGGTCGTAACAAAGGCCGGCTGGCTGATGGCCATGGATGCCAAGATGACCTTCGATGAAAATGCCGTCTATCGGCATCGGGAATATCCCGACATGGTGGATTATTCACAGCTCGATCCCCTGGAAATAAATGCCGCTAAATATGATCTCTCCTATATCAAGCTGGCCGGCACAATCGGATGCATGGTCAATGGCGCCGGTCTGGCCATGGCAACTCTGGACGTGCTGAAGGAATGTGGCGGGGAACCAGCAAATTTCCTTGATGTCGGCGGTGGTGCGACCCGTGAAAAAGTTGCCGAAGCATTCAGGATTATCCTGCAGGATCGCGATGTTCGAGGCATTTTTGTCAACATCTTCGGCGGCATCATGCGTTGTGATGTTATAGCCCAGGGGATCGTTGAAGCGGCGGGAGCAGTTAACTGTCGTCTGCCGATCGTCGTCCGCATGGACGGCAGTCAGGTAGAAGCGGGTAAAATACTTCTCAAGGAGTCCGGTCTGAATGTCCAGATCGGCACATCGCTGGGAGATGGTGCCACCAGAATCGTCCGGATGTTGAAACAGGAGGAGCAGTAGATCATGTCAATACTTGTCAATAAAAACTCCCGGATAGTCGTGCAGGGCATAACCGGTCGCAGTGGGCTGTTTCATACGCAGCAGTGCCGGGAATACGGTACCAGCATCGTTGCCGGTGTCACACCCGGCAAGGGCGGCATCCACATCGAAGGGATTCCGGTATTCAATACTGTAGCTGAGGCGGTCAAATATACCCAGGCAACTGTATCAATGATCTTCGTTCCGCCACCCGGCGCAGCAGATGCCATCATGGAAACCATTGACGCCGGAATCGCTCTGGCAGTCTGTATCACCGAGGGCATTCCGATTCGGGATATGGTGCCGGTCAAAGCGGTTCTGCAGGGAAGTGCCACCCGCCTGATCGGACCTAATTGCCCGGGGATCATCACTCCCGGTGAATGTAAAATTGGCATTATGCCGGGACACATCCATACACGGGGAAAGATCGGGGTCGTCTCACGCAGCGGTACCTTGACCTATGAAGCGGTCAAGCAGTTGACTGACCTCGGGCTCGGGCAATCCACCTGCGTCGGCATCGGTGGCGATCCGATCATAGGCATGAATTTCATCGACGTTCTCACTCTCTTTAATGATGACCCGGATACCGAAGGGGTCTTCATGATTGGTGAGATCGGCGGTGGAGCCGAAGAAGCGGCGGCCGAATGGATCAAACAGAACATGAAAAAACCGGTTGCCGCCTTCATCGCCGGCGTCACCGCACCTCCCGGCAAGCGCATGGGGCATGCCGGTGCGATCATCACCTGCGGCAAAGGAAGGGCTGAGGATAAAATCAGAATATTGCAGGAATGCAGCGTGGTAGTGGCGACAAGCCCGACAAAAATGGGAGAGGCCATGCTCGAGGCGATGGATGCAACGGGCCAGTAAACTGCCAAGTACGAAAGAATCGAACCGCAATACAACAAGACCAGACAGCAGCGGATCAAAAAATCAGTAGCGAGTTGCTGAACAGGTTAACACATAAAATCTTCATAATGACCTGCTGGATGTATGCGGTACCGTGCAACAAATCAAATGCATGCTCTGACGACTGTATGGTATCGGTGCCAGTGCAAAATGGCGTCCTGCCCCTTGGCATGATCTTTAACCATCCTCATCAACGCCTTGACCTCTTCCGGCATGACCTTGCCATCTCTCATTGCGGCCTTCATCTGCTCAGCCAGGCAGGAGTGGTTGACAAAAATATCCCGCACCGACAACAGGACCCCCTGCTTCCAAGGGGTAAGCTCATGCAAATTCTGAAACTTGTGTATGAGTTGCAAAAGACGGAAACCACACAAAATATTGTTCCCAAACCCGCCGCTTGACACCATATATAGTCATAAGGCATAATCCCGGCTCGTCGATTCACCCGGAGGCCGCACAGTATGGAAACGCCAGTAACTTCTGAATTCACCGCACCTTCCCCTTTTGTTCATCTCCATCTTCACTCCCAATATTCGCTGCTCGACGGAGCCATCCGCTTCGATGACCTTATCGCAAAAGCCAGGGAGCATAACGCTCCGGCGGTGGCGATTACCGACCATGGCAACATGTTCGGGGCGGCGGAATTTTATCTCAAATGCAAGAAAGCCGGGGTCAAGCCGATTATCGGCTGTGAGCTCTATCTGGCTCCCGAATCGCGCTTTTCACGTGACTCAAAAGGGATTTCCGATGCTGCATACCACCTGATTCTCCTCTGTGAAAACATGCAGGGGTACAAGAATCTTTCCTATCTGACGTCTGCTGGATACAAGGAGGGATTTTACTACCGCCCCCGTATCGACCGCGAACTGCTGGCAGGGCGCTCCGAAGGGTTGATAGCCATGTCTGCCTGCCTTAAAGGTGAAGTGGCCATGCAGTGCGGACGCGGCAGAATGGAAGATGCACTTGCTACTGCAAAATGGTACAGCGAACTGTTCCCTGACCGCTACTACATTGAACTGCAGGAGAACACCATTCCGGAGCAGGATGTTGTCAACAAGCGCCTGATGGAGGTAGCGTCCGAACTGAAGCTGCCGCTGGTGGCGACGAACGACTGCCACTACCTCAACCGCGAAGATGCCCGTGCCCATGAAGTGCTGCTCTGCATCCAGACCGGCAAGACGATGGAAGATCCGACCCATATGAAGTTTTCGGTCGACGAATTCTACGTAAAGTCGCCGGAAGAAATGTCCAGAGCATTCAGTTATTGCCCCGAGGCGATAACCAACACCGTGTCAATTGCAGAACAGTGCAATCTGGATCTTGCGGTGGATGGCAAAACCTACTATTTCCCCCACTTCGACCCGCCGGCAGGGCAGAATCATGACGATATGCTGCGGGAACTGGCAACCGAAGGGCTGAAAGAACGGATGGTCACAATCCTTGCCAAGTATCCTGATATGACGCTGGAACAGCAGCAGGGATATTTTGAGCGTCTGCAAATCGAGCTGGATTGTATCCGGGACATGAAATTCCCCGCATACTTCCTCATTGTTTCTGACTTTATCCGCTGGGCCAAGGATCGAGGGATCCCGGTCGGGCCGGGCAGGGGTTCGGCAGCGGGTTCTCTGGTAGCCTATTCCATCAAAATAACCGATCTTGATCCACTGCCCTATAACCTTCTGTTCGAACGGTTCCTCAATCCGGAACGTATCTCCATGCCTGATATTGACGTCGACTTCTGCCAGGACCGCAGAAGCGAAGTAATCCAGTATATGGTCGAAAAGTACGGTCGTGACCGCGTCTGCCAGATCATCACCTTCGGGACCATGGGTGCCAAGGCTGCCATCAGGGATGTCGGCCGTGCTCTGAACATGACCTATGGCGACGTTGACCGCATTGCCAAGCTGATTCCGGATGACCTGAAAATGACCCTGAGCAAGGCTCTGCAGCAGGAACCGCAGCTGAAAGATCTCTGTGCCGCAGACCCGCAGGTCAAGGACCTTCTGGATACCGCCCTCTGCCTGGAGGGATTAACCCGCCACGCATCCACCCACGCGGCAGCTGTCGTAGTTGCACCGGAACCTCTGGAGGAGTTTCTGCCGCTTTACAAGGATCAGAAAACCGGATCGATCAATACCCAGTATTCCATGAAATATGTTGAACTGGTCGGATTGGTTAAATTCGACTTTCTCGGTCTCAAGAACCTGACTGTCATTGAAAACGCCGTCAAACTTGTGCGGGCCAAAGTGCCCGGGTTTGATATCACCACCCTGCGGGACGATGATCAGGCCAGCTATGATCTCATCACCGCCGGTAACACCACCGGGGTTTTTCAGCTGGAGTCCAGCGGCATGAAGGAGATGCTGGTCAAGCTGAAACCATCCTGTTTTGAGGACGTCATTGCCGCCTGCGCCCTCTATCGACCGGGTCCACTCGGGTCCGGCATGGTAGATGACTTCATCGATCGCAAACATGGTCGCAAAGATGTGGTCTATGACCTGCCGCAACTGGAACCGATCCTGAAGGATACCTACGGTGTCATTGTCTATCAGGAACAGGTCATGCAGATTTCCCGCTCGCTGGCAGGCTATTCCCTGGGACAGGCCGACCTGCTGCGCCGAGCGATGGGGAAAAAAGATGAAAAGGAGATGACACGCCAGAAGGGATTGTTTCTTGACGGAGCCAAGGCAAATAAACTTGACCCCACTAAAGCCGAGGCAATTTTTGACCTGATGCACAAATTCGCCGAATACGGCTTCAACAAATCACATTCGGCCGCCTACGCCCTCATCGCCTACCAGACCGCCTATCTGAAGGCTCATTATCCGGTCGAGTTCATGGCTGCACTGCTCACGTGCGATATGGACAACACGGATAAAGTAGTCAAGAACATCAGTGATTGCCGGGAGCAGGGAATTGAGGTGCTCCCGCCCGATATCAATACATCCGGGCTTTCCTTCACCGTTGTCGGCACGTCAATGCGCTTTGGACTCGGGGCGGTAAAGAATGTCGGCACCGGAGCCATTGACGCCATTCTGGAAGCACGTGCGGAGGGGCCAT
>JAQTXD010000102.1 GCA_028688955.1 Desulfuromonadaceae bacterium
AAATCCGACTTCATCCTTGCCATCAACAAGGACAAAGATGCGCCGATCGGTGAAATTGCCGACGTACTGGTCGTGGCCGACGTCATGCAGTTCGTACCCGCGCTGACCGCAAAAGTCGCCGGGTAGCGTCATAGTGTGCTCGATCCTGAGCTCATCATTGTTCCAAAGATGAAAAAGGGGTAAACAGTGCTTCAGTTGAACTCAATGGAGGATTTTCAGCGTGATGTCAGTTACCACGTTAAGCGCGGTGACGCCGGTCAGATTTTTTTGACGGGTCGGCTTGCAGACTGTTTTCATGATATCCGTATGGAAGTTCTGGCGGATTATGAATCGCTGGCAATAGTCGCTGCACATGTTGATTTTATTCGTCATCCTTCGGAGGATTGCCCCAACGTTGCTGCGCGGATGGCGCTGCTCGTCGGATTTGTCATAGGCAGGGGACTAAACCGTAAATTGCAGGAAATATTTGGAGGCGGGGAAGGGTGCGGTAACCTGCGGACAATGCTGTTGGGATTGCTGCCTCTTGCTCTGAATGTCAAGGCCGCTGCCGGCTTTACTGATGAGGGGGAAATGCTTGAATCCATCAGGGAAAGCCTCACGGGGTGTTGTGCCGGGTATGTGAAGAGACCGGAATAGTTGATTCGCCATGGGTGTGTTAACATCAGGCATTCTTCGAAAAATATCGGGAATGCCTGTTTTCTTTTGTGAAGCTGCTGCTTTGTGTGGAAGCTTGACGGGCACGTTTTCAATCTGCTACAAGGAACGACCTGAATACAGTAAAGGATGAACGAACATGCCGCATATCATAATAGATGAAACTCGCTGCAAAGGGTGTGGGCTCTGCACCACAGCCTGCCCGAAAAAACTGGTTGCATTGAGTAAAACTCCCAACAGCCTGGGATTTGCCATGGCGGTTTTTTCCGGCCCTGAATTATGCACCGGATGTACATTGTGCGCAGAAATGTGCCCGGATGTCGCTATCACGGTTTTTAAGGAGTGACGTTGATGCATGCAGTCGCACGTGAAAAGATTTTTGTCAAAGGTAACGAGGCGGTAGCAATGGCGGCTCTTGAGGCCGGTTGTCACTGCTATTTTGGCTATCCAATTACGCCGCAGAGCGATATTCCGGAGTATCTGTCTCGTGAGCTCCCCGGGCGTGGCGGTGAATTTATACAGGCCGAAAGTGAGATTGGTGCCATAAACATGCTGCTGGGGGCTTCTGCAACCGGTGTTCGTGCCATGACATCTTCCTCCGGCCCCGGTATATCGCTGAAACAGGAAGGTATATCGTACATGGCCGGTTCCGAGCTTCCCGGTGTTATTGTCGATATCATGCGCGCCGGTCCCGGATTGGGGGGCATTGATGCCTCGCAGGCGGATTATTTTCAGGCAACACGCGGCGGCGGGCATGGCGGGTATCGAATTATCGTGCTGGCACCTGCGTCGGTTCAGGAAATGTATGACCTGACAATGCTGGCTTTTGACCTGTCTGACATATACCGTATGCCGGCTATGGTGTTGGCTGACTCTGTTATCGGCCAGATGAAAGAATCGGTGACCCCCAACCCCCGTCCGCAGGTGGTGCTTCCTCCCAAGGAGTGGGTTGTCCGCGGTCGCAAAGAGGGTACTCCGCAGAACATTGTCAAGTCTCTCTACCTGGGTGACGGCGAGATGGAGGCTTTTCACTGGAAGATGCAGGCTCGCTATCAGGAACTTGCTGATGCGGAGTGCCGCTGGGAAGAGGTTCAGACTGGTGATGCAGAACTGATCGTTACCGCCTTCGGTTCGACCGCCAGAATTGCCAAAACTGCTGTTGCTATGGCCCGGGAGGCTGGGTTGAAGGTTGGCTTGCTTCGACCGATAACTCTGTTCCCATTTCCCAAAAAAACCTACGCCGCCCTTTCCGAACGGTGCAAACTATTTCTGGATATAGAGCTTTCCACCGGTCAGATGATCGATGATGTCCGACTTTCTGTCGCTCGGGATGCCGATGTCGCCTTCTATGGTCGCCCCCCTGGAGCAGGCTCTTTGCCGACTCCGGAAGAACTTTTCGAGCAGATCACGAAAAACTATCGGGCCAGTGCCTGAGCAGTTGAGGAAATAAACCATGAAACAGGTGTTTACCAGGCCCGAAAGCCTGAAAGATGTCTCAACCCATTTTTGTCCCGGCTGCAACCATGGCTCCGTGCATCGTCTGGTTGCTGAAGCGTTGGACGAATTCGGGATTCGCAACAAAACGATTGGAGTAGCCTCAGTCGGCTGTTCAGTTTTTCTGTACGGCTATTTTGACGTGGATGTCATCGAGGCACCCCATGGCCGTGCTCCGGCAGTGGCCACCGGTGCCAAGCGAGCCCGCCCCGACCGGATTGTGTTTACCTACCAGGGGGATGGTGATCTTGCCGCCATCGGCATGTCAGAGATTATTCATGCTGCCAACCGGGGTGAGGATATTACGGTTATTTTTGTCAATAACACGACCTACGGCATGACCGGCGGGCAGATGGCGCCCACCACATTGCCGGGGCAAAAGACGTCAACCTCTCCCTATGGCCGTGACACCTCGAAAGACGGTGCTCCCTTCAAAATGGCGGAGCTGCTCTCCAATCTTGATGGTGTGGCATTCTCGGCACGGGTCGCCCTCAATACTCCCAAAAACGTCCTCAACGCCAAGAAGATGATTAAAACCGCTTTTCGCTACCAGGTTGAGAAAAAAGGTTTTTCCTTTATTGAAGCGCTGGCATCATGTCCAACGAACTGGGGGATGAGTCCCCTAGATGCTAACCAGCGGGTGGGAGATGAAATGATTCCGTATTTCCCGCTTGGTGTGTATAAAAATACTGCCACATTGTAATTTTGTATAACCGTTATTGGAGATAATCATGCGCTACGATGTTTTTTTTGCCGGTTATGGCGGACAGGGTGTTTTGCTTGCCGGCAATATGCTTTCATACGCAGCTATTCACGAAGGGAAAAATGTTTCTTTTTTTCCTGCCTACGGAGTTGAAAAACGGGGTGGCTCAGCGATGTGTACGGTCGTCTTTGCCGACGGTGATACCGGTTCTCCGGTGGTCGGAAACCCATCCATCTCGGTCCTTCTCAATCAGCTTTCATTTGATAAATATGCTGGTAAAGTCAAGCAGGGTGGGATTTGCATCGTTAACTCCAGTTTAGTGGAGATTGATAAAATCAGCCTTCCAGGTATCGAAGTCGTTCTTGTTCCAATGAATCAGATCGCTCTCGATATGGGGGATGTGCGGATGGTAAATATGGTGGCATGCGGGGCATATATTGAAAAATCCGGAGCATTAAAGAAAGAATCTCTGGAAGCAGCACTAAAAAAAGCGCTCCCCGAACGAAATCACAAACTAATCCCAGCCAATGTAAAAGCGATGGAAGCAGGTGCCAGTGCAGCACGAAGTTAGAAAAGGACTAAAAAGTCTTGACGTCATAAGCCTGATTTGTTACAAACAGTGCTCTTTGCTGTAGGGGTATCGCCAAACGGTAAGGCAACGGCCTCTGACGCCGTCATCTCTTGGTTCGAATCCAGGTACCCCTGCCAATCTTATAACTAGCTGTATTTGCTAGATAAAATATGGGCCTCTTAAATCTAGGTATACAATTAGGTATACTGGAGATAAGAGGCTTTGTCATATCCTACACACCTCATAAAGGTCAACAGCAGATTTTACTACAAGGTAAAAGTGCCTGTTGATCTACAAAATCACTTCCCTTGTAAGTTCATCAAGAAGTCCCATAAAACTTCAGACTTGTATGATGCCAAGACCATGCTGGTTACAATGGAATATAATACCTACAGAAGCTTTACGTTGTTGCGTACTGGTATAGTAGAGTACTGAGCGAAGACATACCATTTGATACCTGACGGAGCTAACCAGTACAAGGCAATAAATGATTCATTAGAGGGGTATCTGCTTAACTGTGTCGGGAAACGTTACACCATGGCTTCTTGATAAATATTGTAAATATATTAACCGTAAATTAATTAGCTAGTTATCATAATGGCATATTCACTGCATGCTGGCAGTATATTTCGAACTACAACTCTATAATCATATTAACCCGGGAGGAACAGAAAATGAAAAAGAGAATGGTTGCATTACTTGCGGGGGCGATTTTAACGATTGCAACAAGTGCAATGGCAACGTCATGGGTTGATTGGAGTTCGACAAACGATGGAACTCTTTCTGTTGGTTCTTCTGTTGTGAGCGTGACGTTAAGCGGTTTAGCAGATAGTCTGGTTAATGGTGACTACTACTATAACAACGGTAGTACCGGAGGGACATCTTCAACAGGAACATATGGCGGACTAACTCCTTTTGACATGATTCAGGAATGGAATAGTGGCCAAGTTACAATCAGTTTCTCTGAAGCAATTATTAATCCATATATTGCGTTAGTTAGTGTAGGACAACCTGGAACGTTTAATGTTAACTATGCATTTCAGAATCTTCAAAATCCAATAAATGTTATTTCATTCGGTAGCAACTATTGGGGTTATGGAGGTTACAGTATTAGTGGAAACACCTTTTCAGGACATGAATTTAATGGAATTTTACAGCTAATTGGTACATACAGCAGCTTAACGTTCGACATTAGTCCAAACGAGTATTGGCATGGATTTAATATCGGGACAGATAGCACCTCAGCACCCGTACCAGAACCAGGTACTATGGCACTCTTAGGACTCGGTATGGCTGGACTTGCAGTATATGGAAAGCGCAGGAACAACAAAGCATAAGCTTTCAAACATAACTCAACTTGAGGGGCGTTACTTTAACTGAGTAGCGTCCCTTTTTGTTTGCCCATCTCTGAGTTCAAAAGCTTTATACACTCCCTACAACAGCATACAAATACATAAGCTACTGTATTTAAAAGACTTACATCATAATATCAGAATAATAAGTATTGTAATTTTATACATATCACGGGGTTTTTACCCTGATATCAGCAGGCACATAACGCTATCAACTTAATTAGTGTTAAATATCAGCATGTTACAAATGCACCAAATTAAAATATTCAACTTGGCACCAGCAATGCAAACTACATTTACAACGGCAATTAAATTCAACAACAAATTAACATAGGAGGATGTCATGAGAGCACTTATCACCACTATCGTAGGAACTTTGGCACCGGTAACAGCATTTGCAGCTAATGGATTACGTGAAGATAACAGCGGGATTTTTGTGTGGGTATTCTTAGGATTCTGCGCACTGATAGTAGTAGCACAGGTAGTGCCAGCAATCTTGCTGGCAACAGGAATGGTTAAAGGTGTGGTTGCCGCAGTGAAAGAAGAAACAGTCGCAGCTAAAAACTAGTACCGGAGAAAGTATGAAATATGCAGGAATGTAAAAGGCCACCGCAGTTTGGGTGGCCTTTTGTATTGATCTTGTTAGCTGATTACTGTGTGGGACAACAAACTACCGGTATTCTCTGTACCGTGGAGCATCATAGTCACGATCTCTCTCGTAATAGCGTTCATGGTCATAATGTCTTGGCTCTTGATATACGACAGCCAGCCTTGGTTCTTCGTAGATGACAGGTCGTCTTGGTTCATAATCTGCTCTTCGTTCGTATACCACCTGTTGCGGCTGTGAAATAGTAACCGCTGCAAGAGTAGAGATAATTGCTATCGGAATCCATAGAGGGTTGAAACCGCCACCACTATGACGATCACCTGCATATACTGAGTTAACCAACATGCTTGAAATAAACCCTATTGCAACAATTGTCGAAAGAAGCTTTTTCATATAAATCCCCTCCTGTAAAATTTGAGTATCTACTGGAGGTAAGAGCATCATACATGCCAACACTAAAACAGTTACAATACCGGACACATACATATTTCCATGAATAATATCCGTTACATTGCCAGCTGAGATAATCCCTCCAACACCTCATATCAGTTAAATTGGTACCATCTCGTTTAGATGCACGAACAAGAGACAGGGCACAGGTCTCGTTACAATAAATAACCAACTGTAGCCCTGGTTTGTGCGCCTGAAACTGTATCTATACGGGCAATCAAACTTGCAGCATTACAGAGAAACAAAAAGCCCACCATGTCCAATCGGTGGGCTTCGTTATCTACATGTATGTACCTGTTAGGTGTATATCCGACCCAATAACTCAATCGGAGGACTATTGATACCTATGAAACGTTACTGTGTGGCGGAGTCTCATCCTGCATTGGCTTAACTCCTCCTTTTAGTGGACTGTGTTTCCTTCTGCGATTCCACTATATCACTCCAAACAGAAAAAAACAGTCTGTTGAAAATAATTTATAGCGAGTATACTCCAACAGTTGCAGAGTACATCCCACCAAATATCTGCAGGTCATTTTTGTAATATATTGGCTACACCACCACCTCCAATCTGTAACTCCGGTTCGCCTCCACAATGTAATTTGACTGTGATTGTAGAAGTGTTATAAACATACAAATATTAAAATAACTATAACATTACTGAATTTTGATGGCTGTACCTGATTTCAAGAGCAGTCAGTTATGAAGAGTATGTGTTGCAGCAGGAGTTCCGCAGGGTACGTGATGAGATCAAACAGGAGCTGACATCCTGCCAAACGTGAGGGCAAGGGCATGAGCGAGCACATATCTAGGAAACTATCCTTCCTGGACCGATGGTTGACGTCTTGGATCTTTGCTGCAATGGCTGTTGGTGTAGCACTTGGTTACTTTGTTCCTGGAGTGGAATCTTTCATCAATAGCTTTCAAGCCGGTACTACGAACATGCCTATTGCAGTGGGTCTGATCCTGATGATGTATCCTCCATTTGCCAAGGTCAGGTATGAGGAGATGCCTGAGGTCTTCCATAACAGGAAAGTTCTCGGTCTGTCACTGGTGCAGAATTGGCTGATAGGTCCAGTGCTGATGTTTGTACTGGCAATTACGCTATTACCGGACAAGCCTGAGTACATGGTGGGACTCATCATGATTGGTTTGGCTCGATGTATCGCTATGGTGATCGTCTGGAATGAACTTGCTAAGGGTAATACAGAATACGCAGCGGGTCTGGTCGCATTCAATAGTGTGTTTCAGGTACTTTTCTATAGCGTATATGCGTGGTTCTTCATATCAGTATTACCGCCGATGTTCGGGCTGTCTGGAAGTATCGTAGAGATCAGTATTCAACAGATAGCCAAAAGTGTATTCATATATCTTGGCATCCCATGTATAGCAGGAGCAATCACGAGGCTCATTGGTGTGAAGGTTATGGGTAAGGAGCAGTACCACAAGAAATTTGTGCCTAAGATTGGTCCCATCACTCTAATTGCTCTATTGTTCACGATAGTCGTAATGTTCAGCCTTAAAGGTCAGCTGATAGTACAGTTGCCTGCGGACGTCGTGAGAATAGCAATACCCATGCTCATATATTTTGTTGTAATGTTTCTTGTCTCATTCTGGATGGGCAAACGCATGGGAGCTGATTACAGCAAGACAACGACTCTCGCGTTTACCGCAGCGAGCAATAACTTTGAACTTGCGATAGCAGTTGCGGTAGCAGTGTTCGGCTTGAACTCCGGAGCAGCATTTGCTGCCGTAATAGGTCCTCTCGTTGAAGTCCCAGTGATGATAGGTCTTGTGAATGTTGCATTTGGCTTGAGGAAGAAAATGTTTAACTGATCATACATTAAAAGGGGGCACTGTCCCTTAGTTGTTGGTAGGTATGATTGCCCAACCCTTTATGACGCCGATTTAAGCGGGATCACTTGATAGCCTGCATCGTCATCAGCATCGTCTGCTCCAACTCCGGAAACAAATCCCGAACTGATGTCAGATCACCGTTTTTTGCAGTTGTTTCTATTTTATACGCCATGTCAGAAAGAGCCGATGCGCTGATATTAGCCGCCATCCCTTTCATCGTATGAGCGATGTGGTGGATAGCAATTAGGTCGTCACCTCTGCACAGTTCGCGTATCTCTTCCAGCTGTTTTGCCAGCTCTTTTGTCGATTCAGAAAGGATCATCCGCACAAAATCCCGATCATTATCCATCCGATCAAGCAGGTCAGCTTCATCAAACAGAGGGTGAGTGATCGGCGCCCCTTGTACTTCGTCGCTACAATCACCTGTCGGCAACCATTTGATGAGTATTTCGGCCAGTTCATCCTTCTTCACCGGTTTGGTCAGATAGTCATCCATACCAACTTCTAAGCACTTTTCCCGGTCACCCTTCATTGCATTTGCTGTCATTGCAATGATAGGAACCTTGTGGTTCTTTACCTTCGATGCCGGATTGCGGATTATGCCTGTGGCAGTAAGCCCGTCCATCTCCGGCATCTGGCAATCCATCAACACCAGATCGTAGTCAATCATCTCCAGGGCCCGCACTGCCTCAAGGCCATTGGCTGCAATATCAGCCTTATAACCAATTTTACTGAGGATGCTTTGTGCAACCTTCTGGTTTATAACATTATCTTCTGCAAGCAGGATGTGGGTCCCCTGATTTATTGATAGTTGTGTGCTATTGCTCGGCGTCTTTTCAAGAGGAGCATTGAAATGGGTCCCCAATTTGGTTGATTGTTCGAATTGTGCCGTGAACCAGAAAGTGGAGCCCTTCTCCAGTTCGCTGAAACATCCGATATCGCCGCCCATCAACTCCGCCAGTTGTTTGCAAATTGCCAGCCCCAAACCGGTGCCACCGTATTTGCGTGATGTAGTTCCGTCGGCCTGGGTAAACGGGTTAAATATGATGGCACGCCGATCTTCAGGTATGCCGATGCCGGTATCCTTTATCTCGAAACGTATTACTGCGAACCTATCGAACGTAGACTCAAGAGATACGCTGATAACAACTTCACCCTTTTGAGTAAATTTTATTGCATTGCCAACCAGGTTGATGACAATCTGACGCAAGCGACCGGAATCACCCTTCAGGTATGAAGGAACTTCGGGAGCAATCCGACAAACCAACTCCAATCCAGCTTCTGCCGCCTGAATTGCCATCAGATCGGCGGTTTCTTCAATGGTTGTTTTCAGATCAAAATCAAGTAGCTCCACTTCCAATTTACCCGCTTCAATTTTCGAGAAATCGAGGATGTCGTTGATCAAATCCAGCAGGTTTTCTCCGCTCTTACGCACTATCTCGGCATATTCGCTCTGTTCGTTTGTCAGATCCGTTTCCAGCAGCATACCGGCCATGCCGATTACGCCATTCATCGGCGCACGAATTTAATGACTCATGGTGGCCAAAAACTCAGATTTGGCGCGATTTGCTGCCTCAGCCATCTCCATAGCCGACTGGAGAGCCTTAGTCCTCTCAATCACTCGTT
>JAQTXD010000027.1 GCA_028688955.1 Desulfuromonadaceae bacterium
GCCGGTACCGTGAGTGTTGCCGGTAAACATCCGTTCGGAACTGAAGTGATGGCAACTGCTGCCGTCAAAGAGGATATCGGTGGAGAGGTGCCCATCCATATGCCCCCCCTTGATAAGGACATTGGCAGCCCCCAGCGCATGCAAATCGCGACATGCCTGTTCCACTTCAGATTCGTTATGTATCGGGCGCCCCAGCAGGCGTTCCGCCTCGGGAATATTCGGTGTCAACAGATATGCCAGCGGCAGCAGTTGATCACAAAACACCTGAACCGCTTCACGCTCCAGCAGTGGCGCGCCCCCTTTGGCAACCATAACCGGATCGATCACCATGGGAATGAGTACCTTACGTTCCCCGAGCCGTTCCGCCAGCGCCGAAATCATGGCAGGAGTATGCAGCATGCCGGTTTTTATGACATCAATCGGAATATCATTCAGAATCGCGTCAAGTTGCTCAAGCATAAAACTTGGCGGAAGTCCGTGAATCGCACTAACACCCTTTGTATTCTGCGCCGTCAGAGCGGTCAGAACGGTTGCGGCATAACTCCCCAGCAGGGTAATTGTCTTAACATCCGCCTGAATCCCGGCGCCTCCTCCGGAATCACTCCCGGCGACGCTCAGCACCGCACCACGCGGAAAAGGTTGAAGACGGTTGAAGAGCAGCAGCAGTTCCGCAGCGGCAGTATCTGGGCGAGGGTTCGACAGTACTGACGAGATCACCGCCACGGCATCCGCACCGGCATCAATCACTGAACAGGCGTTGCCGGCTGTTATCCCGCCGATGGCCACGATCGGAATTGTTACTGCATCACGAATTGACGCCAACCCTGCAACACCGGGAAGATGGGTAACCACCTTGCTTCCGGTCGGGTACAGCGCTCCGAAACCGATGTAATCCGCACCTTCCTGTTCTGCCCGCAGCGCCTCTTCCAGATTATGGGTCGATTTGCCGATGATTTTATGCGGTCCGAGCAGAGTACGGGCGCTGGAAATATCACCATCCTCCTGTCCCAGGTGCACACCATCGGCATCCAGTTCCTGTGCAAGCTGCGCATCATCGTTGACAATAAACGTCGCTCCGAAGCGGGTACATAGCCGTTTCAGCTCTCCCCCCTCAACCAGGCGCGCGCCGTAGTCCAGGCCTTTGGCACGGTACTGCAGTGTCGATACCCCGCCATGAAGTGCCTCACAGACGCGATCCATAAGGTTAGGGCCCTGATCGGTAACCAGGTAGACCCCTGCAATATCTGGTGGTTGAACAGCGTTATTTACGACAAGTTGAAAGGGTTTGGTATCAATCACGCCACTGTTCCTAACTCTTGACAGACAGGTCCCTGCAACTGTCAATACAAAAAAACCGCTCTGATATACAACATCAGGCGGCTGGATTAAATAGATACATCCCGCAAGCCGCTTTCCTACGCCGGAATTACCCGGGTCAGGTGCAAAGGGTTCCCGCTGTGCAAAAGCTGCAACAGGCGGATCTCAGTTCAAAGGAACTCCCCCAGGGCCTTGTTGGGTTGGTACAGTACTGCAATGGAGCATCAATGTCAATCAGTACAACCGGTTTTTCAGCAGATCAGAATTCTGCAAAAACGGCAACACCACCACCGTAATCAGGGCTTCCGTCACCAAACCCCTTAAGTACATATGCGTCGGTATAGGTCTTTTTCCCAAAACGCCACGACATTTTCAACCGGGCTTCAAGGGGCGCAGACATGCCGTCAAACAAGGCTGAACCGGTGCGGGTATACACTGAGGTAGCAAGGCGCTCCGTCCAGCCGTATGTCACACCTGCGTCAACCGTCAGGAAATTCAACGCCCCGGTATCAGCGTGAGACGCTCCCTGAACAATATAGCGACCCTCCGCAAACGGCTGCCAGCTGCCCAGCCACTTTGAAACGGCCAGTCCGGCTCCGAAATCAAGCTTTCCCGTACCGAAGCCTTTGTCTGTATCAGCGGTCGGAAATTTTACATAGAGTGTTGGACGCAGCAGCAGAGAGCTGTCGCCATCCTCAAGGAGAGCGTAGCCACTCGTCAGCGTAACATCTCCCATGCCATAATCACCGCCAAGCACACCTCCGCCACCACCCGTACCGCTTGACGAACTTACCGTGCTTGCGGTGCCGGTCCCGCCGATAGTACTACCAGTACCAGCCATAGTGCTGCCGGCACCGCCAAGTGGTCCGCGTGCCGTAACCTTCGCACTGCTTGTCCCGCTCGAAGCGTTCCCGTTGTGTGTCAGTTGCTGATAATACATCGGCACCGTCAGCTCAAAATCAAGGCGGGTGGTCGGGAACCAGTCGATAATCACCGGGGTGGAAACAAAGGTGTTGGTGGTGGTGCTGCCGAATGTGCCACGGGTAATATCAAACCCGAGACCAAGTGCATAGACGGGTGATGAGTTCTCTGCACGGGCAGAAGCAGCGAATAGAAGTATACCTGACGTAAAAAGAGTACAGATAAGTAGCGATGTCCGCATAGGTGATCCTTGTGTGTGAAACTACCGGCCCATTCTCCCGCCGCCCATTCTTCCTGGTGACTGCTGACGCAACGGGGTGGAACGGCCATTCATCTGTCCGGCACCACTGCCCATACCGCCACCGGCCCAGGCCGGACGTCCGGATTCGCTGCGCAGTGAAATGTCGGTTTTTTGAGTGATATCAGTTATTTTTTGCGCAAGAAGATAGACAGTTCCGTCCGTACCCTGTGCCTTGGAACCACGTACCGTAACATCATCCCCCACTTTCAGTGCGATCCCCCTTTCAGCCCAGTACCGATACGGCCCCAGAACAACGACGGCACGGACTGTGCCGCTTTCCATTTCAAACTGGGCAGAGCGGCGCTCGTCACCGATCTGCAGTGACACGATCCGTCCGGTCAGAGTTGTGACGGTATTGGCGTCATAGCCGTTTTCAAGGTTCAGACCGCTCCGCGTGTCACTGTCGTTTCCCCAGAATGCGTGTGATATGTGTGGAGATGAAACTGAAAGTGCCGCCAGCAGGTACATGATGATATGTGTCGGTTTCATGGAGTTACTCCGTTGGTAAGGGGGACGCGTCCGCCCCCCCGCAAAGCCGTCAACTCAGCTGTTTAGGGTGCTGCAACAACTGCAGGTGCCGCTGTTGTAACGGCCAGATGGCTACCATCCTGCAAGCCGTTGCCATTGTTGGGACGCGTTGTCGAACCGTTTGCCGTTGTGCCGGTCGTCAGAAAAGTGCCGTCACGACGCTGTGAACCGACCGGACGGGTAGCAGTTCCCGCTGCACCGGTTTGTGTACAGGTAGCGGCATTGGTGCGCTGTCCGTTGGAACCGCCGTTGCCGTTGCCTTTGCCGCCGCGAGCCGATGCCTCACCTGCAAGTGCCAAAGCGCAGAGTGCTGCCAATCCCAGTGCTGTCATCTGTTTCGTTTTCATGTTTGTTTCCCCCTCGTGGTTTTTGTACATCGTACCAGGGATATTCCACGAGACGTGCCAAATCCAAAAAAGGTTGTAACCATCGTATATATATCAGCTTATTTTAGTGCTTCCGCATTAGCCACACCATAATCAGTGCAGAATCTGCACCGGCAGGAATGCTTTTGCACTGCACACCGCCTATTCAGCATCATCTTCACCAACCAGCCCATATTCCTTCAGGCGATACTGCAGTGTCCGGCGCGAGATTCCCAGGCGATCCGCCGCCAATCGACGATTACCGCCGGTCGACTTGAGTGCGGCAACAATTGCATCACGTTCCGCCTCTTTCAATATACCGACTTCCGGTCCCGGTGCTCCATTACGAGCCGAGCGGATACCGTCCGGCAGTTCGGCCTCTGTCACCTCTCCTCTTGCCAGAATGACCGCCCGTTCAATGACATTTTGCAATTCCCGGATATTTCCCGGCCATCCGTAGGAGCGAAGCGCTTTCATAGCCGGGTTGGCGATGCCGGACAATTTTTTACCCATGCTGCGGGCGTGCAGGCGAACGAAGAAATCAGCCAGATCATCCAAACCATCCCGTCGGTCGCGCAGGGAGGGCAGATGTATTGGGAAGACATTCAGTCGATAGTAGAGATCCTCGCGGAAACGCCCGGCAGCAGCCTCTTTGCCGAGATCACGATTGGTCGCCGCCAGTACCCGCACGTTGGCGCGGATTTCCTTGGTCCCCCCCACCCGCTCAAAACGTCGCTCCTGGAGGACTCGCAACAGTTTGGCCTGCATTGCCAGCGGCATTTCCCCGATTTCATCCAGCAGAATTGTACCGCCTGATGCCAGTTCGAACTTACCCTGACGCGCGGCAGATGCTCCGGTGAAGGCACCGCGCTCATGGCCGAACAACTCGCTTTCAATCAGGTTTTCCGGGATTGCGGCACAATTTATCGCCACAAAGGGTCCGGATTTGCGCTGGCTGGTCAGGTGAAGATAGCGGGAAAGCAGCTCTTTGCCGGTACCGCTTTCACCGCCAATCAGCACGGTGGCTTCCGTTACGGCAACATCGCCCGCCAGACGGCGTACCTCCTGCATTGCCTGACCGGCAAAGAGAATCTCGAGCGGCGGCAACCCTACCAGATCAGCCTCATCAAATGCCGCCAACCGACGCTCCCGGCGATACTGGTCCAACAGTCGCTGCACCAGTATCCGCAGACTGGCCGGGTCCTTCAGCGGCTTGGTCAGAAAATCACTGACACCTTCTTTGAGAGCAGTGACTGCTTCCTCCACGGTCCCAAAGGCGGTGAGCAAAACAAACGGCGGTGCAGAGGGATCTGCCCGACTGGCACGAAAAAGCTCTATGCCACCCATGTTCGGCATTTTCAGGTCCGTCACCACCAGATCAAACGATCCTTGCTGTAGCCAAGACAGTCCTGCACCGCCATCGCACGCCTGCACCACTTCGTGACCGGCATCCTCCAGAATTGCCGCCAAAAGCCCACGGAAAGTGGGATCATCTTCAACTACTAAAATCCGTCCCGTCAGCATATACTCCCATCCTTTCCCGCACGCGGCAACCTGACCGTAAAAAGCGCTCCTCCGCCTGCAGCATCTGCCGCCCATATTTCTCCGTCGCATGCCGTAACGATCTTCTTGCAGACGGCCAGTCCCAGGCCGGCCCCCCTGGCTTTACTGGTACGAAACGGCTCGAACAGCAGCGGCCTCATGTCAGCAGAGATACCGGGACCATCATCTTCAACACGCACCGTTACCCACCCCTGCTCCCGGGCACCACTGACGGTCACCGCCCCATCCCGCGGGGAGGCCTGCAGCGCGTTGGAAACAAGGTTCAGTAATACCCGCCGGACACCCTCTTCAGGGCAGAGCGCAATCAAGTCAGGGGGCAGTGTACAGACAAAATGAACTCCGGCCGCCTCAGCCGCTGGAGCCAGCAGTTCAAGGACAGATGCGGCAATCTCAGCAACCAGGCATTCAGAAAGCGGCATCGGCTCGGAACGCGTATAGAGGAGGATATCGTTAACCAGTGCCTCCATACGCGTGGACTCCGCGACTATCAGCCTGGCAAAACCGCGCTCGCTGCCATCGGGCAGGCGTTCCTCCAGCAGCTGCCCATACCCTTTGATACCGGCCAGCGGGTTGCGCACTTCATGGGCCAGCACGGCACCAACCTCCCCCAGTCGCGCAAGCTCATGTTCCCGCATAAGCTGTTTTTCCTGCAGCTCCTGACGACGCAACAGCCAGAAAACAGCTCCCCCCAACCCCCAGCCAAGCACCAGCAGAGAGAAAATCAGGGTGATGCCGAAACGTGCCCGGCGCATAACCGCTTCATAGCGCCAGGTATGAAGCGCCAGACGCAGCACGCAGGTTTCTGCCGGCAGATGAAACGGCGCCTGAAATTCATAGACCTGCTCACCGGTACCAAGGCGGATTCGCTCCTCACCAAGGGTTCCGGACGTCAGCACATCCCTGTAGCGGGAATCCTTAACATCATTTCCGATCAGATCAGAATTGCTGTGAAAGCGTATCGTACCGGTGCTGGAAATAAGCATGGCATAGGCAACTTCGCTGGTCTGGAATGAGGCCAGAGATTTCAGCGACGGATCACGACCCGCGACCCCCTCCATCGCAGAGGCTATCGTCAGCGCCAGACCACGCAAACTGTCATTTGCAATAGGTGCAGCTGCGGAATAGTTGCGGACGGCAAACCAGGAGAGACCTGCGGTGAGTGAGACCGCTAAAATCAGTACCAGTATGGAAATGCGGCGACGCGGCATGTGCGTTATCGGTTCCACGACTTTTTTCAGGAAAGGCTCCATACTCTTCTCACCGTAGACCCACCAATCAGCCTAAAATACATTTAAATGAACGTTACGGCATACGGGCGTTGATCACGAATTCCGGTGGATTCATGAGAACTTTCTTTACCGAACAGAGCCCGGCCGTCGTGACGATGGCATTCCGGTATTTCTCCGGGAATCCGGCAGGAAGGTCAATATCAAGAGACACTCTTGCGAGTCTCTTTTTCCCGTCTGCAGCGGTTTCAAACTCCATGCGCTGGGTTAGTGCCAGACCTCCGGTGTCGATCTGACGCTGCTGACAGAAGCTGAGAACGTAGATGCCGGCGCAGGTTCCGAGCGATGCGAGGAAATAGTCGAACGGACTTGGCGCACTTCCGTCACCGCCCCCCTCAATCGGCTGATCAGTCGGAATAATCCTGCTATTTACTTCTGCATTAACCTTTTCCCCTCCGGGAAACGTGATCTTTATTTCCATATGGCTCCTCCGCCCCGTGAATTGCACTACCGTTTGCCGCTCTCCGTGTGACCGCCCCAGAGCGGACTGTCCATGAACTGTCTCCGCATATTTTCCTCCGGATTCTGTTCGTAAAACTCAGCCTCGGCAAATGAAAAGCGATACTCGGTGATATAGTCGAGCAGCACCCGATACGCGGCGTTCACATCCCTGATTTTATCTCCGTCGTCACCACAACTGTCCGGATGATACCGCTTCACCAGCTCCCGGTGACGGGTCTTGATTTCACCGATTGTGGAGCGTTCGCGCAGGCCGAGTATCTGCAGCGCTTTCTGTAATTCGTCAAACGTCATGGTTTAACCCCCATAATCTGGATAACCGAAGCCAGACCGGTATGTCCGCTCCCCTCCCGCACATCCCGCTCAACCTGACGGGCACAGACAAACTCCAGACCTTCAAGCTCCTGTTTCAGTTCATCAAGCGACATCAGCAGGTCAAGTGATGGGGGACCGCCGGTACCGTAGGCAAGTTGTTCTTTGCAGAACGCTTCCAGGACGAAAACACCACCCGGCCTCAACCCCTGCACCGCGGCCCGGTAGAGCGGCGTATGGATGGATGGGGGGAGATGGCAATAACAGGCCACTATACTGTCCCACTGTCCGGCTTCAATGATGTACCCACCCAAATCAGCATGTACCGTGGTAATGGCGACGCCCCGTTCTGCTGCCAGCGTTTCCGCCTTGCGCAGCCCGACTTCAGAACCGTCAACAGCGGTCACATCGTGTCCCAGCGAAGCCAGATACACCGCGTTTCTCCCTTCACCTTCTGCAAGAGACAACAACCTTCCGCGAGGAATGGCATCGACAACGGACACAAGAAAGTCATTCGGTGCCGTACCGTACGTATACCCCGATTCGCTGTAGCGTTCATTCCAATCCATGATGTACCCTCTCCTCTGTACGGCTTTTTTCGGCGACAATCCGGCCGTCACTGACTTCCAGAATCCTGTCAAAATTCTCCACCATACGATGATCGTGGGTGACCACCATGATAGCCGAATTGTTTTCCACCGCCAGTTTTTTCAAAAGATCCATGACATTTTTACCGTTTTCCGTATCGAGCGCCGCCGTCGGTTCATCGGCAAGAATCACCCGGGGTCGGTTGGCCAGCGCCCGGGCGATGGCGACCCGCTGGGATTCCCCCCCGGAAAGTGCGCTCGGATAATTGACCGCCCGATGCCCCAGATTAAGTGCTTCCAGTAACTCAACAGCGCGTTTTTTTGCGTCATTCCGGGCAAATCCATTGATCTCCAGCGCAACCATGACGTTTTCCTGAGCGGTCAGAAACGGGATGAGGTTGTGCGCCTGAAAGATGAAACCAAGCTTTTCCCGACGCAGCCGTTTCAGATCAATTCCGCGCTGCCAGCCGCCATCAGCAACGACCGTACCATCGATCACGACCTTCCCAACCGTCGGCTCATTGATGAGGCCGATACAGGTCAGCAGAGTTGTCTTGCCGGAACCCGAGGGGCCGAGAATGGCGACCAGTTCGCCCGGCCTAACCTTGAAACCGGCATCCTGCAGGGCGGTCACGGCGGTATCACCCGTACCGTAAATTTTTGTCAGGCCGTCCACTTCAACTGCATACATGGGCTTATCCACCAAGAGCCTCCGCCGGATCAACGCCAAGCGCTTTCCGTATACCGACAAAACTCGAAATCATGCAGATGGCCATGACAATGACAAACAGTATCTGCAGGTCAAGCGCTTCCAGAACAATGCGGCGGGGAAATTTTTCATACGTCAGCAGGATAACGAGATAACCGATACCGTAGGCCAGCACCCCCATCAGCAGCGACTGCTGCAGGATCATGCCGATAATGACCCGGTTCTGCGCTCCGATCAGCTTCAGGGTGGCAATGACACGGATTTTATCGAGGGTCGAGGTATAGATGATCAGGGAGATGATAACCCCTGAAATAATCAACAGGATGACCCGAAACAGCCCGAGCTGCATCCGTGCCTTTTCAATCATTCCTTTGGCAAGAATAGCTGTCTGTTCCGCATCTGATATAGCATGGAGGTGATTCCAGCGGCCAATGCGCTCCTGCGTCTCCTTCAGCTCTGTTCCGGGGGAGAGCCGTACCATAACCGTATTTACCGTATGGGTGGCTTCCGATGCCGCCGTGAGGTTCTGTTTCAGCAATTCAGCCTGCTGCGGAAAGAGGACCTTGTTGCCGCCGACAGCATCGGCTATCCGTGCCCGCTCATTCCTGATCGCGTGGTTGCTTTTCTTGAACTGGATTTCCTGGGCGTCGGCAAGAGTCACATATGCAACCGGGTCCCCACTTGATGAGACAATATTTTCTGAAATGCCGACGACGGTATAGTCGTGTAATCCGAGCCGTATCTTCTCGCCCGGATCCAGCTTCATCGATCTGGCAACCACCATTTCATAATGTTTCTGACTGATATTGCGACCAGCAATAATAGCCGGCGGGCCGCCGAAACTGTTCTGCTCGGAGCCGATCAGAAAAAACCGGAACGGCTTGCCGTGACGCTCGATCTGAATGGTTTGAAACGCAAGCGGCGATACTTCCGCAACGCCCGGCACCGCTGCAATCCTGAATTTGGTATCCTCCGGAATACGGGAGCTTTCGGCAAACGGGCCGTTTGTATCCTGCTGGACAACCCAGATGTCAGCCGAGTTGGCGTTCAAAATCGAAAGAGCGTCGGCAATGAGCCCCCGGTAGATCCCGCCCATACTGATAACCACACCCAGCAGAAGCCCGAGTCCGATCGACGTCAGGATAAACCTGCCGCGATGGTATCGTATGTCGCGAATGGCAAGATTCATTTTACCCGAACCTTCATGCCGTTCCTGAATGTTGCCATCAGCGGCACAGGAGCGGCAACAACCCGCTCTTGCCCGTCAAGACCACCGGTAATTTCAGTGAAATCACGCCGATCTCTGATCCCGACAGAGACCGTTTTGAATGAAAGAGCGTTGTTCTCTACTATCCATACGCCCGTTTTCTTTCCAGAGGTGACGACTGTTCCGGAAGGGAGTGCGGGAACCGATTTTTTTGCTTCCGTTGTGATGTATACCTCTGCCTGTTCCCCCAGGCGAAAGTTTTTAAGCAGGGGGGTGAACGCCACATCCACCTGCAGTTCCTCGGTTACCCGGTCGCTCTGACGACCGAGGCGTGCCACCTGACCACTCCACTGCTCCCCCGGTGACGAACGAAGCGTAATGATAGCGTGTTTGCCGGGCGCAACCCCCTTGAGCTGCGCCTCGTCCACGTTGGCGGCAACCCAGATTGTGGCGGGGTCAGCCAGCGTAAAGATGGCCTGACCCGGCACTGCCGTAGCCCCTTTTTCCAGATCGCGGGTAATGACGATTCCATCGGTGGGGGCGTAGATGCGGGTATCTGCAACTTTGCTGCGGGCAAAACCTAACCCTGCGCGGCTGGCATCCTGCTCCATGCGAGCAGCCTCAATAGCTGCGGCACTCCGGGCGACATCCTCCTTCGCAACCTGGTAATTATTCTCGTACTGCTCAGCTTCCTGCCGGGAAACCATCCCCCCCTCCAGTAGTGACTTATACCGTCTGGCAGTACTCTCCGCCAACAGCAGGATGGCTTGTGCTTTCTTGAGTGTGGCCATTTCCACATTCAGGGCAGCACCGGACCTGCCGACTCCTGCCTCGGACTGTCGCTGCTGCTGCTGTAGATCATCGTTTTCCAGGCGGGCAAGCAGTTGACCCCGTGTTACATGATCTCCCTGGTCAGCATACAGCTCCACAATCCGCCCGGTAATATTACTGGAGACACCGACCACCACCTTCGCCTCAACCGTGCCGGTACCGTATACCTGCGCCGTCAGGTCGCGCTTTTCGAGCGCAACAACGTTAACCCGGGGAGGAGCCAGAACGGTCAACTTGGCAGCAATTCCTATCACCACGAAGACGAGGGGCCAGATTACATATTTCTTCTTTTTCGACACTGTTTGTACCAGCTCCATGAAATGTCCCTTCACCCGTTTCCTGTTTGATAAAGCAGATTCCGCCGTTGCAGTGCCGCACCTGCAACCAGTGTATGCGCAAGGCACAGTAGCCGGTAGATGCTGTACATGTAAATTCGAATATATTTTTAAGTACCTATATATTAACTTAACAATATAACATCAAGAACATAATTTATTTCCGGGCTTACATATATTACGGTAATGCAGTGAACAATATTGACATAATGATTATGTATGGTATATCGCTACCACAGTTGCCTTAATGAGAGAAAAAAACATATAGATCGGGAGAACAAATGCTTACACAAATGAACATCGGAACCCGCCTCATCATCTCTTTTACACTGCTCTGTCTGTTTATTGCCGCACTAGCCGGGGTCGGCTACTGGGGTGTAACCCAAATGCAGGGTGAACTGGAAACCCTTGCCGTTAAAGATGCGGCCCTCGTTGAACACGCCCAGCGCTCCCGCGCTAACATTCTGGGATTACGTCGCTATGAAAAAGATGTCTTCCTAAATATCGATTCTCCCGTAAAGGTAGCAGAGTATCGCAAGAAGTTTGACGAACAGCTGGAGCGAGCCAACAAGCGCCTTGATACTATCGACAAGATTCTTGATGAACTCCACAATCAGGAAGTGGCAGCCAAGGGTAAAGCTACTATTAAAGAGATCCGGGCAGATATGACAACCTATGCAACCGGATTCGGCATCGTTTTTGACAAAATAAAAGCGGGAGAAGTGACAACCCCGGCTGCCGCCAATGCTGCGCTTGCAGTCTATAAAGAGCCAATTCATAAATTTGAAACAAGGGTTCAGGAATTTGCCGATTCGGTTGACAAATTGATGGCAGAAGGAATCAAGGAGTCACAAACACTTGAGAAACGAATAGCTACTGTTTTGATCGGGCTGTCTGTCGTGGCACTGATTCTGGCTGCGCTCATCAGTGTTATAATCATCGCCTCGATCAAAAAACCGCTGACTGAACTCAGCTCACGCATTACCGATATTGCTCAGGGCGAAGGCGATCTGACCAAACGAATGACCGTTTCCGGCGACGACGAGATAGCCCAGATCAGCCGTATGTTCAATCAGTTTCTCGACAAACTGCACAGCATCATCAGCCAGATTTCCAGCACCTCTACCCAGGTAGCGGCCGCATCCAATCAACTGCACTCCACCGCCGAGCGCATCGCCACCGGTGCCGAGGAGGTTGCGTCCCAGGCAGCAACGGTTGCAACCGCAGGCGAAGAGATGTCAGCCACCTCCGGAGATATTGCCCAGAACTGCCAGATGGCCGCCGAAGGGGCTCAGCGTGCTTCACAGTCAGCCAGTGACGGTGCCACGGTTGTTGAAAAAACCGTGGCGGTAATGGGGCAGATCGCCGAAAAGGTACAGGAATCGGCAAAAACGGTGGAAAGTCTGGGCGAACGTTCCGATCAGATCGGAGCCATTATCGGCACAATCGAAGACATCGCCGACCAGACAAACCTGCTGGCTCTGAATGCCGCCATCGAAGCTGCCCGGGCCGGTGAGCAGGGACGTGGTTTCGCCGTTGTTGCCGATGAAGTTCGCGCCCTGGCCGAACGCACCACCCGCGCCACCAAAGAGATTGGTGAGATGATCAAAGCCATCCAGAAAGAGACCAAGGGCGCCGTTTCCGCCATGGAGCAGGGCGTTCAGCAGGTTGAAGCCGGTACTGAAGAGGCCGCCCGCTCCGGCGAGGCTCTGCGCGATATTCTGGCACAGGTCAATGATGTTGCCATGCAGGTCAACCAGATCGCCACCGCAGCGGAAGAACAGACCGCCACGACGAGTGAGATATCAAGCAACATGATGCAGATCACCGATGTTGTCCAGCAGACCTCACAGGGTGCCCATGAATCGGCCACGGCAGCGGCGCAACTGAACGGCAATGCCGAAGAACTGCAGCGACTGGTGCGTCAGTTCAAACTATAATAAGTTCTGCAACGACAGGTATCAATGTCCACGAAGGGGATGCAGATTCGGCATCCCCTTCGTGCGTCAGGTGCCGTCACAACCGCACATCTTTACGGCAACAGTACGCGAAATCGGGTGCCGATGCTCTCGGTACTCCTGACTGAGATCGTACCGCCATGTGCCGTCACCAGTTCATGGACGATTGCCAGACCGAGCCCCAATCCTCCCTGTGTACCCTTGTAGAATCGTTCAAAAACATGAGGGAGGCTCTCCTCGGGAATACCGCAGCCGTCGTCCTCGACCTCTAGACAGACCGAATCGCCATCCTCTGACGCGGACAGCGTCACCCGTCCACCGGATGCAACGGCTTTGATACTGTTGCTGATCAGATTGATAATGATCTGGCTGAGCCGGTCAGGATCTGCATTGACGGACAGGGAGTCAGGACAGTCAAGCTGCAGGGTCGCCTGTTTATCGGCAAAGATACGCTCGAAACGACCGGTTATGGCAGCAAGATACGGCTGCAGCAGAAACGTTTCCCTGTGCAGGTCCAGGGTGCTCGCTTCCGCACGGGACAGGTCATCGACACCATCCATAATGGCCGTCAGCCGGCGAGCCTCATCATGCAGGGATTGGAGTGCATTCCGGTCGGTCGGCAGTACGCCATCGAGCATTCCCTCCAACTCTCCGGATATGATGGCCAGAGGGGTACGCAGTTCGTGGGCTGCGTTGGAGAGGAGGGATCGGCGAAGTTTTTCCTGAGCTTCCAGATTATGCGCCATACGGTTGAAACTCTGGGACAGGCGCCCGATTTCGTCATGCCCTGATGTTGCAACTCTGCGGGAGAGATTTCCCCCCGCAATATCACCCGATGCGTCAACCAGCTCAAGCAGCGGCCGGGCAAGCCTACGGGAAACAAGGATACCGGCAATTATTGAAACCAGCCCTAAAAGTGTGACCGAGACCAGCAGCACCCTGTTGGATGAGCGAACAAAATAATCCTCCTTCACCTGATCGAGCAGACGCGCCTCAAGATGCCCGATTTCATCCCCCCGCAGATAGAGCGGGTACGGAGTGGAATCACCTTTTACCAGGGAAGGTTCATACCCGGTTGCATCAAGCACCCGCTTGCGCATTAACGTCGGCAGCTGTGCAACAGCCTGTTCGGTGGTGATCACCGGGCGGGAGGCGGCATCAAACAGGCGCACGTCAACGCCCAGCTGCAGCGCCCAGGCCAGGTCTGTGGCCAGGCTGTTCTGGCTCCATCCGCCGTTGCGCTCATACCCCCCTTCTATCAGCGCCACCACCCGCTGAACCCGGTCCTGGGATTCGCCGTCCAGGTACTGGCCAAAATCGCGCATGATGAAACCGCGCAACACGAAAGCGGAGGAAAGGGCAATGGCTGAGATGAGGATGAACAGCAGCAGGAATTTACAGCGCAGGCTGCAGCGCATATCAGGGTTCATCCCGTTCACCGGCAAACAGGTAGCCAACGCCGTACACGGTTTTCAGAAACTCCGGTGTGCGGGGATCTTTTTCTATTTTCTGGCGGAGGTTCTTGATATGGGCATCTATGCTGCGGTCATACCCTTCGAAGTGGTATCCGAGCGCGCGGGATACCAGTTCGTCACGGGTAAATGTCCGACCGGGAGTTGCTGCGAGGGTAAGAAGAAGTTTAAATTCTGTGGGGGTGACCGAAACGGGTAGTCCATCCTTGGTAATGCCGTGACGAAGCGTGTTTAGAATAAGGGCGCCGCCATTATATGATGCGGTGCTCTCGGCTGATGAAGTTCCGCGCTCGTAGCGCTTCAGTACCGCTTTCAGGCGGCAGACCAATTCACGGGGACTGGCCGGTTTGACCATATAATCATCAGCCCCGAGGGCAAAACCGGCAATGCGCTCCTCTTCGGACGACTTTGCCGTCAGCATGATAACGGGAAAATCGCCACGTTCTTTCAAACTCTGGCACAACTCCTCACCGCTTCCGTCCGGCAGTCCCAGATCAAGTATCACGGCAAGAGGAATCTCCGCATCCGCCTTCTGCAGCGCTTCGCGCACTGTCGCGGCGTGAACCGTCCTGAAATCGGCCCCTTCCAGATAGGCTTTCACAATCCGGGCCAGTTTGGTGTCATCTTCAACAATCAAAACGGGTGGCAGCACAAACACCTCTTTGACAGAATCAATCCATCGAACGTATGCGTCCGGAACGTTTGTCAATCATGACCCGATCAATGACTGTTCCGTTTTTATCAAAAACGACCGCCTCGAAACCCCATTTGTTTTCCATCACATCTGAAACGGTGTATTCCTGACCGGCAAAGTAATTACGGAGGAGTGTTCTCGCTTCAGTATCCGTGGCTACCGGTCGGCTGGCTCCGTACCAGTCGCCTCGACGTTTACCACACCTGCCACGCATTTCGGGGCTGCATGACGAACCTCCCTGTTTTTTACACCAGGAAGAACCGGATTCGCAATCCATCCTGCCGCCGGATGCTTGACAGTATTTCCCGCCAGCCCCCTGCGCCCCCATCTGCCCGGCGCTGGCCGGCCGGAGAGACACAGCTGAAATAATCAGTATGAAAAGGAAGTATCGTCGCATATTCCGCACTCCGAAAAAAATATGGCCGGGGCACTCTGCCTCCGGCCATACGACAGACTACCTCTGTTGACCGCACGGTCCTTTATTGCAGCCGCCCATGCCTTTACCACAATCCCCCATGTTCATCTTGTCGCATCCACCCATTTTCTGCGGGCATTCGCCGTCACACTTATTGCCCGGCAGACCGCTCTGGCTGCGAATATCAAGAATCTTTGCCTGGAGGGCTTTGATCTCATCCTTCAGCGCGGCAATTTTCGCGCTGTCAGGAGTACCCTTCAAATTTTCACGCTGCACTTCAAAGCGCTTGGTCATCATCTCCTGGCGCAGGTCGATAGTTTCGGCCTGAAATTTTTTAAACGGCTCCGAAGGTGCCGTCTGGGCAGCCGGGTCAGCCTGCTGCTGCGCACAATTAGCGCACCCGCCTCCTTTACCATTGCCCATTCCGGCATTGGCAAGACTGAACAGAGATACTGCCAAACTGAAAGCTACGACTGCTACGGACATTTTTTTCATTGTGTTTCCTCCTGTAAATGTTGTCACTGATGGGTACACCGTACCTTAAAGGTTCGAAGAATGTGTGAAGGAATTATGAGCAATTGTGAAGATGCCTGATTATATGTCAATCGGTGTACATGATCGATTCAAGCTCCTTCATTTCTGATCCGGTCACGCTCACCGGCTGCATTCTCGCCATCGGGCGTGATTCCCGGGGATTTTTCAACCACGCGGCCAGATTGCGTGGAGTCCATGACTCGCCGTTTCTGAATGTTTTTGGATAAAATTCCGAGAACAGTCCTGACAGATTCGGCCCGATCTGCCCCGCCCCGAGAGCACCCCGGCGCTGACTGAGCAGCCGGTGGCAGCTCCCGCACTTTTTAGAAAACAGATCAATACTCTGTGCACCGGAACGGGAGAAATGCACGGTCACCGGCGCAGCTTCGTCCACGTTTCGACCCTGAGCATTTAACAGGATCATGTTAACCAACTCTGTAATCCGCGCTTCATCAAGTGCGAAATCCGGCATATTTACTACCGGACGCTGAATAGAAAGAGCAAGTTCTCCAGCCCTTTTGCGGACGGCCGATCCGTCGAGATTCGCCGAGAGACGATTGCCGCGACCACCGCTCACGTGGCAGCGTCTGCAGCCAAGCTGCTCCATTAGCTGCTGTCCCTCTTTTTTCTGCCTCTCGTTATAGAGAGTAAAACGGCTGTAGTTCCCTCCCCGCAACCCGGCGTGGGCAATATTCTGCCGATCTGATGCCGGATTACCGAGATGGCACTGGCTGCAGACGCCGCGTTCCGAAAAATGGACAGGGTGACACGACAGGCACAGCTGCTGCGGCTGCCCCCCCCACGCCGGAACAACAGCGGCAATCAGTAGCAGCAGGCTTAGAAACGGAGAGACCAATTGGCACCCCTGAAAAACAGTGCAACTGCAGTGAGCAGCACAATGGTAATGCAGATGAGGACCGTAACTGCCGAAACCGTCCGCTGCTGTTTCGGAAACCAGCTGGCACGCTGGACATGCGCGCCGACCGGAAGCCACGGCAGCAGTAGAAACAGACAGGCGAGCACCAATGCAGGGTAAATCATGTACCGAGACCAGCTCACCAGTTCCTGAATCCAGAGCAGAAACCAGGCTGATTTTGCCGGATTCGGGGTGAGCGCAGGATTCGCCTGTTCCTGCAACGGTGCAGGAATCAGCGCCGCACAGAGCAGGAGAGCCGCGCCCAGAACAGACATCGAGCGTTTGATGAGATTGAAAAAGCGGGGAGAACTTTTAACGAATCCGTTTTTCATAGATAGGGCAACACCCCTTTGTTCTTCCTGACGCGGTAAAAATGAAGTGATGAGAGAGTCAGCAGCGTCAGTGGAACAATGACAATATGGAGCGCATAAAAACGGAGCAGGGACAGCCCCTGTCCGACGCCGTCCGGAACCAGGAGAGAGCGGAAAAATGTTCCGAACGGCAGCGTGGTCATCAATTCCATACCGGTCTGGGTTGCCCAGAACGCAAGCTGATCAAAAGGGAGAAGATATCCGGTGTAGGCTTCAAACAGTGCCAGGAACAGTAACAGGCAGCCTATTACCCAGTTGAGTTGTCGTGGCCGTTGATATGCACCGGTCAGAATCACCCGAACCGTATGCAGCAGAATCAGCACCAGCAGGGTATGGGAGGTCAGGCGGTGCAGGCTGCGCAGATATTTCCCCCCCCAGACGGAAGACTCAAGGAACAGTATCGAATTAAACGCCCGCTCCGGTGTCGGTTGATAGTAGACCAGCAGCAGCATTCCACTGAGAAGCATGATCAGAAAAGCGGAGAACGCCAATCCCCCAAGGCAGAAGGTATAGGTGAAACGCAGGTTACGCTCCGGGACGACGCGGGGGAAAAGATGTTTGAGGAAATCAGTAAAAATCACATCCTCCCGGAGCGAATGATCGCGTACACCAGCCAGAGCCCGACAATTCCCGCCACGGTATACCCCAGGAACGCGAGCACGGGAAAGTCCATGATCTTTGGCCCTTTATCAGTCTGCATCATAATCGACGAACCGATGATCATGGCAGCCAGAATCATGCTGGTTGAAAGGCGGTTGATGGAGCGGTCGAAGTCGGCGGTAAATTTGTCCAGGCCGCGATGCTCAAGGTCCATTTTGAACTTGTTGCGGTTGATGCGATTGATAATTTCTTTCAGGTCACGAGGGATGTTGCGCGCCAGATTCAGATATGAATGGGTGATCTGAGTTATCTCACGGGAGATATGCTTCGGTGAAAATTTCTGACGGATTGCCTTGATGATGAACGGGCGCAGATGCCCCGCCATGTCGAAGGCCGGGTCAAGTGTCCGCCCCATCCCTTCGATCAACACCAGAGACTTGGCCAGCAGCATCAGGTCGGTCGGAATTCTTATGCTGTAGAGGGTGATGATCTCGATAAATTCCATCAGCATACGACCCACCTCAATATCCTTGAGCGGGATTTCGTAATAGCTGTCGATGAAATTATACAGGTCCCGCTTCAGGGAGCGAACATCAAGGGAATCCGAAATATCACCGGCAAAGAGCAGGAGAGACACAACTTCGTCCATATCCCGGCTGACAATGGCAGCCAGGATATCGGTCAGGAATTTTTTAAGTTCTTCATCAAGTCGCCCCACAATACCGTAATCGAGCAGACAGATAACGTTTTCCGGCAGGATCAGCACGTTTCCCGGGTGAAGATCCGCATGAAAAAAACCATGATTAAGCACCATTTCAAGAAATGCATCTGCACCACGACAGGCGATCAGCGTACCGTCAAGTCCCAGTCTCGAGAGCTGTTCCCGGTCAGATACCTTCACTCCCGCTATATATTCCATGGTCAGAATAGCACGTGAACTCTGTTCCCAATAGACGCGGGGAAAATGCATCCACGGTGTTTTTTTGAAATTGTCCCGAAACTTTTCAATGGTATGCGCTTCGCGTGAAAAATCCATCTCCCGGCGGATTGTACGGGCAAATTCACGGACAATTCCAACCGGCTCGTACAGTTCACTGCCCGGCACATGGCGTTCAGCCAGTCCGGCCAGCGCCATCAAGGCACTGATATCAGACTCCACCACCGCAACGATGCCGGGTCGACGCACTTTGACGACGACATCCTCACCGCTCTTCAACCGGGCTCTATGCACCTGGGCAATTGAAGCGGCTGCCAGGGGAACCGGGTCAATCTCTGTGAAGAACTGCCCGGCAGGGCCTCCCAGCTCTCGTGTTATCTGGGTCAGAACCTCTTCAAACGAAAAACAGGGGACATTGTCCTGCAGCTTTTCAAACTCCCGTATAAATGCGTTCGGTACAACATCCGGCCTGGTCGAGAGGATCTGACCCAACTTGATAAACGTCGGGCCAAGCTCCTCCAGCGCAAGACGCATCCGCTCTGCAGATGTCAGCCGGGCGATATCAGGCACCGTGCGACGGAACAACCGTCGACTGCGCACCACCATATCGGCAAGCCCCAGCATCTCCAGAGCCTGATCAAACCCGTAGGTACTGAGCACTCGAACGATATTCAGATAGCGCCTGATGCTGCGGATGTTCCTGTTGATTTTGAAAAGCCTGATCATTGGTTAGTCGTTACTGCGGGATTCCAGCTCCTGGACCCTCTTGGCAAGGCGGTCAAACTCTTCACGGGATACCAGGCCCAGGCGATCAACAACCTTCTGAACTTCGTGTTCAGCCATCTCCATAACTTTTTCCCGGTTGTCTTTTGCAATTGCCTGGATTCTGTCAACCAGGTTTTTCCCTTCATCTTCGCTCATTTTGAAGCGATCCTTCATTTCCGCCGCCAGCTCCTCAGCTTTCTTCTGGGTCATGGCAGCAACTCCGATCGTTGTCATAACAGCTTTCTCTAGTAACTCCAGCATGGTATACCTCCCGTTCTCATTGATTGAACATCTGACGTGCGCCATTATACCCGCTTTATGTTGAAAGCGTGATACCTTTTCCAATGACGACCATTTTCCTTTCAGGCTCAGAATACGATTGTTCACCCAAGCACTTCCACCCGCTCACCTCGGATTTCCACCTTCAATCGTTCCAGGCCTCGATCCGCAGGCCCCGAGAGAACATTTCCCTGCCGGTCAAAACGGCTCCCGTGGCACGGGCATGAAAGAGCATCCTCCGTAACAACCACCGTACAACCCAGGTGGGTGCAGATCAGACTCAGCGCATAGAGACCGCTGTCGTCTCTCATAAGTGCCACACGCTCGGCACGGAACAGCAGCGCGCCTCCCGGCGGAACATCTGCGGCAGGTGCGCTGGCCAATACCCGGCGCCTTACGTTCATGCGTGGGGTGAGAAACCGTGCCAGCAGACCTCCTGATGTGAGCAGCAGCGTCAGGGTCGTGATAAATTTTCGACGCGATTGAGAAAGGATTTCCATTTTTCGATATATGCCTTTGTGTATGCCGGACTTTTACTGCTCATACGCAGATAGCGAGCGGCATCCATGAAGCTGCCGTTGCTGACCCGCTGTCCTTTCTGGAGCCAGAACGATTCGAGCCCCATGCCATCTTTTTCAAGACGGTAAATACGCCGCGACTCCGGTTCGAGCAGGAAGCGTGTCGGGTTATCGTGGCACCCTTCACAGGTCACTCCGCCACGCTGGACCGTGTGCGGAAAATATGCCCGCCACTCGGCTGCCAGCAGTATGTTTTCCGGGCCATTGTTCCTGGCCCGCATAATATCGGTGTAGTAGGCGATGAACATCGGCCTGATAGGGCTCACCCGCCCGGCGGCATTAATTCCCAAGGGAGGTGCGTCCTGTTTTTTCAGATAGGCGCTACGCAGATACTCGGCACTTGGCCCCGGCCTGAGATCAAAATCATCCTTCAGGCTCTGCTCGCGAAAACGCAGAAAAAATGTTCCATATTCCTGAGGTGCCCAGGCGGAATGGCAGGCATAACATTCCAACCGCTGCAGGTGTGCCGCTATGCGATGTTCCAGAACCTGTGCACTCGGTTTGTGACAATCCCGGCATCCCTTTGATGCTCTTTTCCCTTCGGCCAGACTGGTCATCGAATGGCAGCCACCGCAGGTCATGCCGGCAGTATAATGCACATCGGGAAGCATTTTTAAAAACGTGCCGCCGTTGACGGCAATACCCCGCTGATAGCGCATATTGTCTTCACGCGGTGCACGCCCTGAATAATCCCAGCCGGTATAATAACCGTTATGACAGCGCTGGCAGGCGGCAACGGACGGCTTTGTCAGACCACCGTCTCCGTGGCAGTCGAGGCACCCCTGCAGGTGACAGGAATTGCAGTTTTTTTCCCAGAAATCGGAATCGAACCGCCCGTAACTCCGCTGTACAAATTGTCTCTCGCCAGCCCGCTTCCCCATGGCGTGGTCGAAGATCCTTTCATGCCCCTGATGACAGACAACGCAGCCACCTGCCCGCCCTGCTCGAGAGGCCGGATCACTGGCCGTCCCCCCCTGACGGTGACAGGCATCGCACGCCAACCCGCCATGGGCGGCACTTGCGTTTTGACTAGCGGTCAGACAGTAGACGACGATGCAGAGTATCATCCAGTGCACGATAATGTATTCCTTTCCGATAGATCGGGTCACGCGCTTTATCATGACAGGGGAGACAGAGGTTGACAGACAGAGTCCGCTTCACTTCGGCGCCGCTGAGGGGCCGGGAATTTTCACGGGTTATAGCAGAATAGGCGCCTACCCGGCCGTTTTTCATCGTCAGAAAGCCATCAAGCGGCTTGCTGTCCGAGCGTTCGCAGATCAGTGTTCCCGTGATACTGTTTCCTTCCATAATGCTCTGGCCAAAGCCAAGAAACTGCGGGTTCCCGTGGCATTCGGCACAGCCGAGCGCTTTCTTGCCGGTATTATGGGAATAGAACGGAGCGAATCGAAGCTGCTGCGACCCTTTGAATTTTGTGACGTATTCAGACTTTGAGAGGGACCCGTCTTCTTCGGCAACGGTAACAAACGTCTGGCACCCGGGAGTTACGGGCGATATCCTGCCGCGCTGGTTGAGCGCCAGTGGGAACGGGTAGAGCATACGGTAATCTTCCGTTTCACTGAAAGCACCCGGCGTCTCCTCCCCCCTGATGAAATCCATCCCGCCCTGCCCCTTGTCATACCTGGTATGGCAACCGTAGCACTGCACCGAGGTTCGGGAATGGCAGGCATAGCACTCAAGCCGATTGTGGCCGACGATTGTATGTTCCGGAGTACCGGTGATAACCTTGCTGCGGTGCATCCTGCCGCTCCGTTTCCCCTGCAGCCAGATCACGTTATCTTTGTAGAATACGTTGGAATAGCTACGCCCCTTGGCGGTCTGGATCATGCGCATACCGAACGTAACCGGCTGTTTGTAGCTTTTTGATTCGCGCAGCGTCTCATCGTTCTCCCGGTTGATTTCTCGATAGCGGGGCAGTTCTCTGCCCCCATGGCAGTCTTCACAGGAAATTTCCGTCTGCAGATACATGTTGCGGTAGGCAAAGCCGTCACCCATCACATCGCGGGAGGTATGGCAGTCGATACATTCCATCCCGGCGCTAAAATGCACATCTGCGGCGATATGGGTCAGGTTGCGGGCACCGCTTGACATAACCGGTCCCGCTTCGCCGCCTCTGGTGGGCACCAGGCCGTTGTTGCCGTCATACAGCCCCTGGTAGGAAAAGGCTATGCGGCCACTACGGTTATGGCAGCGCGAACAGACCTGAATATCCGGCAGCGATGACATGGCATGGCTGGCAGAACGTCCCGCCCTCCCCTTCATGGTGCGGTCGTTCCCTGCATAGGTTCCTTCGTCGTTCCAGGGGAAATGACAGGCGGCACACCCGGCTCCGTGGCTGGCGGCATAAACTCCGGTCGTCTGCGCACCAATGTGGCAGCGGGAGCAGAATTTGCGGTACAGTTCACCTGAAAGATTATCCAGCTCCGCAACAGGCCTGGGTGAGAACAGCGTGCCGTCGGCAGCAAACTGTTTTTCCCCATGGGTGGTATAGCTGTTGCCATCCTCCCCCTCCCACGTCATCTGGGTATTGCGGATCATCCCCGCAGCCGTGTACATCAGGTTGCTCTTCATCCGCTCGAACTGATAGCGGTGACAGGGTGCGCAGCCATTCTCCCAGCGGCCGATGTATTCCGGATTACCGATACCGAAAATGCCCTGATGCGCTTTCTGCTTCCCTTCTTCAAGCGGCTTGCCGCCATGGCAGGAGACACAATCGCCATGGGTTTTTGATACATGTTCAAGACCCTGATGACAACGGACGCAGGAGGATTGCTTCATGCCTTTCTGGCATCCCGAGAGTACCAGGCAGAACAGCGTGAGCACTGCGACGTAGAATGTACCGAATGTAGGAGTGCTGAGGCACATGTACTGGGAAGCCCTTCGACGAACAGAAATGCGCGGACTATACCACGTCAATGTAGGTATTCGAATAAAAAATGACCTGACAGCACGAAGCCCTGTCAGGTCATTTTTAACATCGTTGTGTACTGCAGATTAGAAAATAAGCTGCAACTGGGTAATATAGGTCATAAAGTCTTTGGACCCGTCAACGGTTGTCCCGGTTCCTTTATGGAATCCGGTGTTGCTGGCTTCGAACGTCAACTTCAGATTCTGGTCCCGGAAGTAGTAATTTGCGCCACCGCCGAACCAATCGACCCTTTGGTCATAGACGCCGTTCAGCTTGGCGAAGGTCCATTTTTCATATCTGGCAAAGAACTGTAACGGCAGGTTGGGCAGCATATAGCCGGCCTTCATATAATAGCCGTTCTTTTCGCCGTTCAAGTCAATTGTACCAGCATCAGGGTTGGCTCCCTGATATGCCTTGTCCAGATCATACTTTGCATAGGCACCCGATACAGTTGCTGTGCCGATAGTACTAAGCGGATATTCAAAGAACGCATCAACGGTCCAGGCCTTGTAATCTTTTCCTCCGGTCTTAGTGACTGTGTTGCTGTAGGCAACATTCGGCTCAAACTGATAGGCAGCACCAACGGTCAGCACCTTCTTTTTGCCCATGTATGTGCCCTTATAGCCATACTCTTTCTCCGGATCCAGTAGGGTCACGTGAGCACGCAGTGAGGTACGGAAACTTGAATCCGGAGCTGCATCACCTGATACCGCCTTGCGCCCTTCCATCACATCAAGACGATACTGGAATATGTCCTGGAACGCATTTCCCCAGACAGCCACGCCCATGTCACGAGTGGTTACGTACGGGGCGCGGATAAAAAGCGACCGGTCCAGAGTCAGCGGATTTTCACAGGCTTCCAGGTTTTCACGGGAGAAGTTGTACTTGAACTTACCTACATTCACCTTTAACGCGTCATCGAACTTGAAACGCATGACCGCATCAAGCATTTGGAACGATGTCCCCTGGTTGGCGTCTGCAACCTTTAAAGTGCCAACATTGGCGTCTTCAGTGAACTCGGTCTGCACGTAAAGACTGAACATATCGCCGTAGGCCCCCATCAAAGCCAGACGATTACGGCGAAAATTAAAATTGCTGGTTGTATTTTCGTTGTTGGTGCCGGAACCGATATCACGGACAGTCATCTGAAACTGCCCTTTGTAGTCCAGTTGCAGCACGCCCTTGTCTTCCGGGCCGAAGGTCATCTGAGGTCCGGCAAAGGCCGTGCCGGAAAATAGTATGGCACCTGCCAGCACACCGCCTATAGTAGTTATCTTCATCTGTGAGCTCCTTTCAAATAGGTCATTGCGAATCAGGGTATACGACAATAAAAATATTAGCAACCTCCACCGGCACTACCGCCGGTGCTGGTCGTAGTGCCAGTAGCTGCTGCAGGGGCCATATAGGCTTTGTCTGCTGTCTCAATCTGGTTCATCAGACCACTTGATGGAGCGTTTAACGCATATCCGGACAGCAGTGTTGCAAGAGATCCGGTTGTCGGAAGCGTACCCTGAATACGTGTGTCAAATGCCCATGCTTCTATTTGTGCTGTGGTTGCTGTGGGATTTGCTGCTGCTATTCGGGCATTTGAATACCCGTTCCACTGGCTTGACGACCCGTCATACAGCATGATCTGCCCTTCCGGGACAGCAAGCACAGCATCAAACAACACAAAAGAAGGAGATGCACTGATGGCGGAACCGCACATGGCAATTGTTTTTTTGTCTGGAGAAAGGAACGCATTTTCTGCACCATTAAGCAGCGGCAGCGTAGCCATTCTTGTAACTAAATCAGCCTTTGACGGATACAGCCTGTTTCGGGTGGATTCTCCGTTAACCCTGTCTCCAAGAAACATCATCGCATGAGCAGTGCCACCGGTCGGATCCTTGGTACGGAATGCATTGGTAATATACGGCGTTGTAGTTGCGCCGCGTGCTTCAATCATCTGCCAGGAATTAAGCTGTGTACTGTCGGCAATCAATGCATCAACTCTTGCAATCAATTCGGTCACTGAATAGCGCAGTACATCCTTCAGACCGGCCTTGTTTTTTGCAACTGAATAGGTCGACGGAGTGATCACAGGAGCCGATTTAGTCAGAGGACCGTATGTGGTATCCGCTGCTGCAGCAATATCCCAGGCGTCGTCACCGCCATTGAGAATTTTAACCCTGTTTCGATCAAAGCCCCAATATCTGAAGGTGAAGTAAGCACGCGATTGAGGGTAATGCTCAGAATCCGTCGAGGCTTTCGGTATGGTTAAAACGATAGTAGTATTGGCGTCAATACCAAGTTTCTTAATAACTGCATCTATCTGGGCGCCACTCGGCACCATTGAACCGACAGGTCCAAGTCCCTCTTCACGGGTGGCATACAACTCGCTCGAGCTGTCAAATAGCGCGGCACCTGGAATATGCTTCTTGCTTGCAGTCGAATAGTTCTTCAGCGTTGTCACTGATACCAGAGCGACCCTGTCAAGACTGCCGGCAGGAGCATTCAACTTGCCCTCGTCAATCCATCCCTTAAGTGTTGCAGCATCGATAATTGCCGGAGCCTTTGTGGTAGTGATAGCTGCATCCAGCGCAGCATTTCTGGCCGCGGTTATATCATCATACCCCTTTGTTCCGCAGCCCCAGAGTGTAAGAGCGGTCAACAGAACCGTTCCAGACAGCGCAGCTTTCAGAAATCTGCCCTTATTCATCATAATCTTTCCTGACATACGTCCTCCTCGTAAAAAAGTGTGAGAATACAACGGATATGGGTCTTACTCATCGGGCATCACCGATTGCCTGCTGTTCACCTCCCCTTTTAATTAATTGAGCCATTTTTGTTGCAAACATGGTAGATATACAGATATTCCGATGGCATCTTAGTCTGCTGTTTACTATTATGAAAACGATTTTTAGTCATGACGCTATGCGAATTACGCATAGCGTATGAGGAAATAGGAGTACGCTTTGAAATCTGAATATTTACGAACACTTGTAGAGTCAGTGGCAACTGGCAGCTTTTCAAAAGCGGCCGAGAATCTTTTTATTACCCAATCGGCCGTCTCCCGTAGAATAAAATTTTTAGAAGAACAGTACGGATACTCACTTATAGATCGCAGCGGACAAATTCTGACTGCAACCGAGGCGGGACGGGTTGTCATAGAAAAAGCCGAAAAAATGCTGCAGATTGAAAATGATCTGCTCAACGACCTGCGAGAGCTATCCCCCCGGGCCGGTATTGTTTTCTGCTGCACGCCATCTTTTGGCGTCGCCTATCTGCCTGACATAATGAAAGACTTCATGCTGCTCAAACCGGATATGGCGGAGTTGAAGTTTTTGTTCGAGATGCCGGATAAAGTTGTGGATGGTATGCGCAAGGGACTGTATCAGGTGGGAGTGATTGAGCACACTGAGAAATATGATCTCACCGAGTTTGAAACGTTCGAGCTGCCGGGGGATGATGTTGTCTTTGTCAGTTCCCCGCAGTTGGCACTGACAGAGACGGAGGTATCGCTTGAGCATCTGACACGTTTTGATCTGTATACAAGAAAGGAAGGGTGCTGTTCCAGTAAACTGCTTGATTACAATATGAAAAAGCTCGGCAGGGAGTACTCCGAATTCAACAGGGTGATCTACTACGACGACCTGCATCTGATTATCAGTTCGGTTCTTGAAGGGTACGGTCTGGCATTCATATCAAGGTCTGTCGTCGAGAAACTGGTGAACGAAGGTGCGCTGCGCACTCATCGTGTCACCGGCTTTGACCATGCCTATAAACGCACACTCATCGTGAACAGTACTTCAGCAGCGACACGATCTCTCAACCATTTCATTGAGGAGATAAAGGGGGTTTTCGAAAACAAACCACAACGTGTTGATGTTTCTTCCTGCGCAACGGTTGCATTCGGCTTGCCCTTTGCGCCTTAGTCAATCACATCTTCTTGACGAACTCTGATTTCAGCTGCATAGCTCCAATGCCGTCTATCCGGCAGTCGATATCATGATCACCTGAGACAAGGCGGATACCCTTCACCTTGGTTCCAACCTTGACCACCAATGAGGACCCTTTTATCTTTAAATCCTTGATAACAGTGATTGAATCACCGTCCGTGAGTTCATTTCCGAACGCATCGCGTACAACAGCATGAACTTCAGCGGCTTCCACAGCTGTTATCGGCCATTCATGGGCACATTCCGGGCAGACAAACATCTCTCCGTCTTCGTAAGTGTAGGCAGAACTGCATGCAGGGCATTTTGGCAATGTACTCATTTTAGATCCTTTTTTTCTGTGAGATTATTTGGTCCCGCATACCGGGTTCACTGAACGAAACATCTACTGGATTACCAGTACGGCTATTGCGTGCAGCAGCAGGCCGATTACACCGCCGACGAGTGTTCCGTTCATACGAATGAATTGCAGGTCTGAACCGATGCTTAACTCAATTTCGTTGACGTACTCATCCGTCTCCCATGTTTGTACCGTATCGGAAATATGCTTTGCTATGGCGGTCCGGGCGGTATCGCCATAAGTTGCCACCAGCATCTCCAGATGTTCATTTAATGAATCCTGTAATCCCCTGTTTGTTGCCAACGTGGTGCCAAGCCCTGAAATAACAGCTGCAATCTTCTCTCGAACGTTCGAGTGCGGATGCTTCAGATCAGAGCTCAACCAGGTTTTGAGATCGTTACCAAGGCTCTTCGCGTATTCAGCCAACGTGGGGTTCTGCACTGCTTCCTGCTTTATAGATTCTATTTTGGACCGCAACACCCGGTCGGTTCTCAACCTGCCAATAAAATCGCTCACAATGGCATCAAATTTCTGCCTGAACTCATGGGTTTGATCAGAGTTTACACTCTGGATGAATTCATTGACTCTTTTTACGATTTTTTCACCCGCCCCCTTGGAAAACTGGTCCCGGTTGGGGATAAAATGGCTGAGGAGCGGATATTCCTTTGTCACCATATCATCTATGGATGCAGCCAATCTGGCTTGCGCGTCCTCAGTTGAAATCCACATGGCGGCACGACTCAGCATTTCATCGAGCACGGCCTGATGGCGATTTCCCGTCCTGAGCGTATCAAGAAGCGTCCCGGCAGAAGACGAAAGATCAAAGGAATCAATCCTGTTACTGAGGAGTGTGCGGAGGATTTTCTGAACACGGGCGTCATCCAGAAAGTCAAGCGAATCTGAAAGGGCACGGGTTAAACCCGCGGCAATCCCATCAGCATTTTTTTCGGAGGTCAAATACGCGGCAAGATGTTCAGCCGGATTATACGCTCTCAATTTCCCTATCAATGTTTCAGGTACAAGAAACTTGTCCCTGATAAAGTCAGCAAGATTACCGGCTATGGCATCTTTTTTGTTTTTAATTATGGCCGTATGCGGTATCGGCACCCCCAACGGATGCCTGAACAGCGCAACCACGGCAAACCAGTCTGCCAGTGCACCAACCATTGCCGCCTCTGCAAACGCAGCAACCCACTCCCACGCTCCGGTGCCTTTTTGAACCCGGGCAATAACAAAGAGAAGTGCCGCCCCGATCATCAATCCCGTTGCAATTATTTTGTTTCTATTCAACATTTTTTTTCTGGCTTCCACTCAGCGACTCCAAATTCTATGTAGTGTACAGTGTACGAAGAACATTCCACTCCGGGTTGAACGAGTATATGTGAGATAAATCCATTGCCGTCCGGGAGTCACGGTTCAGTCAGTCCCAGAATATGCCGGTAGGGTCATGAGTCACTTCAGCGATCAACTTTTCAATCGTGTCCCGGTTCCTGCCGGTGGGGTATGGCTGGCGGCGATTTCTCCGGTCATACCAGAAGAGCGTCCAGAGCTGCGGTTCAGGATTAAACTCAAACTGAGCAACAAAAACACTATTCAACACAGTAGGATCTACGAACAACGGGCGGGACTCTATGAGGGTGACGCGGTTCCCCTTGATGTGATATTCCAGTGTAACGGAATCAGTGGTAAGCCTATGACAGAAATCATCTAAGAGTTCCTTTACGCGCATCATTTCCTGTTCGGGCAGAGCCATATTGATTCCTTCCATGGTGGTGATACAAGCGGAATGTATCATTACGCTCCATCATTTACACGTTTGAAAATGCAGAATACGCTCAAACACCCCGCGCAGCGAGTAATACCCCCGCCAACAGGAAGAGCCCTTGTCGGTAACATCACCGACAAGGGCTCTTTGTGGTGCTGAATTATCTGTTAATTAGCAGCCGGATACTTCTTTTTTACCTTTAGCTGCAGGTTTGGCTTCACCGTCTTTTTTCTCTTTCTTTTCTTTTTTCTCTTTCTTTTCTTTTTTCTCTTTCTTTTCTTTTTTAGCGTCTTTTTTCTCTACTTTTTCAGTTTTTTCTGCGCCTGTTTTCTCTGCAGCTTTTTCCTCAGATGCTACGGCAACCATTGAAAAACTCAGGGACATCATTGCTGCTACGATCATCGCTACGATTTTTTTCATGTAATTCTCCTTTTTTAGATTACCGGCGCACCGGCTTCAAAATCTGCTCGGTTATTTACCATATTCACCGTAAATGTCCAACCGATTTTACACGATATAGTACACCATCGGTTTGGTGCCCAACTCTTCTTTGTACTTAATTACATTTGATTTACTGATCAGCTTGGTAATCAGAGCCTGCGGATCATTGATATCACCGAAGTAGGTAGCGCTTGCCAGACAGGTCGTTGTGCAGCGGGTCAGCTCTCCCTTCTCTACGCGGTGGATGCAAAAATGGCACTTGCGGGCATTGCCGATTGGAGAACGCCAGTGGCTTGTGCGTTTCGAGTTTTTGCCATATTCACCGGAATTCTCCACTTCATATGTCTTTTCATGGAAATCACCGGTAAAATAATGTCCCACATCAGCCGAACGGGCACCGTAGGGGCACGCAACAAGGCAATAACGACAGCCGATGCATTTTTCATAGTCGATCGTCACCAGACCGTCATCGCGTTTGTAAGTGGCGGTAACCGGGCAGACCTGAGTACAACTCGGTGCGTCGCACTGCATGCAGGGACGCGGCAGAAATCGCATGCCGGTATTGGGATACTCGCCAAGTTCCTCCTCCTTGACCGGACGATAATGAATATCCGGTGGAGTCAGATTTTCTGACATGCAACCAGTGGTACAGGCATGGCAGCCGATACATTTTTTCAGGTCAATCGCCATTGCCCAGCGCCGCTCTGCACGTGGTTTCTTAAGAGCACGCTGAAGATCAGCCTGCATGATTTCCAGAATATCTTTATCTTCAATCGAGCTCATGCTAATGGGTCTCCTTTCCAGCGATTTCGAACAAACCGGTTTTTTCACACACAACAAACACGAGAGCAACAAGCGAAACAGAGGCCAGAACTACCAACATTTCGTAGATTGAGGGGAAGTAACTGATACGTTCCGGCATGTCATACACTCTGAAAACCGGGACTCTGAAGCCTTCAACAACCAGATCAAGGCGAGCCATGAACTGGGTGCCCAAGACGATAAGGCTCGCGAGTACAAGACCGCCAACGGTTCTCCTGTACATGAGAATCATAAACGGAATCACCAGAGCACCACCGATACCGAATATTACGTTTTGAAAAAATGTTTCGCGAAAGACTTCATACCCGGTAAGGTGACTGGACAGGCCGATTATAATTCGACAAAAAGTTAGTACGAATACCGCTGAAAGGGCAATTTTCTGAAGCCTCATAAATGGCCTCATCATTCTCAGGTTTCCGGTTTTTTTCGACTGATATGCCGCAACGATTGCACAGAGAGCATTACCACTCAAAAAACCGCTGAACAGAAAGTAAATCGGCAGCAATGAGCTGTAGTAATACGGCATGGTACCGACGGCCCCGAACAGACTGCCCAGAGAACAATACGTGATTACCGGGATGATAAAGGACGTATAGAGCAGCGCCTTGGAATGTACGTGACGCTGAATGTTTATATACTCCACCAGCAAGATGGAGATATCGGCGGTATACCAGACCGACATCCAGAACATCGGCGACGTTGGATTAGGCGAAATCATGAACATATACATCCGCTCGACATGCCCCAGCTCGGAAGCCAGCGAGGCGAATCCGGCGATGGCGGTTATCAACCCCATAAAAATAACGCGCGAAGCCAGTGGTTTGTATTTTTCATGAAAAAACATATTGCCGATAAAGTTGGTAAAAATACAGCCACCGCTTACCAGAGCAAAATAAACATACGTTGATATCTGCAGTCCCCAGGGAACCTGGCTGGAAGTGTTGATGGTATGGCCATGGCCAAGGATGAAGATGCTTGCAAAACCGACTCCACCGAGCATGAGGCCAATAATTGCGAGATAAACTATGAGCCCCCCCTTGCCCTGCTTGAATTCACTGAAATAACTGAGAAGCCTCTCTTTTTTTGGAACATAAACGCCGTAAATCTGCATATCAGGCCCCCTTCACAATCTTGACGAAATTCCCGCGCATGGCGGTGCCACCCATGATTGGATCAATGGCGCTCTTTGTTATCAGCTCGTCATCGGCAATCCCTTGACCGTTGGCACGGGTCATGCCTTTAGAATGTACACCAAAACCGTGATTCATATAGACCGCATCATCGCGCAGACGCTGAGTCAGTTTGATTTTGATACGGCCATTTGCAATAACACCGTCTTGATTGACTAATGACACATACTCACCGTTTTTCAATCCAAGTTCTTTCCCTTTTTTTGCATTGAGCCACAGAAAATTTTCCTTCTGCAGGTCGGTTAACATGAAGTTGTTGGTGGTTCGGGAGAACGTGTGCAGCGGTGCCCGACCGAACAGCAGGCGGAAATGCCCGGCCGGAGGAGTTGCATGTCTCGTGTATTGCGGAACCGGGTCAAAACCTTTTTCCGCCAATTGTTTGGAATAGAGCTCAATCTTGCCTGATGGTGTTGCAAATTCCGGCTGGTTTTCCGCTGTGATATACGGATTGCCGCCAGTTTTAATAATCACGCCGTTTCTTCTCAATTCTGCAAAATCAACGCCCCCCGCTTCGCAACGTTTTGCCAGATATTCCTCGCCATCTTTCCAGGGGAAGTAGGCCGACAGCCCCAGCTTTGCGCCCAGCTCCTTGGTCATCCACCAGGATGGCTTGGATTCAAACAGCGGCTCCACCGTCGGCTGACGCAGACTGACTTCAGACATCCCTTTGAACTTGCCGACTGCAAATTCATCAAAGCGTTCCATATAGGTACATTCCGGCAGGACGATATCTGCATAGTTGATGAAATCAACCGGCATCGTGTCAATAGCTACCAGTAGATCCAGGTTCTGTATTGCCTTGATGGTTTCCTGCTTGTCCGGCATGGTTTTCATAAGGTTGGAACCATACACGAACCACCCTTTGATAGGATGCGGTTTACCGGTGATCGTTGCCTCTTTGATGGTTGTGGTTGTCTGCAGCAGGGCAAACGGATATCCGGCATCCAGCTTTTCACCCTCTTCGACATGCGCTGGATACGGCGGCAATCCCGGATACTCCGGTATCTTTGTACCGGTCGGGAAGAAGTATCCTCCCTCGCGCCCCCAGGAGCCGAGAAGTGCGTTAAGAATGGCAATGGCCCGGCTCCGCTGGGTATCATCACCATACCAGGTGGAATAACGACCGGCACCGATGCAGACATTGGGAGCGTTTTTACCCAGCTCACGGGCAACGTCGACAATCACATCACTTGCAATTGTTGTTTCTGTCTCGGCCCACATCGGTGTGTACTGCTGGACAGCAGCCCGTAACTCATCGAAGCCGGTAGCATATTTCGCGACATACTCTTTATCGTAGAGTCCCTCTTCAATAACAATCCTGATCCAGGCCAGCAGCAGAGCAAGATCGGTTGCCGGCTTGATCGGCAGCCAGCGATCAGCCTTGGATGCAATATTGGAAAGACGCGGGTCAACGACGGTCAATTTTGCGCCACTGGAGAAGCCCTTGACGATATCCTGCACCTGGCTGTTGTGGGCATTTTCACCAAGATGCGATCCAAGCAGGACAATATACTTGCTCTTGCTGAAATCGTAATATTCCGGGGATCCGACATCAGCACCGTACGTCAAAACAAAACCAATATCTCTTGGCCCCCGGCACTGCGCGAATGACGGAGCTGCAAAAGTTGTGACACCGTAGGCGTGCAGGAGATGTTTCCAGAACGCAGCACCGGTGCCGTGATACATCATTGCCAGTGCGCCGACTCCGTATTTTTCCTTGATTGCATTCATTTTTTTGGCAATCAGGTCAAAAGCTTCGTCCCAGGAGGCGCGCTTCCAGACAGGTTCCCCGCGTTTGCCGGTGTTAATCAGGGGGAATTTAAGGCGATCAGGATCATACAGTGCGCCCAATGCAGCATTACCACGACCGCAAAGACGTCCACGACCACGCGCACTGAGCGGATTCCCGTCAATTTTTACGACCTTGTTATTCTCCACCTTGGCGATCAAACCGCAGTTCCAGAAACAGAGTTCGCAGAACGTGGGAATCTGTTTCATATCTTTCTGACCAGCCTCGTCAGCCCAGGAAAGAAACTTTTTCGGGACCGAGGTAGCTGCAGTGATCCCTGCGGTAGCAGCCCCGGCAGCCTTCAAGAATGTTCTACGTGAAAATTTGAATGACACATGTACCTCCTGTCAGGAGCAGATAATTAGTTATGATGATGGGGTAAATCCGATAATATGAATTGTCGGATATCTAACAGAAAAATTTTTGTTTTCTGCACATGGAGCCCTGTTAAGTGGGGCTCCAAACATATGTGCGTCCAATTATTCCTTCGTCATTGTGTAGCTTCCGTCTTTTTCGAATTTAAAGCGGGCGTTTACATATTTCACATTGGTTATGCCGAGGTTTTTAAGTTCGTTATATGCCATTTCAGCCATTACTCCCGTATTGCAATGGAGCACAATCTGCTTATCCTTCGGAAATTCGGCTATGCGCCCCCTGATATCATTCAGTGGTATAACTACTGAATCCTTCAATTTGGCGACCTTGGCCTCTGCCTGGCTGCGAACGTCGACGATCATGACATTGCTATGTGGAGCGGCAAGAATTTTTTTGAATTCATCCAGATCTATCTCTCCGGGGCGCGGTTTCGGTACATACACAACTTTTGAAGCGGGGTTACCGGTCGCAACTTCGAACTTGGCTGTTTTCCAGGCATCAAAACCACCGGTCAGGACCTTGACGTTGCCATAGCCAGCCTTAACCAGTTCTTTAGCAACAGAAGCGGCTTCTTTTCCACCCTTACCGTCATACACGACAATTGGTGCCTTCTTCTGTTTGATATCCAGTGATTTTGCCAGAACAGCCGCTTTTGCCGCTGGAAACGGCACCGCACCTGGAATAAACCCGGAGGAAACCGCCTTTGGCTTACGTGCGTCAAGAACCACGTACGGCACATCTTTGCAGGCTGTCTTCATGGATTGCGGTGTAAGTTCAGCATAGTTTTTTTCATACCAGGCCGGCATACCATCCTTGAATACTTTGACGTTAGTATAGCCAAGTTTCTTTGCCTTTGCCGCCGAACCGGGACTCATATTGCAGGTCACACCTGAGCAGTAAAAAATGATCAGGGCATTTTTATCTTTAGGAAGTTTTTCCACATTTTTGTCAAACTCCGGGTATGGCAGACTGATAGCGGTCGGAATTGCGCCTTCGATGAAGCGGGCGGTCGGACGAGAGTCAAAGAGGAAATACCCTCCCTTCGCCGGACCTTTTGCCACAAGTTTTTCAATTTCTGGTGCAGTGATCAGCATCTCTTTTGAAACTTCTACCGGCGGTTTTGCAACGAGTTTTTGTGCAGTTTTGACACCATTTGCTTCCGTATACTCGATCTTTATTTCATGTCCTTTTTTAATTTTGTTGTCTTTCAACAACTCACCATCACCGCTCTTACGCGCATCGTTAATGACTTTAATGTCATCTTCGTCAAACTTGACCAGACTTACGGTGCCGTCAATCTTCACCTGGATGGCCTGAGCCTTAAACGAAACACCATCAAAATGACCGCGCAATACGTTCGGCTCCGCCTTGTGGCAGTTAGTGCATATTTTTTCAATAGTTGGATTTGCAGATGAAACATCCGGTGCTGCAGGATCTGCAGCATAAACCGTTGCTGCAGAGAGACTGGCGATTACGGCAGTCAATAGTATCTTTCTGGACATGAATCGTGTCCTCCTCAATAAGATGCGGCCTAGCAGCCAGCAGTTTTCTTGAACATTTTGCTTGTGTTTACATCACCGGATTTTTCATACTTTGTACGAATTTCATCACCTTCAACGATGCGCTTGTCCTTGAACTTGTCGAGGGTAAGGTCATCCGTAATTGTGATGGTAACCGAGGCTTCGGTTTTGCTGTCCTTAAGTACCGCTTTTGCCGACTTCCCATCAGCAGCAAGCTCAATCTTTGTAATTGTGCCGACCATTTTAATTTCTTCAGCAGCGGCTGTCCTCACCACAGTCAGTGAGGAAAAAACCATAAGAGCCATAACCAAGACCATCGATAATATCTTTTTCATTTTAGATTCTCCTTTTCATGTTTTACGATATTTATTTCTATTAGATTCTGCTTTTTCATTCTGGATGATAAAGAACTGTCGGGGAGTGGTCTTGCCTCCCCGACAGGATTTTGATTGCGCGGTTAGAACTTCACCTCGAATGTCGCGTACACATCGTGTGCTTTCTTCATTGGTGCGAGTAGCATCAAGTCTGTAGGTTGGATCGATGAAATCTTTACCGGTGCACCAACCCAGTTGTTGCTACCCGTATACTCGAAATCATAGTATTGGTAACCGAGTTTAAAAAACCCTTTGCTCAAGTAAGAAGAAATTGGCTTAAGATCAAGCTCCTGAATGATGTATGGTTCATACACATTGCCACGAGTTCCAACCTTACTGGTCCACATATCATCCGCTGCAGGTGCAAAAGTAATCCAATCTTTCGAACCATGATTGAATTCAAAACCAATCTTTGTTTTTGAGGGAAGATCGTAACGTATACCTGCATAGGCTGCCCAACCAGTTTTGCTCGTTGGCGCATCTGGAGCAAAGAACGCCCCAGTCATAAGCCCTTGGAATCCAGCGTTATCAGATACATTGTTATTTGGATGAGTGACACTTAATCCAAAATCAGTGAAGAAGTTCAGTTTGCCTGGACCTATGTTTTTGAGAGTACTCATTGCACCAATTCCATACCAGTCGATGCTGCCAAGATTTACAGCAGGTGCGGTGTTACCAAATATGGTATTGTTCATGGAAGGAAAGTCAAAAATATCAAATCCGCGGTTCCACTGCATCCAAACACGGAGTGGGTCCGTATCAACCGGGATAACTGCAACTCCCAACATATCGGTATCTTTCACACTATTTGAGGATACCGTAATACCACTATCAAAACCTCTACCATAACAGACTTTTGCATATGCCCCAGGCAGCGCATCTATGTCCGGTGCATACCCAACCGTCATGCCATCGAATGCATAGTCAACCAACAATGCAGGAGTTCCACCATTGCCGGGGCGCTCGTTATTAAGTCTCAGGTTACTTGGGGCACCATTAGTTGAAGGACGTCGACCAACAGAAAACCATAATGGTTGATCTAAAATATTGCTCCACGTCGCAAAAGCACGATCAACATTCAAGAGGCTATCTGACGGTACGTGACTGAGAGTACCATCAAAAGTACCTACACGATCAGCAAAGAAGTTGCCCATAGTTGCTGAATCATTCTGTGATCCAAAAGTCTTGTACATATCTAGTTTTGCATGAACAGTAATATCCTGGGTTGCCTTGGCAGTTAAATCGAGACCAAATTTATTCGTGTAGAGTGTTTCATTTTTTGGTTTGTGGCTGGATTCCTGACCAAGAATGCGTGGGGATTGAAAAGTTGGAGGTAGCCCAGCCGGTAATTTGGATGGGTCTCCTAAGAACGCCTGCATCATTGCCTGCATCAAATAACCGGCTTTGATAGGATCAGACATAATCGTATTAAATTGAGTCATATCTCCACCATTTGCAGCATAATATGCACCTGCAGCATTGAATACAGACGTGCTTTGACCAGGCAATCCACCGGTTAGTCCACTCAATATTTTTTGTTGTTGTGGTGTTAGAGTTGCAAAAGTTGGAAAACCTGCAACACTTCCAGCAGGATTCGCCGCTAAGTTTGCAAGAAAAGTTCCTGTAGGTCCAGGAGCTCCACCCGAATTGGCCGCAAGCATTGTTCCCATGGCTGCAGGCATATACTGATTGAGGAGTACACCCATCTGGGAGCCAGTAAATAATGAACCGGATTTTCCCAGTGCAAAAAACGATACGCCACTAGTCCAATTGGTACCTGCCGGTTTTAAAATCGCCGAATTATCTGCTATACTTCCCAAAAAAAACTTTGTCATATTCTGCATTGTGCCAATAGCATCGGAATAAGGCACTGTTTCTCCATGCAGCGAATCAACCCGAAAGCGGTACTCACCACCAATCGTCAGCCATTTACCGATAGACTTGTCCTCAACCTTCTTGACTGCCCCCTTGAGGTCATTAACCTCTTTGGTCAGCTTGTCAACTTTCAGCTGCAGGTCCGCCTCCGCAGCATTCGCTGCCAGGGGCACCATCAGTCCCAACACAAGCATAACCGCGATTTTTTTGATGTTCTTCTTTTTCATGTTACCTCCCTCTAGAGTTAGATTGAGTCTGTATACCAGTAAATTCTGCAATTACAACTCCAGATATATCGAATTCTGACTATATAAAACAACATTCAATCCAACTATATTGTTTTACGCATATTTTAATTTTTAAAAAAAAATCCCACTCTAAAAATAGAATGGGATTTGAAAATTTTTGCGGTTATTTAACTTATTTCACTTCCGTCAAATAACCGCAATATGAACCGTACAATGTGATTTGACGACTAACGCTGAATAGGAAATCCATTTCGATACCAGCCAACTATGCCATCTGTCACGTTATATACATCCTTGTACCCTCGTTGAGCGAGGAAACTGGCCACCGGTTTTGAGCGTGAACCGACAGCACAATACACGACAATCGTCCTGTTCTTTGGTACTTCTCGCACCCGCCGCTCGAATTCACCGATCGGTATCAGAACTGAACCTGCCAGCTTTCCCTGGCTGTACTCCTGGGGAGTACGCACGTCCAGCAGATAGATTGACTTGTTTTTGTCAAGCAATGCTTTCGCCTCACGGGCTGAGATATCCTTCTCTGCCGCCCAGGCTTGTGTTACAAAAACCGCCACCATCATCAGCATAAGTACAATTTTTTGCATCCTGCATTTCTCCTTAAAAGCAGATATATTACACTTCCAATGAGTATCCAACCTGAGCAGTTTGAAACTCTTTCGGCATCTCCCGCGATAAACGGGCAGAAGCGGCAAAGCCGGTGCAGTGACTGGCCGCAAGTTTTTTGAGCCCGAGCTTCCGCAGTTCCACGATTGATTTTCCAAGCTGTTCCTGACTGCAGAATCCGAGATGGGTACCGCCAATTACTGCGTAAATGTCCCGTCTGCCGGTCATGGTAGCAACATGCTGCACTGTATTCACAACCCCCGCATGACAACATCCCAACACCAGGACAAGCCCGCTGTCACTCTCTACCACCAGTGACTGGTCATCCGGCGTTATGTCCGGTTCCTGACCGGCACAGTCGCAATACAATCCCTGGTCACCCGTTTCGAAGTCAGTTACACGCGGCACCTCCCCGGTAAGAAAGATACCGGGAGCGATGGCACGAAAATCTTTTGAAATGTCGAAAGTTGCACCAAGCGCTTGTAATTCCTCACGACTCGCAGGTATCGAAATCGGATAGCACTCCCCCGTATCTTTGACCCGATAGCGGGACTGGAAAACGGCAGGGTGCGCCAGGATCTGCTTTGCACCGCATTCAAGCAGCAAAGGCTTCAAACCGCCGGCATGATCATAATGACCATGGGAAATCACCACCCGTTTGACGAGCGATAGATCTTTGTTCATACGCCGGGCGTTGTGCAGCAGCGTCAACCCCTGTCCGGTATCGAACAATAGCGGGTCCCCACCTGACGGTTCTATCAGAGCTGAAAAGCCGTGTTCACCCAACGTACCCGAGAGTGGACCGACGGAGTTTTCGCAGAGGATGGTGATGCGAACGGTCATTTACCGCAGCAGCTCTTCGGGAATTTCGGCACACCCATCTTCCCGAGAATATTAAACAATGGGCAGAATTGCGTAAATCCTGACTGGAAAAGATTCAGGCCGACAAAGCCGGTAAACCAGAGCCAGTTGGGAGAATGAAAATGTGCCAGAGCAAGCGAGAGCATGATAAATGTTCCGGCAACGATACGTACAATGCGTTCAATATAAAATTCTTCTTTCATGGTGCAGCTCCTTTACCGCCAGATGACTGGGGAGTATCTTTCTGAGAATTATTCTTGATGTTGTTTTTTTGGCCTCGGTCCCCGAGGTCGCATGAATCGGCCATTCAGGTGGAGATACCGAGACGGGGCAGAATATATTTCTGCAGAACAACCCAGCACACCAGAATAGCGATCATTACAAGCAGATCATTCATTATTGTTTTCCTTTCCAACTCTATTTACTGCCGAGCATTTCCGCCACTTTTCCCGCGACTTCTCCCGTCAACACCGGACAGGCGCCTTTGTGGTTCTGGCGGATAATTTTGCAGCAGGTCACATCATATTTTCCCTTAAACCAGGTGTGAAGTTCTTTGGTGAGATGAGTAACCTCTTTTTTGTCCTTCAGCACTAACCCCAGTGCAACGGTGCCGCCGGAAACAGCACCGCAGATGCACCCTGAACTGGAACCACCGCCAAAACCGGAGACAGTGCCGACTATTGATTCCGGCAGATCAGGAGAGAAATTTCTCCGTACAGTTTCCAGCACGGCTTCCGCACAATGATATTTTCCTGAGCGGTACAGCTGTTCGGCTTCTGCCTGACAGTGTTCGCTGACCTCACGTCCTTCCGGTGATATTTCCCTGTTTTTGTTCCAGAACATTATATCTCCTCCGTATTTTCTTCTGTGTGATGCCGTTCCTTCCAGCTTTGGACGATATAGTAAAGGATTGGAATCGTCACGCGCGACAGGGTTGTTGAGGCAATTTCACCACACATCATGGCGATTGCCAACCCCTGGAAGATCGGGTCAAAAACGATTACGAAGCTTCCGACCACAACTGCCGCAGCGGTCAGCAGCATGGGGCGAAAGCGAACGGCGCCGGCCTCGATGATCGCTTCGTCCAGGGCCATCCCCTCACGACGCTTCATTTCGGCGAAATCGATCAGAATGATTGAGTTCCTCACGATGATCCCCGCCAGGGCGATAAAGCCGATCATGGACGTAGCGGTAAAGAAAGCACCGAAGGCCGCATGTCCCGGCAGAATCCCGATCAGGGTCAACGGAATAGGCGCCATAATAACAAGCGGCGTTGTAAAGTCCTTGAACCAGGCAACGACCAGAATATAGATCAGCACCATAACCGCTCCAAAGGCGATACCAAGGTCGCGGAAGACTTCATAGGTGATGTGCCACTCGCCATCCCATTTCATGCCGATATGCTCTTCGCTCCAGGGCTGACGTGATGCCAGCACCTCAATTTTATGCCCGTCTGTGGACTGTATGGCATCAATTTCTTTCTGCATCTTCAAAATAGCATATACCGGTGCCTCAATCTCACCGGCGACATCAGCGGTCACATACACCACATTTTTGAGGTTTTTGCGATAGAGGGTTTTTTCCTCACTGCTACTGCTTAACCGCACCAGCTGGGAAAGAGGCACACTCCCCTTCGGGCCGGGAACATAGACGGAAGAGAGAGCGTCGGCAGAACTGCGCTGACCGACCGGAAGGCGCAGATTGATTGCCACCTGCTCTTTTTCCTTTGGCAGATGCAGCAGTCCGGTGTTCTCTCCCTCCAGAGCGATGCGCAGCGTTCTGGCAACGTCATTCACGGCAATACCGGAGAGGGCGGCTTTTTCCTGATCAACCACAAACGTTGTCTTGGCCTGGTCAGCTTCCCGGTACCAATCAACATCAACCACACCGAGAGTCTTGGCCAGGACAGCCTTAACCTTTGCAGCTGTTCCCGCCCGTGTCGCATCATCCGGCCCATAGATTTCGGCGACAAGGGTTGCCAGTACCGGCGGACCCGGAGGAATCTCCGCCACCTTTACCCGTGCCCCATATTTGTCCGCAACCGCCTTGACAAGCGGCCTGATACGTTTGGCAATGGCATGGGACTGATCTTTGCGCTCATCCTTGGGAAGCAGGTTGACCTGGATATCGGCCAGAGCGGCTCCTTTGCGCAGATAATAATGCCGCACCAGTCCGTTGAAATTGAACGGGGCTTTTGTCCCGATGTAGGTTTGGAAATCGGTGACTTCCGGCACGGCGCGCAACTCATGACCCATCTCCCTTT